>CAYQRX010000386.1:0-2826 GCA_964419865.1 uncultured Hyphomonas sp. | reverse complement strand
CAATTTCGCCGCCCGGCGCTCCTTGAAGGCGGCAACCGCCTCTTTCCGGTCGCCCAGATAGTTCGACACGCTCTCCCAGCCGATGCTCGCGTCCATGAGCTGCGCGGCTAGCGCCCTTAGCGGGATATTCGCGGTGGTCTTGGTCCAGCGCACGGCCCATTTTGGGTTGGCCATGATCTTGCCCGCGATCTCGTCGACCTTTGCGTCCAGCTCTGCGGCCGGAACGGCATAGTTGATCAGGCCGAGCGCCTGCGCCTCGGCCGCGCTCAGCAGGTCCCCGGTCATCAGGAGTTCCTTGGCCTTGGCAAAGCCGATCAGCTGCGGCCAGATCAGCGCGCCGCCATCGCCCGCGACGAGGCCGACCTTCACATGCGGATCGCCGATCTTGGCCGCCTCATCGGCAATGATCACATCACACAAGAGCGCAATCGTTGCACCCAGGCCGGCGGCGGCGCCGTTCATGCGGCAGAGGATCGGCTTTTCCATCTGAAGCAGGGTGACGACGATCTGCTTGGCATCCCAGCCGATGGCGCGGAAACGTTCGGGATGGGCAATCTGTTCCTCGAACCAGTCGAAATCCCCGCCCGCGCAGAAGGCCCGGCCCTTCCCTGACAGGATGATGAGGTCGCTCTCCGTGTCGCGCTGCAGGCAGTTGAACACGAGGGCGAGCTCAGTATGCATCTGCTCGTCCACCCCGTTCACCGGATGGTCGGAGGTGATGTAAGCCGTCAGCACACGGCCCTTCCGCTCGAAGGTGAAGCGGCCCCATTTATCCGCGGTGATATCGTACTGCGCGCTCATGGCTCCTCCCGCTGCTTTGTGGCCACCCTAGCTGCGGGCGATAGCGCGGCAAGGCCTTATCGGGCCACCCGTACGGATATTCGGCCATCGGTCCTGCCGGATTTTCTTGCCAGGGACGGCCTTCGATGGCAGCTTTCCGTTGCGGCATGATCTGTGGCAGAGCCTCGCGCCAGCCGGCCCGGACGCCAGGTCGCAGCCGTGGTGATGAGCGCCAGTTTCTGGCGGGCGCCCGCAGGCGCAGGATCGCTTCAGGCATGGCCCCCGGCCCCGGCTGTCCTCCATCCCCCTGTTTCTGGAAAACGGCCAGCAGGCCGCCTGACTGATCCTGTGCCCGAAAGGAAGCGTAGCCCATGTCGATCCGGTCTGTCCTTGGCGATGATTACCCGCCCCTGCTCTCCTGTGCGCCGGGAGATCTGCTCACCACAGCTGTCAGCCGGCTGGTCGGCGCAGCCTCAAACGCCATCGCGGTGACCGGCCCATCCGGCCAGCTTGTCGGGATCCTCACAGATCACGACATCGTGCGGGCCATTCATGCCGGCGGCGGGGACCTTGGCAAGGCATGGGCGGAAGAATGGATGACCCGGCCGGTCGTCACCGTGACACCGGACACGAGCCTGTCGACTGCGCTCAACATGATGGGTCATCACCGCATCCGCCATGTCATTGTCACCGACGACAATGGAAAGCCGCTGGCCGTGACCGGCGTGCGCGCTATCCTGCGCAAGCTGCACGAGATCGACATGCTGGAGATCAACGTCCTGCGCGACATCGCCGTCGCAAGGCGCTAGATACGGCCAATCCTGAACCAGGGTTCGGCCATGATGACACGCGACACGCTTTTCCTCCTGCCACCGGGCTTCGAAGCCAATGGATGGCGGGAATTCTGCCCCGAATGCGCCGAGATATGGGGCGTGTTGTCATGGTATCCGGCGATCAGGGAGACGCTCGATATCGTCTATGTCGGCATTGCCCATCCGCGCGGCCCCATCGTCGCCCTGCTCGGCGCCGGCGATCATAACGCACCAACCCTTGTCCTCGCGCCGGACACGCCCCGCGCGCTCGGCATCAGCTACCGGGAAGCCGGCGGATTTGCCTTCCTGCCTTCGGCCCGGCTGATCGCAAGGCATTTCGCCGCGCTGCACGGCACGCCGGTGCCGCGAGGCAGCTGACCAACTCCGCCCTTGCATCCCGCCGCGTCAGGCCGCTCAATTGCCTCCGAAACAACAAGATCCGTTCCGGAGGAAGCCCGCCATGCCCGCTGCGCCGATCAGAACCCGCATCACCGACATGCTCGGCATCGAGAAGCCGATCATCCAGGCGGCCATGGGCTGGATCGCCCGCGCGCCGCTCTCCTCGGCCGTCTCCAATGCCGGCGGCATGGGCATCATCGAGACCTCATCGGGAGAGCTCGGCGCAATCCGCGAAGAAATAAGGAAGATGAAGACGCTGACGGACAAGCCATTCGGCGTGAACGTCGCCCAGGCTTTCGTGCGCGATCCGGACATCATCAAATTCGTCATCGACCAGGGCATCAAATTCGTCACGACCTCGGCCGGCGATCCGATGAAATATACCGGCATGCTGAAAGAGGCGGGCCTCACCGTCTTCCATGTCGTCCCGTCCCTCTCGGGCGCGCTGCGGGCCATCGAAGCGGGCGTGGACGGCCTGATCGTCGAGGGCGGCGAAGGCGGCGGCTTCAAGAATGCGCGCGATGTCGCCTCGATGGTGCTGATCCCGCAGGTCTGCGAGAAGGTCTCCGTCCCGGTCGTCGCCGCCGGCGGCATCATGGACGGGCGCACGATGGCGGCGGCCTTCGCGCTCGGCGCCGAAGGCGTGCTGATGGGCACGCGCATCCTCTCGAGCGCCGAAAGCCCGGTCCATCCGAACTGGAAAACCGCGATCCTCAATGCTGACGCGACCGATACGGTCTTCCTCAATCGCCAGGGCCCCGGCCCGGCCCTGCGGGCGCTACGCACCGAGCGCACCACGAAGATCGAAAAGGATGGCAGCCCCAACATCTTCGGC
>CAYQRX010000385.1:0-2828 GCA_964419865.1 uncultured Hyphomonas sp. | reverse complement strand
CGTTCGAGCCGCCAAGGTTCGCCACCCGGCACATGGAGGGCAGGCGATCTTTCGCCGGGAATTGAAAGCGCTGTTGAGCGAACGCGCCTCCAGCTAAGGCTCCAGAGCCGAAAAGTAATCGCGGATGAGATCTTGCAAGCCGATAGGGATATCCCCGCCAGAGAGGGCCTCAAAGGCCGAATCGCGGTAATTGCCGAAGACCTGGTCATAGGGAACGAGACTGCCGCCGGGCTGACTCTCGGCGCTTGATGGTGATTGTCCGGCCAGCGGGCCGCACGACTCCGGATCGGACAGGCATTGCACTTCCAACTCGAGGTCCTGGCCTTCGGCCCCAAGATCGGGTCGCTGGGGGACGAACACAATTTCCACGTGGCCTCCACCTTCCGACGGTCCGCCGACCCCACCTTCCTGGCCGCCTGCCGATATACTACCCGATTCTCCCGTTCCCCCTTGTTGTGCCGCGCCGCCTTCCGTTGCGCTTTGCCCTTCGCCCTGGCCGCCGGGTTGTTCGCCTGTGGCGCCCTGGGCCACTTCGCCGCGGGCCTGCCCCAACTGCTCGGCCGCGTTTGATGCCTGTGCGGCAGCCGCTGCGGCCTGGCCGCTTTCCGCCAGCTCATCAGCCGCCTCTTCAAGCGCGCTCTGTGCGCCTTCTTCATCTCCCGCGGCCAACGATTCGGCCGCTCGATCCAGTGCATCGGCCAGTTCGGCGTTTGTCGATGCGAGCGCGTTGGCGGCGTTTGCTAATTCCTCGGCCAGCGCAGCTTGCGCCGTGGCGTCCAGCTCGCCCAGGGATCCGGCCAGCGCGCGCGCGGCAGAACTGGCCTCTGCCGGCTGTCCGGATCGCATCGCCTCAGCCATTTCGCCTGATTCGGATAAGGAGTTGGCGGCCTCAGCCAGCGCGTTATTTAACGACGTGGGATCCAGTTCCTGGTTCAAGGCCCGCAATTCCGCTTCAGCTTCGGAGAGCGCGGCCACGGCCTCCTCGCGGCTGAGGTTGGGTCGTTCCAGCGCGGCCAGCGCCTCTTCCAGCGGTTGGGTGAGCGCAGCTTGTTGCTCGTCGGTCAGCGCTTCGTCGCTTTGAATTTCCTCGATCAGTTCCGCGAGGGCTTGCGACTGCTCTTCCACGACCGCGGCTACTTCGCGCTGTTCGATCAAAACGGTTTCCTGTGGATTGGGCAACCACAACGCTAAGCTCAGTAAGCTAATACCCACCAATGGGGGCAGCCAGTCCATCCGGCGCGCCCGCAATGGCAGTTGCCGGGAAACGTCCACGGTCGATGCCGCGCCTAGCGCGTCGCGCAGTTGCCGCGCGGCCATTGCCTCATCAACCGGCAACAGGCCAGACTGGATCTCGACGGCGGCCGTCATCCGCTCGCGCAGGCCGAATTGCCGGTCGGCGAAGCGCGCCTGCTCGCCGGGCGACCGCCGCCGCAGCATGACCACCAGGCCGGCGACCGAAACGGCCACCAGAGCCGCCGCCAGGGCCAGTACGGTTAACTCACCACGGGCCAGCAGCGGCCGGGCGCGACTGAGCAACGCCGCTCCCAGGCCGATGAATAATCCGACGGCCAGCCCCAGCGGCAAAATGCGCAGCAATTCCTGCAGTCGCCGGCGGCCGTCCCACTCGCGCAGGAAAGAAAGCAGGGAGGCGAACTCGCCTTTGGTCATACGTCGCTAACCCGGCGCACGCGGCGAACCGTGGCGATATAGAAAACGATGGCGGCCAGCACGTGAAAGATGATGAACAGCCACCACGGCGAGAATATCCACATCGACTGTGTACCAATGAAGTGGGTGTAGCCGAGGAGTGTGTCCTGATTGAGCAGGAATGTCTCGCTGAGGATCAGTGTCGCCGGGAGATTTGTGGCCGCCAACACCAGCCCTACATAGATCAGGATAGCTTCGAGCGCGGGATCGGGCGTCCCCATGGCCACGCCGGTCATGCCCATCAGGACGATGGCGATGAAGACCAGGCTCGGGATGCCGAACGTGAAGAATAGCGTCCCGGCAAAGGTCGCCACCGTGGCGGCAAGCGTCGAGCGCATGGCCGCTGAACACCACAGGCCGTAGAGGGCATAGGGCAATGCGGCGATCAGAACCAGCAGTTGCGACAGCAGCAGTTCCACCGGCGACAGCCCGCCCAGCAAAAAGGCGAGGCTTTGCAGCGGGATGGAGACGATCACCAGCAAAAAAATATAGCTGAGGGCCGAGACGAGTTTGCCTAGCACGAAAGCATCGGCCGACAGGAGAGTGGTGCGCAGTAGGTCGTAGGTCTGCCGCTCGCGCTCGCCGCTGATGGCGCCGGCGGTAAAGGCCGGACCCATGAAGGTGACCAGGAGAATCTGCACGCCCAACACGGCGGCAAACAAGCCCTTGCCCGACGTGCGAGCCATCGTGCTGCTGGGGATGGCGGCGCTAGACAGGTAGATCAGGTAGACGAAGAGGATCGCCGCGCTGAGGACGATCAGGTATATCGTCAGCACGGCAAACGCCCGCCGGCCGCGCATGCGACTGCGCAGTTCTTTCATCGTTACCGGGTTGTTGAGCAGCCCGGTCCAGGGTCGCCGCGGGGTGGCGGGGGATGCGGGTGTTGTTTCGGCCGTCATGGGTTTACATTATATCCTAGCGCTGCGGGCGCGGTTGCCGTTCTAATCAGCCGCCGCCTGCGTCACCTGCAGGAAGACGTCTTCCAGATCGCCGCGCTCCTCGCTGAAGCTGACCACCGGCAAGCCACGCGCGATGGCCAATGCCAGCAGTTCGCTCAATGCCTGGTCGTCGCCGCTGAAGTCGAGTCGCAAGCCCGAAGATGGGTTGCCGCTTTCAACCGC
>CAYQRX010000384.1:0-2835 GCA_964419865.1 uncultured Hyphomonas sp. | reverse complement strand
GGGCGCCTGGTGCGGCGACTGTGTGCGCGATGCGCCCTATGCCGACGCGCTGAGACGCGCGATCGCGCAGGACCCGGATCTCGATTTCCTGTCGATCCATGTCCCCGCAAGTCGCGCCCGCGCAACGCCGGAGGAAATGTTCGGCAAGTATGGGTCGCTGGAAGCTTATTTCGATGCCATGGGCTTTACCCTGCCCACGGCGCTGGACACCGACGGGAGCCTGCGCGAGACGCTGAAGATCAGCTGGACGCCGACCTATCTGCTGGTTTCGCCGGACGGCGTTGTGCGCGGCTTCCGCTCCGACCTTTCGGTGGATGCCGACCAGCCCGTGAAAACCTTCCTCCAGGATGTCGCGGAGGTCAGAAAAGAAGTCGGCCCCCTTCTCCCTGCGGACGGTTCCGGCTTAAACTGACAGCATGAAGCCGTCCGTCCTGCTCGCCGCCCTGATCCTTGCCGCCTGCACGGCTGCGGATGTGCCGGACGGCGAGACAGACGCAGACGCCCCGCCGGCCGATCCGGTGCTGCGTATCGGCCCGGGCGGCGCCGGGGCGATCAGCGAGACCATCCCCTTCACGTTGGCCGCCGCCGAGCGCGCCTTTCCCGGCTATTCCGTCGTCTCGATTGCCGATGCCGAGACGCCGGCTTTCCATGTCCGCGCGCCGGGCAGCGAGGTCCCGGTCTTCATCATCACGCCCGACTGGACGCGCGGCTTTGCCGGGGCCGTTTCAACCGGGAACAGCGCGGTGGCCGGCCCGGGCGGCATCCGTGCCGGGCTGACACGCCTTGGCGATGTGCCGGCCGCGATGAAGGCGGAGTGCACACCCGCCGGGGACGGCGACCTGGTCTGCGAAAGTGACGCCTTCCGGCTTGAATTCAAAGGAAACGGCGACGACGCGCTCGTCACACGCCAGACCTGGCTGCCGCCGCTGCCCGAATAATACTCGCCTGCGGCGCGAATCCTGCATGTCCGGGGCCGGAGGCAAACTTTGCCGCAATGACATCAGGCATGGTTTGAATCTTGCCGCCTGACCGGCTAATCCTAGCGGCAGGTGATGTGAAAAACGGATGAGAAGGCGGGAACAGAATGCTGCATCCTTCGACCAAGAAGCTGATCGACAAGCTCGGCGAAATGACACGCCGGCACCGCGTTGCCTGGATCGAGGGCGAGGACGGCACGCTGGTGCATGATACCGAAGGCTACCGCGTCGTGCTGACGCCGGAGCCGCACGGCATCCTGCTGACCGATGCGCTCGGCCGCGAGATCGAGACCTGCACGCCGGAAGAGTTTGCCGACGAGAAGGATGTCGATGGCCGCCCGTATCCGCAGTTTGTCGGCGAACTGTTCCGTGAGGCCCACCGCCATGCGCGCGGCACCGAAAAGGCGATCCGCACCCTGCTGGCCGGCCTCGAGGCGGCCGAAAAGGAAGACGAGGCGCCGCCCCCAGCCGAGCCTGAAGCCGAGGCCGAAACCGCAACCGACGAGACGGCGCAGATGGACGGCGAAGGCGCGATCACGGCGGCTGTTGCCACGCTCGCTGACCAGATCAACACCCATGTGCCGGTGACGCCGGAGGCGCCCGCACCTGCTCCCGAACCACAGCTGGAAGCCCCGGCGGAAGCTGCCGCCCCCGAAGCGCCGCCCGGCCCGGAGCCGGTGGCAGAGGCGGCGCCCCAGCCCCAAGCTGAGCCTCAGCCCGAGCCGGACCCCGAACCTGCCAGGCCGGCGCCGATGCAGCAGCGTTTCTCGCTGTCGGGTATCCCTTATGGCGTCGGCGCGCTCGGTACCCCGGTCACCGCCCCGCCTGAGCCGGAAAAGCCTGCCGAAACAGCGCCCCCGCCGCCGCGCACGGTGGTCATCGACGGCACAGAGGATCTGCCGGACACGGTCCCGGACCTGCCGGAGCCTTCGGACATCCTCTCGGTCCGGAGAGAAGATGAAAATGGCGGCTCTGATGGTATCCCGCCCCTGCCGCCGCGCCGGTTCAATCCCTGGAACTGAACGAGATTTCGGCGTCTGGCCCGACATGCCGGACGCCGCGCTTCCTTGCGAGGTCGATCTGGCGCTGACGCTCGGCGAAGCGGGCGCGCTGGGTCTCCGTCATCTTGTCGATACAGTGCGGACAGGAGACGCCCTCGACATAGGCGGGGTCTGCGCGCTGCGCCTGTGAGACCGGATGGCCGCAGGCATGGCACAGGACGTGACTTCCCGGGGACAGATCGGGACAAACCGAGACACGTTCGTCAAACACGAAACATTCCCCGCGCCAGAGGCTCGCCGCTTCCGGCACGTCTTCGAGATATTTGAGGATGCCGCCTTCCAGATGGAACACGTCCTCGATGCCCTCGGCCTTCACGAAACTCGTCGCCTTCTCGCAGCGGATGCCGCCGGTGCAGAACATGGCGATCTTCGGCTTGCGCCCTTCAGCCTCCAGCTTCTCCCGAAACGCGCGGAACCATTCGGGGAACTGGCGGAAGGTTTCCGTCTTCGGGTCGATGGCGCCCTCAAAGGTGCCGATGGCGACTTCATAATCGTTGCGCGTGTCGATGAGGACCGTGTCCGGGTCCAAGATCAGCGCGTTCCAGTCTTCGGGCTTCACATAGGTGCCGACGAGATCATTGGGGTCCGTGCCCGGCACGCCCATAGTGACGATTTCGCGCTTCAGGCGAACTTTCAGCCGCAGGAAGGGCATAGCGGCCGCCCCAGAAAACTTCGCCTCCAGCCCCTCATTGCCGGGAATGGCGCGCAGCAGGCCAAGCGCCGCCTCGATGGCGTCGGGGCTGCCGGCGATGGTGCCGTTGACGCCCTCCCCGGCCAGCAGCACCGAGCCCTTGATG
>CAYQRX010000383.1:0-2836 GCA_964419865.1 uncultured Hyphomonas sp. | reverse complement strand
GACATGGCGATGAAGGTCGACCCCATCTACAACGCGATCTGCCAGAAGTTCATGGCCGATCCGGCCTACTTCGATGACTGCTTCGCCCGCGCCTGGTTCAAGCTGACCCACCGCGACCTCGGCCCGAAGGAGCGCTACATCGGCCCTGATGCGCCGAAGGAAGACCTGATCTGGCAGGATCCGGTCCCGGCCGGCCCGAAAGGTTATGATGTCGGCGCGCTCAAGGCGAAGATTGCAGCCAGCGGCCTGTCGATCTCGGAAATGGTCTCGACCGCCTGGGACAGCGCTCGCACCTATCGTGGATCTGACATGCGCGGCGGCGCCAATGGGGCCCGCATCCGCCTGGCCCCGCAGAAGGATTGGGAAGGCAACGAGCCGGCGCGTCTCGCCAAGGTGCTTTCGGTGCTCGAGCCGATTGCCAAGGAGGCTGGAGCGAGCCTCGCCGATGTGATCGTTCTGGCCGGCAATGTCGGTGTCGAGCAGGCGATCAAGGCGGCGGGCTTCAGTGTCGACGTGCCATTTGCGCCGGGCCGCGGCGACGCGACGGCCGAAATGACCGACGCAGCCTCTTTCGACGTTCTGGAGCCGCTGGCCGATGGTTTCCGCAACTGGGTGAAGAAAGACTATGCGGTCCAGCCGGAAGAGCTGCTGCTCGACCGCGCCCAGCTGATGGGCCTGACGGCACCGGAAATGACCTGCCTGATCGGCGGAATGCGCGTCCTCGGCACGAACCATGGCGGCGCCAAGCACGGTGTGTTCACGGACAAAGAAGGGGCGCTGACCACCGACTTTTTCGTCAACCTGACGGATATGGCGTACAAGTGGGTGCCGAAAGGCAAGAACCTCTACGACATCGTGGAGCGCAAATCGGGCAAGACGCGCTTCACGGCGACGCGCGTTGATCTGGTGTTCGGATCGAACTCGATCCTGCGAGCCTATGCTGAAATCTACGCCCAGGATGACAACAGGGAGAAGTTTGTGAAGGACTTCGTCGCCGCCTGGACGAAGGTCATGAACGCCGACCGGTTCGATCTGGCCTGACCCGGGGCGAAAGACAGAAATGAAAAGGGGCCCGGATGGGCCCCTTTTTTATCGATGAGTTGTTTCTGTCTTTGGACGATCAGAAACTCTTGCGGATGCTGGCGTACCAGTAGCGGCCATAGGGCTGGTAGAGGGCGCCATTATAGCCGGTGGAGCTGGAGTCCATCGGGGGAAGCTCGTCAGTGGCATTGCGCACGCCGAGACGCACACGGGTGTCTTTCACCACACCCTCATCAAAGCTGTACTGTGCATAAAAGTTCACCGTCTGCTGATCGTCCACGCGCCAGTTCTCACCATCCGAATTGACGATCGTCGTGTCGAAGAAGCTGCCGATATACTGTGTATAGGCTCCGAAAGTCAGCGCTTCGGTCGGCTGCCATGTCAGTGACGCATTCCACTTCCAACTGGGCGAGCCGTTTTGGCGCAGCAGGTCGCCGCCTTCCGGAATGATTGTGTTGGCATTGATCTCGCCTGCTGCGCGCGCATCAAGCAGAGACTGGATATCGGGTGACGGCGCCCGCTCATATTCGAGGAGATGAGCGACGTTGAGGTCTACGCTGATACGCCCGACGGGTGTTTCATGCAGGGCGAGGGATGCCGACAGGTCAAGACCCTTGACGGTTTGCGGCTGCAGGTTCCGGTAGGAATCGTTCACAAAAAGAACCCTGCCAACCGGATCGAGACCGGTGCCGGCAAAGGCGGCAATTTCGTCTGCAGTCGGATCAGCCCGGATCACGTCGGGATTGCTCGAGCCTTGAGTGCGCAGAAGGTAGTCGAGGATCAGCGCATTGCCTTCGCCATAAATCCCGATCAGGCCTTCCTGTTCGACATTCCAGAGATCGGCGGTGAAGGTAATCGAGCCGATATGGTCGGGGATTATGCGCGGCTGCAGAACGGCGCCAACGGTCCAGGTGTCAGCGGTTTCCGCTTTCAGGTCCGGGTTGCCGGAGCGCCGGCCTGTCGTGGCGAAACCCTGGCCGCATTGGGTGAAACTGGTAATCCGTCCAGCCCGCAGATCGGCTTCGCAGCGCACCCAATCAGTGCGGGTATTCGAACGGGACACGACCGTCGCATTGACCTGTTCGAGGTTTGGCGCACGGAAGGACTGGGCCCAGGAGCCGCGGAACCGCAGACCGTCAACGACCGTCCAGGCAAGGGCCACCTTCGGCTTGGCTATGTCGCCGAAATCCGAGTAATTCTCGTAGCGACCGGCCGCCTGCATTTCGAGACTTTGTACCAGCGGAACATTCATTTCCGGCGAAACCAGGGGCACGGCGAATTCGACGAAGGCCGCGCCGACCGAGCGTGAGCCTTTGGTGTCCGGCGTGTCGCTGGTGCCGATCAGGTCGCTCGGCGATGTATTGCCTGTAACAACATTGGTGAAGGTAAGCGTACCATCAACATGTGGATCGCGGTCATCAAGCTGCGTATCACGCCGGAACTCGACACCCGTGGCCATCCCGACATCTCCGCCGGGCAGAGCGAAGAGATCGCCCTTGGTCAGCTTGAAGTCCCATTGGCTCAGCGTTGTCTTGGAATAACGCTCCGTAGTGATTGCCGCGTAAGCGATGGCGGCGGCGTTTGACGGATTGGTGTCACGCCCGCTTGGATCGTTCGGGTTGCCGCCGTTGAAAGGATTGTACGCATCGGGAGTGGACCAGGACAATGCTTCCTGCATCCGAGTTGCACTGACCCCGCCTTGCCGGTCGCGCACCGTAGCTTCCGAATAAACCAGCGCGGTTTCCCAGTCGAATGTGTTCCATTCGCCACGAAGCCCGCCAAGGATACGATACTG
>CAYQRX010000382.1:0-2845 GCA_964419865.1 uncultured Hyphomonas sp. | reverse complement strand
GTTGCCGCCATTGCCGTTGGCATGGTTGTTGGAATGGTTGCGGCCCGGATTACCGGAGCCTTGCTGGCCGGCAGACTGGCTGGATGACTGGCCGCCGGAGGCACGTGACGACGGGGCGTCGCCGGAGCGGGGAGCCGGCGGGCCCTTGCGGTGCTGTTTGCCGGAGGGCTGCTGGCTGCGGCGCTGGCCCTGGCCCTGACCCTGGCTCTGGCGTTGGCCCTGACGGCGGCGGGCATCCGGGCTGCCGGCTTCTTCCTCGGCGGTGCCGCGCGGGGCGAGTTTCAGGCCGGTCAGCTTCTCGATGTCGCGCAGAAGGGGCCGCTCGGCGCGGGAGACGAAGGAGATCGCAACGCCCGACGCGCCGGCGCGCGCGGTGCGCCCGATGCGGTGAACATATTGTTCGGCCACGTCCGGAAGGTCGAAATTGATGACATGGGTGAGGGCGTCGACATGGATGCCGCGCGCGGCGATGTCGGTGGCGATCAGGACCGGCACCCGGCCTTCGCGGAAGGCATCAAGGGCGCGCTCGCGCTGGGCCTGGCTCTTGTTGCCATGGATGGCGACGGCGTCGATATTGTCCTTGGCGAGACGGCGGACAACCGCGTCGGCGCCGTGCTTCGTCCGCACAAAGACGAGTGCGGTGCGTACTTCCGGCTGTCGGATGGTCTCGGCAAGGAGGGCCTGTTTCTCGGCCTGTTCGACGAAGCAGATGCGCTGCTCGATCTTCTCGGCCGTCGTGGCGGGCGGGGCAACGGAGACCCGCGCCGGATTGTTGAGATATTGTGCGGCGAGTTCGGCGACCATCTTCGGCATCGTGGCCGAGAAGAACAGGGTCTGGCGTTTTGCCGGCAGGTAGCGGGCGATCGTCTTCAGCGCATGGATGAAGCCGAGATCGAGCATCTGGTCGGCCTCGTCGAGGACGAGGACTTCCACATCCTTCAGCGTGACGGCGCGCTGTTCCATCAGGTCGATGAGGCGGCCGGGGGTTGCGACGAGGATATGGGCGCCGCGTTCGAGCTGGCGGATCTGGCCGCCGATCTTCTTGCCGCCGCAAACCATCACGGTGCGCAGGGAGAGGCCGGCGCTGTAGGTCTCAAAGGAGTCGGCGATCTGCGCGGCTAGCTCGCGCGTCGGGGCGAGGACCAGGGCGCGGGCGCCGCGCGCCGGGGCCGGCGAGGGCGTGCGGGCGAGCCGGTCAAGGATGGGGGCGGCGAAGGCGGCTGTCTTGCCGGTGCCCGTCTGGGCGAGGCCGACAATATCGCGGCCGGCAAGGGCCAGCGGGATTGCCTGCTGCTGGATGGGGGTGGGGGCAGTGTAGCCGGCTTTGGTCAGCGCAGCGAGAACGCGGCCGGTAAGGCCGAAGGCATTAAAATCGGTCATGGGATCTTTCAGAACATGAATCATTTGCAGGCAGCCGATTGGGCTGCCGCGAGGGGGCACAGTGGACGGCCCGGCGTGATTCAGGACGTGGGTGGATGAATGTCTCTAAGGCGGGGTCTGGAACGCGGGCAGGAAACCTGCCTAGGCTCGCTCACGCAGACCCGGCCGGACGGGCGAGCCGTCCTAACCAGCGGGGCTATGCGCGGCTTTGGGGGCCAAGTCAATGCAATCTTTCCACAGGGCTTGTCGCCAGGCGATCAGGGCCCGGCCGGCTTTCTCGTCTCGATCCAGAAGGTGAGAGCCGCGACTGCGGAGGCCGCAAGCGCCATGAGGAAGAGCATAGGGCTCGTTTCGGCGCCCGGCTCGCCTGAGACCGGTGTGGATATGCCGAGGACGGTCAGATGCGCGACGATCGCCCCGGCGAGGATCGCCAGCGCCAGGAGCGCGCCCCAGCGGCGGCGAAATACGAGCAGGCCGGCCGCGGCGAATTCGAGGATGCCGGTCAGATAGCGGCCATAGGGTTCGACGAAGGCGAGGCCGAGACCGGTCTGCTGCGCGAGATTGGTTTCGATGATTTCGAATATCGGCACGTCGCCGACGAATTTCTGTAGCCCCATGAAGGCAAGGAAGGCGGCAAGGATGAAGGCGGGTGTTCTGGTGGCGATCTGGTTCATTGTGCGGCCCTCCCGGCTGAGTTGGGCAGAGAATGAGTGATCCCCGGCATCATCTCAATACGGATCACGCAATTGTCAGAGCCAGAAAACCAATATCTGGACTAATCAGTCAATTATAGCCATCCAGAGAGGAGACATTCATGTTGCAATCAATCAGGGCCGCCGGCCTCGCCGTCCTGGCGGGTCTTGTTCCGCTTAGCGCATGCGCGGCGCCGTCCGGCCCGCCGAGCGAGGCAAGCCGCCCGGTCGAGGCATCCCGGATCGCGGCGGTGCGGGTGCATGCCGACTGGTGCCCGAACTGCCGCGCGCTGGACCCGAAGCTGGAGAAGGTGATTGCCTCCGACGCCTGGGACGCGGTGACTTTTGTGCGCATAGACTATACCCGCCGGGACAGGGACGCCGTCTTTGCAGAAGCAGACAGCCTCGGCATCGGCGAGGCGATCCGGACGCATTTCGCCGGGGGGATCAAGACGGGCCTCCTCCTTCTCGTCGATATCGACAGACAGGCGGTCGTCGACACGATGACCCACCGGGAAACAGAGGCGGCGATCACGGCTCGTATCCGGCAGGCGGTGTCGGCCGCCCCGTGATTGGCTGAAAAAAGGCTTGCCGGCCATCCCGCTGCGACCCAATTAGGCGGAATGGCTGGCAGACCGCGCATTTTTGACCGCTCCGAAGCGCTCGACGCCTTTGTCGATGTGTTCTGGACGTATGGATATGCCGGAGCCGACATCGACCGTCTGCAGGCGGCCGCCGGCATTCAGCGCGGCAGCTTCTATGCGGCCTTCGAT
>CAYQRX010000381.1:0-2855 GCA_964419865.1 uncultured Hyphomonas sp. | reverse complement strand
ATGAAGGGCCATGGGCTCGATCCGGACTCGATCAAGTTCAAGGAAGGCGACGGCCTCGCCTTCACCGAGGAAGTGATGAGCACCGACCGGCTGGTCTTCATGTCGTCCGACGGGCGCGCCTTCATGCTGGCGGCGGACAGGCTGCCGGGCGGGCGCGGGCATGGCGAACCGATCCGGCTGTCGATCGAGCTGGAGGACAATGTCGACATCGTCGGCATGTTCAGGTTCGATCCGGAACGCAAACGCGTGATGGCCTCGTCCACCGGCTATGGGTTCGTTGTTCCGGAGGCGGAGCTTGAATCGAACCGCAAGGCGGGCAAGCAGATCGTCAACACCGGCGGCGGGCAGCTGCTTGTCTGCACGCCGGTGACGGGCGACATGATTGCGGTGGTCGGAACAAACCGGAAGATGCTGATCTTCCCGCTGAAGGATCTGCCCGAAATGCCGCGCGGCAAAGGCAACAAGCTGCAATCCTATAGCGGCGGGGCAGAGCTTGCCGACCTCATCACTTTCGACAAGCGCGACGGCCTGATCGTGCGCACCGGCGACCGTTTCCGCGCCTTCGAAGAGTGGAAAGAGTGGAAAGGCCAGCGCGCCCAGGCGGGCAAGGTGGTACCCAAGGGTTTCCCGCGAGGCGGGACGTTTGGGGGGTGAGTTGAACGGCCGACTATGACTACGCGCATCGTTCCGCATGATCAGGAGTGGGCCGAGGCGTTCTTAACCGAAGCTCGTGGTCTCAAGCGCGTGATCGGGGAAAACTGCACTGCACTTCATCATATTGGGAGCACGGCGATCCCTGGCATCCTGGCGAAACCGATCATCGACATTCTGGGCGAGGTCCGTTGGCTGGATCGGATGGAAGCCGTGTCAGGTAACGTCGAAGCGCTCGGCTACGAAGCAATGGGAGCCTACGGCATCGACGGACGGCGCTATTTCCGGAAAGTGGACGGACAAGGTCGTAGGACACACCACCTGCACATCTTTGAAGAAGGATCACCGCACATCGAACGCCACCTTGCGTTCAGCGATTTCCTGAGATTTCATCCTCAAAAGGCGCTTGAGTATTCCGCTCTCAAGTCGGCCCTCATAGAATCGGGAACGCAGTATCAGGAAGGGAAGAGTGCGTTTGTAACCAATACCGAGGCAGAGGCGATTGACTGGTATCGTACGGTCAATCGTTAAGTCGTGCTGTAGTCTGGACTGGGCCAAAAGTCCGGGGCCCGAGTTGGTGCGGAAAAGGCGCTAAAGCCGCTCGATCACCGCGCTCATCAGCGGCCCGATCTCTGTGTTCAGGACCATGTCCGCATACGGATCGAGGTCGGTTTCCTCGCGGTTGATGATGGCGAGGCCGGAGCCGGCTTTCTTGGCTACAATGGGAAGGCCGGCGGCCGGGTAGACCACGAGCGAGGAGCCCAGGACGAGGAAGAGGTCGGCGAGGATGGCTTCTTCGGTGGCGCGTTCCATCTCATCTTCCGGCATCGGCTGGCCGAAGGAGATGGTCGCCGATTTCACAAGGCCGGTGCAGAAGAGGCAGGTGATGTCCTCATCCGCTTCCCAGCGGGGCCTCAGCGCTTCGAATTCATAGCGCTTGCCGCAGTTCAGGCATTTGGCGAAGCTCGCATTGCCGTGAACCTCGATCACACGCTCTGCCGGCACGCCGGATTCCTGATGCAGGTTGTCGACATTCTGGGTGATGACGCTGGAGACCTTGCCGGCTTCGACCAGTTTGGCGACGGCGTAATGGCCGGCATTAGGCGCCGCGCCGGTCCAGCCGGCGGTGCGGTTGAACACGCGGTTCCAGGATTCCCGGCGGGCTTCGCGCGAGGCGACGAAATCCTGGAACATGATCGGCTTCATCTTCGACCAGACCCCGCCCGGCGAGCGGAAATCCGGGATGCCGCTTTCGGTGGAAATGCCCGCGCCGGTGAAGACAACGACACGCCCCGCATTGCGGATCAGGCTCGCAAGATCATCTGCATCACGTTCAGTCATGCGCGCCATGCTACAGGCAACCGGCGCAGCGTTCTAGCGGAACATGCCTTCGCGCAGATTGATGCCATGCTCCATCCACGCCTTCAGGCAGCAGAGCATGTGCATCCAGCCGCCCTTGTTATCGAGCGTGGATTTCAGCCCCTCCGGCGTCTGGCGCCAGCCTTCCTCGGCGATGGTGACGAGGGTACGCCCGTCCTCCAGCGCTTCGAAGCGCATGGTGACCTGCGTCTGATAGGCGCCGGCCTCACCGCCGGGTTCGGCGGCGGTGTCGCCCGCGTCCCACTGGAAGATGATGCGGCGGTTCTTCTCGACCTCGACGACCTTGACCGGGAAGGCACCGGGAAAGTCGGCGAAATCCCAGGTCACGGTCGCGCCGGTCTCGAGCCGGCCTTTCGCGCCGCCGGTGGTGAAATAGGCCGAGAGTCTCTCCGGGTTCACGACGGCCTCGAATACCTCCTCGACCGGCCGGGCGATGCGGCCGCTGACTTCGAATTTCAGGTCCATGATCTGTCTCCGGGGCTTGATGTGGCCTGCATCATGTTATAAAAATATAACATGTCAAGAGCGGGCACCGAAACAAGCGAAGACCGGATCTTCAAGGCGCTGGCGAACCCGGTGCGCCGGGCGATCCTCGATGCGCTGAAAGACCATCCGCAGACGACGGGAGAGCTGTGCGCGGCGTTTCCTGCGCTCGACCGCTGCACGGTGATGCAGCATCTGAAAGTGCTGGAGGCGGCCGACCTCGTCATCGCGCACAAGGTCGGCCGGGTGCGGTGGAACCATCTGAACGCGCTGCCGATCAAGTCGAGTCACGACCGCTGGATCGGCCCGCACGCCGCCGGGGCGGTGGATGTGCTGGCGCG
>CAYQRX010000380.1:0-2858 GCA_964419865.1 uncultured Hyphomonas sp. | reverse complement strand
CATCAATTTCGAGGAGCCTACCCTTGATGCCGGCAGTTCGGCCGACGAAACCGACCTCGGTTTCAACCCCGTCCTGCTCAAGAAGGTCGATGAGCTCGAGCTTTCCGTTCGCTCGGCCAACTGCCTCAAGAACGACAACATCGTTTACATCGGCGACCTCATCCAGAAGTCCGAGGCGGAAATGCTCCGCACCCCGAACTTCGGCCGCAAGTCGCTGAACGAGATCAAGGAAGTCCTCGCCGGTATGGGTCTGCATCTCGGCATGGAAGTGCCGGATTGGCCGCCGGAGGACATCGAAGGCCTCGCCAAGAAATACGACGATCACATCTAGCCCAGGAATGACCGGGGCCTGACCACCTCGGAAGGAACGACGCCATGCGCCACCAGATTGCCCACCGCAAGCTCAATAAGTCGACCTCGCATCGCAAGGCGATGTTCGCCAACATGGCGGCGAGCCTGATCGAGCACGAACAGATCGTCACCACGCTGCCGAAGGCCAAGGAAATGGCCCCCCTGATGGACAAGCTGGTCACCCTCGCCAAGAAGGGCGACCTGGCCTCGCGCCGCGCAGCCATCTCGCAGGTCCGCAACGAAACCGCTGTCCGCAAGCTGTTTGAAGTCTTCGGCGAGCGCTACAAGGACCGCAATGGCGGCTACACGCGCGTGCTGAAAGCCGGCTTCCGCCCGGGCGACAATGCGCCGCTCGCCGTGCTTGAGCTGGTCGACCGTGACGAGAGCGCCAAAGGCGCAGCCGACAGGGCCCGTCATGAGGCCGAACTCGAGGCCGGCGAATAATCCGGCCAAAGATTTTTCCGCAAGGAAATCAGAACGCCCCGGAGCACGCCTCCAGGGCGTTTCATTTTTCTGCTTGACGCTCCTGGCCGGTTCCATCATACGGCGCCTCCATTCAGCAACGGAGCACCGCAGATGTCCTGCCGGTATTTCAATCAGCCAAGGAAAGCCCGCGTCCTCGAGCAGGACGCAGTGCGTTTCCGCTTGGAGGTTGCTGGATAGGGACTGCCGATCAGTCCCGGGGCCCGAAAGGGTCTTATGCCGCCCTCCGCGCGTTTCGCCCGGAGGGTTTTTTCTTGTCTGAAATCCGAAGGGGCCGCGCGGAGGGCTTGAACAGGAGGGGCTTCCAGAGCGAAGCTTGAAAGACGATGAAAGAGTTTGAAGCCTTCGAGACCTTTGCCGGCGGCCGCATCAAGGCCTGGGTGAAGGGTGTGCCGGTGGACGATGCCGCGCGCGAGCAGTTGGAGAATGTCGCCGGTCTGCCCTTCGTGCATTCGCACCTTGCGGTGATGCCCGACGTGCATTTCGGGCGCGGTGCCACGGTTGGCTCAGTGATCGCGACCCGGGGCGCCATCATCCCGGCGGCGGTCGGTGTCGACATCGGCTGCGGCATGATGGCGATCCGCACCAGCCTCACGGCGAACGAGCTGCCGGACAGTCTCGCTGCCCTGCGCAGCGAGATCGAGCGCAAGGTTCCCGTGGGCAACGGCCCGGGCGGGAATCACAAGGACGCGCCGGCGCGCGCGGCCACGGCGCTGCGCAATTCCGGCCTGCATGAGCGGCTTGAGAAAATCCTCGCGAAACACAAGCGCATCCAGCGCACGCAGTTCGCCAAACAGCTCGGCACGCTCGGCGGCGGCAACCATTTCGTCGAGCTCTGCCTTGATGAAGCGGGCCGCGTCTGGGTGATGCTCCATTCCGGTTCGCGCGGCACGGGCAACATCATCGGTACCTATTTCATCCAGGAGGCCCGCGCGGCTCTGGAGAAGCGGGTGCTCGGCTATCACGTTCCGGACAAGGATCTTGCCTTCTTCGTGGAAGGCGAACCCCTGTTCGACGACTATACCGAAGCCGTCGGCTGGGCGCAGGATTATGCGCGCCTCAACCGCGAAGTGATGATGGACCGTGTGCTGATGGCCATGCGCGATTGCCTGCCGGCCTTCACGCTGGAAAAATCGGCGGTGAACTGCCACCACAATTATGTGGAGCGGGAACACCATTTCGGCGCCGATGTCTGGGTCACCCGCAAGGGCGCTGTCAGCGCCCGGAAGGATGAGCTCGGCATCATCCCGGGTTCGATGGGGGCGAAATCCTTCATCGTGCGCGGCAAGGGCAATGCGCAGGCGTTCTGTTCCTGCTCGCATGGGGCCGGGCGCACGATGAGCCGGGCCGAGGCGAAGCGCACCTTCACACTGGACGACCACATCGCTGCGACGGCCGGCGTGGAATGCCGGAAGGATGCAGGCGTCCTTGACGAAACGCCGATGGCCTACAAGGACATCGACGCCGTGATGGCCGCCCAGTCGGACCTTGTAGAGATTGTCCATACGCTGAAGCAGATCGTCTGCATCAAGGGCTGAAGCCTTCGCGCTTCAGCCCACCGGCGTGAAAATTTTTCAATTCCCGGGTTGACAGAATGTCGCAGCGCTGACATTACGCCCATCTTGCACTCCGGGACTTCATCCGTAGAAAGATGATGATCCGAATACAGAAACAACGGAAAAGCCAGATGAAGCAGAGTATCGATATTCATACCTGCTCCTCAAAGCCTTGGGGAGCGCGCTTGAGCGGCCCCCGCGCTTTTGCCGGTGGCCAGCTGATTTCACCAAACTGAATCCGAAAATTGCCTGCAGCGCGACTGGTGCGCTCACGGCATGTCTGGAAGGAGGTGGATCATGGGCACGCCCATGACCAGCCCGGCCGCACTGGTTGACCGCGGTGTCTGGCCGGTCACGCCGCTGATGGCATTTCTGGCCCGCGAACATGCCGATGGGCTCGCCCGTGTCTGGCCGGCGCCGCACGAGGATTTCCTCATGCTGCCGGCTGCCCGGCGCCATGTCGCGGCC
>CAYQRX010000379.1:0-2870 GCA_964419865.1 uncultured Hyphomonas sp. | reverse complement strand
TCGAAGCCGCGCCGCCTCCAGAACTCGGCCGCCTCCCCGTCGACGGCGTTGACCAGCAAGGCCCGCCCGCCGATCAGCGAAGCGGCCTGAACGCAGCGTTGGAGGGCATGTTTCACAAGGCCGGTGCCAATACCCAACCCTGCCCATGCTGTGTCGGTCGCGAGTTGGCCGAGCAACATGCACGGAACCGGGTTGGGCGGCTGGCCTGTCCGGATCGAGCGCGGCAGAACCGAAGGCACCACACCAGTAGGCGCAAGACCGTAGTAGCCGACCACGCGCCCGGCCTCATGAACGACGAGGACGGCGGTGAAGCCCTTCTGCTGATTGGAGAGGGCGCGTGATTTCAGCCAGTGGTCAAGCGTGGGCTTGCCACAGGTGAACTCGGACACATCGTGAGCGGCGGTAAGCGGTTCGGGACCCGAAAGGAGCAAGGGCTTACCGCTTCGCTTTGTGACCGGGCTCCCATGGCGCGGGGCGCTTCAGGACTTCGACCATCTCCGGAACCGGAGCGGCCGGACGCGCCAGCACATCCATGAACTGGGCGAAGCCTTCCGGGCTCATCCGAATCAGCCCCTGCTCCATGACGACCTCCTCGGCCGCGCGCACGGCGGCGTCGCGCACGAAATCGGTGCGCGAGCGGCCGCGCAGGCTGGCGGCGCGGTCGATCATTGCGACATCCGCCTCGGGCAGGCGCATCGAGATCGGATATTCCTTGCGTTCGGCGGTCGTGGCCATGGCGAATCTCCTTGGTCGGCATATAGCGCCTTGTATCGCGAATTACAATACGATAAGGTTGCGCCTACAGTCAATGACCTCATGAGGAGAGGCGACGAGGCCAATGATGACCGGGCCAGCGAGGGATTCCGATAGGTTATTTTGCTACGCCATGGCTCGCCGGGACACGCTGGGCTACGCTACAGCGCGCTCACCCGCGCCAATTGTCGCCGAATATTCGCCATCAATTTCCGTTGCTTATGCTTCCTCCGGGGCGAATGCTGCAAGTTATGACCTTGCGAGCCCCAGGAAACCCGGCAAAGATGACAGGAGGAGAGCGCGAAGCGCTGCTCGAATCCTTGCTGCTGGACGAGCCGGAGCTGACGTTTACGCCGCGCGGCAATCCCGACCCTCGCCTTCTGCGTCTCGTCGGCATCCTGGCGAGGCAGGCGGCGCAGGAGTGCTATGCAGAGGAAGTGAAGATGTCACGGCAAAGGAGGAAGCGCTCCTCCTGATACGGATGGGAGCCAAGTTTTGAAAGTCGCGATATACGCCCGTTATTCTTCCGACAATCAACGCGACGCTTCCATCGCCGACCAGTTCCGCATGTGCCGCCTCCATGCAGAGAAGCAGGGTTGGCATATCGTCGAGGAGTATTCCGACCACGCGATCTCCGGCGCGTCGCTGATCCGCCCGGGCATCCAGGCGCTCATGGCCGACGCTATGGGCGGCCGCTTTGACCTGATCCTCGCCGAGGCGATGGACCGCCTCTCGCGCGACCAGGAAGACATCGCGGGCATCTTCAAGCGCATGTCCTATGCGGACGTGAAGATGTTCACCCTGTCGGAAGGCGAGGTGACGCACCTGCATGTCGGGCTCAAGGGCACGATGAATGCGCTGTTCCTGAAGGATCTGGCCGACAAGACCCGCCGCGGACAACGCGGCCGGGTTGAGGCAGGCAAATCGGGCGGCGGAAACGCCTATGGCTACGATGTGGTCAAAAAGCTCGATGCGAACGGCGAACCGATCCGCGGCGATCGCACCATCAACGAATTCCAGGCCGAAGTCGTGCGCCGCATCTTCCGCGACTATGCCGCCGGCAAATCGGCCAAGACTATCGCCTTCGCCCTGAACAAGGAAGGCATTCCCGCTCCGTCAGGCGGAGACTGGGGTTTCAGCACGATCAACGGCAACCCGAAGCGCGGCAACGGCATCCTCAACAACGAGATGTATGTCGGCAAGATCGTCTGGAACCGCCAGCGCTTCGTCAAGGATCCGAACACCGGCAAGCGGCAGGCCCGCCCCAACCCGGAAGAGGAATGGGTCATCCAGGAAACGCCGGAGCTGCGCATCCTCGATGACGATCTCTGGAACGCCGTGAAGGCGCGGCAGGAGAAGAACAAGATCGCCCGGAAGGAAAACGGCGAGGCCGATCTCTCCCGGATCAATACCCGCCGCCGCCCCAAATACCTCTTCTCGGGACTGACCAAATGTTCCTGCTGTGGTGGCGGCTATTCCGCGATTTCGGCGACGCTGATCGGATGTGCGACAGCGCGCAACAAGGGGACCTGCAACAACCGGGTCAACATCCGCCGCGACGAGCTTGAATCGCGTGTACTCAATGCGCTGCGCACCAAGCTCGTCGATCCGGAGCTCTTCGCCCATTTCTGCGAGGTCTTCACGCAGGAGATGAACCGGCTGCGCATGGAGGGCCGCGCCGAGATCGCGTCGGCCGAGGCGGAGATTGCGAAGATCGATCGGGAACTCGAGACCCTCCTCAATTTGATACTGAAGGGTGGGGCCGCTGACGCGCTCAACGCGAAGATGGTGGCGATTGAGAAACGCAAGAAGGAACTTGAACTGTTCCTGGCCGAAGCCGACGAGCCGCCACCGCTGCTGCACCCGAGCATGGCACTGCAATACCGCAAGCGGGTCCAACAGCTTTACGACGCCCTGCAGGACGAAGACGAGGGGAAGCGGATCGAGGCCGCCGACACGCTGCGCTCGCTCGTGGATCAGATCGTGCTGACCCCAGTCGACGGCAAGGTGGAGATCGACGTTCAGGGCGATCTCGCTGGAATCCTTACGATTTCCACGCAAAGCAAAAACCCCGCAGCGGGTGCTACGGGGTCGCAAGTAAAGATGGTTGCGGGGGC
>CAYQRX010000378.1:0-2871 GCA_964419865.1 uncultured Hyphomonas sp. | reverse complement strand
GCTGCGTCCGGTTCGTGGCCGAAGTCGCCGGCGTCGAAGAGATCGGCATGATCAGCCGCGGCGAGAATGCCGAAATCACCACTTATCTCGAAAAGTCGCTGACCTCGGAGCTTTCCGGCAACGTGATCGACCTTTGTCCGGTTGGTGCGCTGACGTCGAAACCCTATGCTTTCAACGCGCGGCCTTGGGAGCTGCGCAAGACCTCCTCCATCGACGTGATGGACGCCATGGGCGCCTCTATCCGAGTAGACGCCAAGGGCGACGCCGTGATGCGGATCATGCCTGAGCTCAATGAAGAGGTGAATGAGGAGTGGCTGTCAGACAAGTCGCGCTTCGTCTGGGATGGCCTCGCCCGCCAGCGCCTCGACCGGCCATATATCCGCGAGAATGGCAAACTGCGCCCCGCCAGCTGGGGTGAGGCATTTGAGGCGGCCAAGGCGGCGCTGGCCGTCGGAGCGGACAAGATCGGCGTTGTCGCGGGCGACCTGATTGAAGTCGAACAGGCCAAGGCCGCGCTGGATTTCTTCCGCAGCGTCGGCGTGAAGAACACCGACTGCCGCCCTGCCGGCGCCCGGTACGGGACCTCCGGTGTGCGCGAGCATTACCTCCTCAACCCCACCCTGATGGGTGTGGAAGAGGCCGACGCGCTGCTGCTGATAGGCACCAATCCGCGCCTTGAGGCCGCTGTCTGGAATGCCCGTATCCGCAAGTCCTGGCTCTGGGGCGATCTCAAGGTTGGCCTGATCGGCGAAGCGGCAGACCTCACCTATCCCTATGAACATCTCGGCACCAGCGCGGCGGATCTGGGCAAGCTCGCCTCGAGCGATTTTTACAAGGTTCTGAAAGACGCCAAGCGGCCGATGATCGTGGTCGGCGAGAGCGCTCTTTGCCGAGAGGATAGTCTCGAATTGTCCAGGTTTGTCCTGAAATTGTCCCAGGATGTCGGCGCGTTGACCGAAGGCTGGGCAGGTTTTGGCGTCCTGCACACGGCGGCTGGCCGTGTCGGCGCGCTGGATGCCGGTTTCGTTCCGGCCGCAGGCGGCCTTGCGACGGCTGACATACTCGACGGCAGCCTCTCGACGGTGGTGCTCCTCGGCGCCGATGAGGCCGATCTCTCAAAGCTCGGAAATTCTACGGTTATTTATGTCGGCTCCCATGGCGATGCCGGCGCAAGCCGGGCAGACATCGTCTTGCCAAGCGCTGCCTATACCGAAATGACCGCCACCTATGTGAATACCGAGGGCCGTGTCCAGATGACGACGCGCGCCGTCCAGCCGAAAGGCGAGGCACGCGAAGGCTGGGCAATTTTCCGCGCTCTTTCAGAGGTTTGTGGCAAGCCGCTTGCGTATGACACGGCTGATCAGCTCCGCGCTCTGTTGCGGGGCGAGCAGGGACAGAACACAGTCTTCTCGGGTCGTGGTTACGCGCCCGGGGCAAGCGGTGTCGCCGCCCTTTCTGCGCCGGTTTCTGAAGCCGGTGGCAGCCTCGGCAGCGCCGCGTTCAGGAGCCCGGTTGTGGATTTCTACCTCACCAACCCGATTGCCCGGGCCTCCCGGACAATGGCCGAGTGTTCTGCGCTGGCAAGCCGCCTAGACACTCCGGTAGCGGCAGAGTAGGGCGGCGCGATGAGCAATGCGATCGAGTCTCTTGGCAGCTTCTGGGGCCCGCTGATGGTGTTGGGCCAGATCGGCCTGTTCACCCTCGTGCTGCTGCTGTCGATTGCCTTCCTGCTGTTGCTGGACCGCAAGGTCTGGGCCGGTGTGATGATGCGCAAGGGCCCCAACGTGGTTGGCCCGTTCGGCCTGTTTCAGTCCTTTGCGGACTTCGGAAAGTTCCTGCTGAAGGAAATCGTTATCCCGGCTGGCGCCAACAAGGCCGTGTTCCTGATCGCGCCGATCCTGACCTGCACGCTCGCCTTTGTCGCCTGGGCGGCCATCCCTGTGGCGCCGGGTACCGCAACCGGGACAAGCTGGGTCATTTCCGACCTCAATGTTGGCATTCTCTACCTCTTCGCGATCTCCTCGCTCGGCGTCTATGGCATCATCATGGGCGGCTGGGCCTCGAACTCGAAATATCCCTTCCTTGGCGCTCTGCGCTCGGCCGCTCAGATGGTTTCCTATGAGGTCTCGATCGGCTTCATCATTGTGACTGTGATCCTGCTCGTCGGTTCGATGAACCTGACAACGATCGTGAACAACCAGGATGGCGGTATCCAGAACTGGCATGTGTTCAGCTTCCAGTATTTCCCTCTGATCGTGATCATGCTGCCGATGTTCGTGATGTTCTTCATTTCAGCGCTGGCAGAAACGAACCGGCCACCCTTCGACCTTCCGGAAGCGGAGTCAGAACTCGTTGCCGGCTATCAGGTGGAATACGGGTCGACGCCGTACCTTCTCTTCATGCTGGGCGAGTATCTCAACATCGTCCTGATGTGCGCGATGATGACGATCCTGTTCCTCGGGGGCTGGCATGGCCCGATCGCGCTTGGCCCGGAACTGACAGCCAACCTGCCGCCGCTGCTGCTCAGCCTCGCCGGCCTCGCCTGGTTCATGGGCAAGATACTGTTCTGCTTCTTCCTGTTCGCGCTCGTGAAAGCAATCGTCCCGCGCTATCGCTATGACCAGCTGATGCGCCTCGGCTGGAAGATTTTCCTGCCGACCTCGCTTTTCGCCGTGCTCGCGGTCGCAGGTTATGTGACCTTCGTAGGAGGCCTGTCATGAGCCTTGCGCAAACCCTTCGCGGCGCCCTGCTGACCGATTTCCTCGGCGCCTCATGGATCGCCATGCGCGAGATGTTCCGCCGCAAGGCGACCGTGAATTATCCTTTCGAGAAAAACCCGCTGAGCCCGCGCTTCCGCGGGGAGCACGCGCT
>CAYQRX010000377.1:0-2882 GCA_964419865.1 uncultured Hyphomonas sp. | reverse complement strand
GCGGCTTTTATGTGAGGAACGCCCATGACTGAGGTTGCTGCCCTTGGGCTGAAAGTCGATTCGTCCGGTGTCGTCCAGGCCACTGCCGATCTGAAGGGGCTGGAAACGCAGGCCGGCAAGACCGAGCGCGCCGCGGACAAGCTGTCGGGCGGCGCCAAGCGGGCCGACGAGGCGGTCAAACGCGAAGGCGGGAGCGCCCGTAAGGCGGCCAATGACAACCGGGCGCTTGAGCAAGCCGCTGCCGGGACATCAGTTGCCATGCACAAGCTGGCCGCTGCCGCAGGGGCGCTTGTTGGGTCTCTGGCCGCGATGGTTTCAATAGGCGCGGCGGCCAGAATGGCTGACGAATGGTCTGACATGCAGTCGGTCGTCGGCGCCGCCATCAAGGACATGGAGGCCGCGCCTGCAGTGATGCAGGATATCGTCAGGCTGGCGAATGCGTCGTATTCCTCGCTGGAGCAGACCGCGCGCGGGTTTTCCGCAAACGTTAACGCCCTGCGAGATCTGGGCCTATCGACGCAAGGGGCGCTGGATTATACCGAGGCCCTGAACCACGCTCTCGTGATCACCGCGACGAGGGGCGACCGGGCTGCGTCGGTCCAGCATGCTCTCTCAAAGGCAATGGCTGTCGGCCGTCTGCAGGCCGAGGGCCTCGAAACGGTGTTGGCGAACGGCGGCCGTATTGCCGAAGCCCTTGCCGACGAACTGGGCACAACCGTGAGCGGCCTGCGCGAGATGTCCTCGCAAGGGCGCATCACCGGAGCGGTCATCGCCAACGCCCTAACCGGGAACCTGGAGGATCTGCGCCGAGAGGCGGCAGAGATGCCCGCAACCATGGCGGACGCCTTCACCCGGATGCAAACCAACCTCACTGCATTCGTCGGACAGCTGGACAAGGCGCTCGGGGTTTCGGAGCGCGTTGCGGGAGGCATCATGCTCCTCGCCGACAATGTCGACATGCTGGCCGGCTACGCGGCTGCTGCCGCCATTGCGATCACTGCGCTCTACATCCCGTCGATCTGGGGCGCAGTGGCTGCAACTGCAGCTTGGGTCGCTGGACTGGTGACGCTGAAAGGGGCGCTGATCGCCACAGGCATCGGCGCGTTCATCGTTCTGGCGGGGACGCTGATCGGAAAGTTCCTGGAGCTGGTCAGGGGCACCGGCAGCTTTGGCGAGGCCCTGTCGCTACTGTGGGATGTAGCGAAGGAGACATTCACCGGGATTGTGGAGGCCGCAGGAGCGATCCCGCCCGGCCTCAACGCAGTGTGGCAAAACGTCAAGGCGTCGTTCCTGGAGATGATCGCCGAGCTGACGAGGGCGTGGGGCGGCTTCCTTTCCAGCTTGGCCATCGACCTGAATACCAGGAATTTCAGCAAAATCCCCGGCGCCAGCGGCGTGCTTGAGGATTTGATGGGGGCCGGATTGGACGCCACCCGCGCGTCATACGATTATGACCAGAGGGCGGCAGATACGCGGGGCGCGGCCGCCGCATCGTCGGGCGAGGCGTCCGCAATCGCAGCGGCGGGGATCAACCGGGCCAGCGAGGCGTTGGGTCGCCTGCGCGATGTTACCGTCGAACTGGGCGAGGGATCTGGAGATGCTGCAGACGGCGTCGCCGGTCTTGCTGGATCGCTCGGCGATACTGGATCTGGAGCCGGGAGGAAGGGACTTGCAGGCGCCGCCGGGGCCGCAACTGGACAGGTCGATGCACTCGGTCAGGCGCTTGATAAGGCGCTCAGGCAGGGGATGGAGCAGGCGGCAGACGCCGCCAACCGCGGGGCCGACGCGATCAACGGCGTATTTACTGGACTGCTCGATGGTTCTAAATCCCTGCGCCAAGGGATTTCCGATCTGATCATGGAAATCGCCAAAATGCAGATGATGGATGGCTTCCGCATGCTGTTCGGCGCGGGCGGCGCGTTTGAGGGCGTCGGCGGATGGCTTGGCGGGCTGCTCGGTGGCGCCCGTGCCAACGGCGGCCCGGTCCAGGCCGGTGTGCCCTACCTCGTCAACGAGAGGACGCCCAACAGCGAGGTATTCGTGCCGAGCCGCAGCGGTGCAGTCCTCAACGTGCCGCAGGCCAAATCGGCGCTTTCACAGGCTGCCACAGTCGCGAAGCAGCAGGTCGAGATCATTCTTCAGGCCCCGGAGGGATTCACAGCGCGGCAGGTCCAGCAAGTGCAGGGAATTTCCATGAAGGTGGTTCAAGGAACCAGCCGCAGGTCCGCAGATCAACGTTATCTCAGCGGAGGTCAATGATGATCATATCGTTTCCCGGACGGGTGGAGCTGACCAACACTGTTCCGCAATTGCAGGGGCTGAGGCTATCTCCGTTCGTCAATATCGACGGTGAGGCGTTCGGCCAGCCGACGCTCAACGGCTTCTGGCGTTTAAGTATGACGGCGGTCGGCCTATGCCGTGAGGCTCAGATGGCGCTGTCTGCCTTCGTCACGGCCATGAGCGCGGCGAACGCCGAATGCGTCGTACCTGTGGCTGTGCAATGGGGTCCGAACGATTCCACAGGCCGACCCCTCGGGGACCTGAACAAAACCAGCCCGGAGGTCCCCCTCTGGTCCTTCGATCACGTCGGTTTCCTTGGCGCGCCGTTCGACGGCTTCACCTTGCGCGCCGCGGCCTCGCATCGCGACAGCTATATCGACATTGACAAGCCCCGGCTGTCGCAGCTCTGGCCCGGCATGTTCATCTCGCTTGGTGACCGCCTGCACCAGGTGGTCAACACCACCTCAATCGGCGAGAGCGAGACGGCAATCCGTGTTTCGATCATGCCGAACGTCCGCGAGGCCGTGCCGGCCGGCGAGATCGTGGTCGTGGATCAACTGCGGCTGCGCTGCCGGCTGGAAAGCGGCGATCCGGTTGGCGCC
>CAYQRX010000376.1:0-2912 GCA_964419865.1 uncultured Hyphomonas sp. | reverse complement strand
ACGGTGCTGGCGAAAGACGGGTTCAGCTGGGCCGATGTGAGGATGGATGACCAGCCCGCCCGGCCAGCTGGAGCGCCGGATAACGGCGGCGGCGTCGATCACGGCATCCGCCGAGGGCGCGGCGCCGCTCAGGATAGCGCGCTGGCCATCCATCCTCACATCGGCCCAGCTGAACCCGTCTTTCGCCAGCACCGTCTTGGCCCGCGCCTCAAGGCGCGCTTGGAGGTTTACAGCGCTCTGGGGGGATTGGTAGATGCCCCACCACATGACGAACGGCAGGGCAAGGAGGGCCAGCCCACCCAGAAGGTAGTCAAGCACGCGCATAATCGTCGCTGACCTCCCAAAACCATGGCCCGCCCCAAGCCCGGATACCGGCGAGGGATGCCCCAACCCTAACCAGTCCGCAAGACAGAGCCAACAGGCCTCGCCTAACCCATGAAACAGCCTCTCGAACTGATCACCAGCCCGGCGAACCCGCTAGTCAAGACCCTGAAAAGTCTGGAAAGAAAGAAGGAGCGCGCCGAGACCGGCCTGTTCCTGGCCGAGGGCGCGCGGATCGTTTCGCAAGGCATTGCGCGCGGCTGGCAGCCGGAAACCGTGATTATTGCCGCCGATATGGCCGAGCGGCCACAGATCGCGGCGCTGGCCCGCGAGGCAGCCAAGGCCGGCGCGCGCGTGGTGGCAGCGCCCGAACGGCTGATGGCGAAGATCACCCAGAAGGACAACGCCCAGAGCATTGTCGCCGCCTTCCGACAGCGCCATCTGGCGGTGAGCGATCTGCCGAAGCCCAAGACGCCTGCGCTTTACATCGCCCTCTATGAAGTGCGCGATCCCGGTAATCTCGGCACCATCCTGCGCACTGCAGACTGCGCCGGGGTGAGCGGCGTCATCCTCGTGGGCACCTGTTGCGACCCCTACAGCTTCGAGGCCGTGCGCGCCTCGATGGGGTCACTGTTCGATGTGCCATTTGCCGAGGCGAGCTTCGACGCGTTCAACACCTGGTGCAAGGCGGCCCGCATGCGCCTCAGCGCTGCATCCGTAAACGGGACCGTGCGTCATGACGGCGCCGATTTCACCGGCGGATCGATCATCCTGATGGGCAATGAACAGGCCGGCTTGCCCGCCTGGGCCGAAGCGGCCTGCGACACGCTCTGCCTCATCCCGATGCGGGGCGGCGCCGACAGCCTCAACCTTGCCCAGGCCAGCGCCATCATGATCTACGAGGCCTGGCGCCAGCGGGGCTATGCATGACCATGAAGACCGAGACCCGCCTGCTGATTGCCGATGACTGGGAAGACTACGCCCTGCTCGATTCAGGCCACCTGCAGAAGCTGGAACGCTTCGGCAGCCAGACCGTGATCCGGCCTGACCCGCAGGCGTTCTGGGAACCGGCCCGGCCGGTGCAGAGCTGGAAGGCGGACGCCCGTTTCGTCACCAAGGCCCAGGATGAAGACGGCGCCGGCAATTGGGAAATCCTCTCCCCGCGCGCCGCCGAAAGCTGGCCGATGCGCTGGAACGGCCTTATCTTCACGGCGCGGCGCACCGCCTTCCGGCATATGGGCGTTTTCCAGGAACATTCCGTCCACTGGCGATTCGCGCAGGAGCAGATCCGCGCCGCAAAGCGCCCGCTTAAGGTGCTGAACCTATTTGGCTATACCGGCATGATGTCGCTCGCCTGCGCGGCGGCCGGCGCGGAAGTCGTGCATCTCGACGCCAGCCCGAAATCCAATGGCTATGGCAAGGACAACCAGACCCTGTCGGGCCTCGACGACCGGACCATCCGCTGGATTGCCGATGATGCGATGAAATTCGTCGCCCGCGAGATCCGCCGCGGCAACAGGTATGACGCCGTCGTGCTCGACCCGCCAAAGTTTGGCCGCGGGCCCAAGAACGAGACCTGGCGCTTCGAGGAGAGCCTGCCCGAACTCCTCGACGGCGTGCGCGACCTATTGAGCGAGGAGCCGCGCTTCGTCATCGCCACGGCCTATGCCGTGCGCCTCTCCTATCTCGCCCTGGCCCAGACCCTCGGCGACCGGCTGAAGCCCTATGGCGGAGCGATGGAGATGGGCGAAATGGCCCTGCCCCAGCAGGGCTCGGACCGCCTTCTGCCGACCGCGCTCTACGCCCGGTGGCGGGCGGCCTGACACCGCCCGGTCGCTGGATATCAGAGCGGCTCGCTGGCCGGGATCTTCGCGCGCTCGCGCTCGATCCAGCCGTCGCCGCCGGGGACGATCTCCATCCCCTCCCAGGGCTTGTTATTGCAGTACACGTCCTTCGCGCGGACAACGGCGCCGCCGATGATCCAGGCGAAGGTCTGGTCCTCATCCTGGCCGAAGGCGCTACCGTCCGGCGCATAGCGCGTGCGCGGGCCCATCTTCACCTTGTCCTCGGTGCAGTTGATCGTGGCGTAAGAGTATTCCTGCCAGGCGACCTCGCGGCCCTCATGGAACACTTCGCCCGGCATGTAGACATAGGCCATGCGGAAATGGGCAAGCCCGCTCTCGCGCACCGCCGGCTCGCTGATAAAGACGGCGAAGCGCTTCTCCTGCTGGATGATCTTGCGCCATTCCGGCGCCGGCAGGTCCGGAACAGCCGCAACCGGCGCCGGCGCGGGTGGGGGCGGCGCACTGGCACAGGCCGCCATCAGCCCCGCCGCCGCCAGCCCCGCAAGCATCTTCATGGGTCGTTGAATGTTCATGATGGTATCCCCTGTCTGTAACGCGCGCCTCAGGAATGAAAGATTCCCCCCGCCCTGTAACCCCCCGCAACAGGGGGGCGAGCGACTGGGGCAGCCCTGAGCCTGGTTCATGTGAGGGTCCGCAGGGGCGCAATACGCAACCTGCCCAAAAAGAAAACGGCGGCCCCGAAAGGCCGCCGTTCCCGATATTCGCTTTCGCTGACTTCTTAGAAGT
>CAYQRX010000375.1:0-2924 GCA_964419865.1 uncultured Hyphomonas sp. | reverse complement strand
ATGCAAGGTAAGCCCGCTCCGAGAAGTGCGCTCATTGGCGCCGGCATGGCCGGTTTCAGCTGCGCGGCGCGCCTCGACGAGGCGGGTCTCTCCCCTGTCGTGATGGAAAAAAGCCGGGGCATTGGCGGGCGCCTTGCGACGCGGCGCCTGCCCGGAGGCATGAGCATTGACCATGGGGCGCAATTTGTCTGCGCCGGCACAGGCGCCTTCCGCCACTTCCTGGAGGCGGGCGCCGAGGCAGGCACTCTTGCCCGATGGAGGCCGAGAATGCGGGCGCCGGCGCCAGGGGAAGACTGGCTCGTCGGCGTGCCGGCCATGAACAGCCCGCTCAAAGCAGGTGCCGGCGGTCTCGATATCCGCCTGTCGCTCGAAGTCAGCGAGATCCGGCCCGGTCCCTCCGGCTGGACAATCGCCTGCGGGCCAGGGGAGGCAGGCCTGTTCGATATCGTCATTCTTACAGCCCCTGCCCCTCAGGCCGTGCGCCTCGCCCAGGCAGCGCCGAGCCTCGCAGCGGAGATTTGCACTGCCCAGATGGCGCCGTGCTGGACGATCATGCTGGTACTGAGCCAGCCTGCAAGGACAGACCAAGATGCCTTCATTGATCCTGCCCCCGGCATCAGCTGGTTGGCCCGCAACAGCTCCAAGCCCGGCCGGTCAGGCCAGGAGGGCTGGGTTGTGCAGATGAGCGCAGAATACAGCCGGGCACATCTCGAAGACGCGCCCGAAGGAATCGTCGGGGCTGTGTTGACGCAGGTCACAGGCCTGATTGATGCGCAGGCAACCGGCATCCTTCATGCCAGCGCTCATCGCTGGCGCTATGCCCATGTCACCCGGCCGATCGGCCAGGCCTTTCTCAGCAATGAAGCGGCAGATCTGTTTGCAGCCGGTGACTGGTGCCTCGGTGAGGGCGTCGAGGCAGCGTATCAAAGCGGCCTGTCAGTGGCAGAGGGGATCCTGCAACAGGTCCGATAGGCCTCGCCTGGTCTTGCACTGATCTTGAACACCGCCGGCGTTTCATGGCCGGACCCATTGTGCGGCGGCAGGCTCTTCAACGCCCCCCGCAATCCGAATTTTTAGCGGGAAAGGGCAGCCGGGACTTCGTAAGTCTTCTGCAGCCAAGGCTTCAGGCGTCGCGATACTCCGGTTTGCGCTTTTCAAGAAAGGCCCGCATGCCTTCGCGGAAATCCTCCGTGGCGCTGCACAGGACCTGGTTGCGGTTCTCTATCGCCATCGCGGCCTCGAGGCTCGGCGCATCGACCGCCATGTTGAGGCCCTCCTTGGTCAGGCGCAGACCCATCGGCGAGGCGGCCAGCATTTCCTCGATATAGGGCCCAGCGGCCGCTTCCAGCTGATCGTCCGGCACGACTTCCGAGACGAGGCCGACGGCGAGCGCGCGCTGCGCGTAGATGAAACGGCCCGTCAGCATGAGCTCGGAGGCGACCGACACGCCGGCGAGGCGCGGCAGGAAATAGCTCACCCCCATGTCACAGGCCGAAAGGCCAAGCTTGATGAAGGCGGCGTTCATTTTCAGGCTCTCGCCGCCGATACGGACATCGGATGCGAGCGCGAAGGCGAACCCGCCCCCGCAGGCCGGCCCCTGCACCAGCGCAATGATCGGTTGGGGGCAACGGCGCATCTTGATGTAGACATCGGCGAGATAGCCCTGGAAGCCGAAACCACCGCCGAAGGGCTGAGCTTCGTTTCCGCTGCTGCGATCCTTGATGTCGAGGCCGGCACAGAAGGCGCGCCCTTCCCCCTTCATTACCACGATGCGGCAGGACCGGTCATGATAGAGGCCGCCGAAATAGTCCGCGAGTTCACCGACCATGCGATGATTGATCGCGTTCAGCGCTTCAGGCCGGTTCAGTGTCAGCCAGTGCACACTGCCGCGCACCTCGACCTTGATTTCCTTGTAGTCGTACATTCGGGGTCCTCCCTGGATGTTGAGGTGCGCTGACTACGCACAATCCGCCCTGGATCAGCGCCCGCCCTGTCCATCATCGACGCGGACACATGTACCCGTCACGGCGTCAGAGGCCGGGCTCACCAGGTAAAGAAGTGTCGAATCGAGCTGGGCAGGATGGCCGATACGCTTTCGCGGAAAATGCTGGGTGATATCGCCCATACGCTGGAGCATGCCGTCCATCATCTCGGACTCGAAGGCGCCCGGCGCGATCGCATTGACATTGATGCCATAGCGCGCCCATTCGACCGCGAGCGTCTCGGTGATGCGCACGACCGCCGCCTTGGACACCGAATAAAGCGCCGCGCCCGTTCCATTATAGGAATAGGCGGCTGAGGAAGCGATATTGACGATCCGTCCCGGCTTTTCGGCTGCGATCAGGCGGCGGGCCACTTCGCAGCTCAGCACGAAGGGGGCCCGGACATTGATGTCGAGCACGCGGTCGATGAGGCCGATCTCCATCTTGTGTGCCCGCTGGGCATCCGGGATGCCGGCATTGTTGACGAGGATCGTGACAAGGCCGAGACCGGCCTCGGCCTTCGCAACGGCGCCGGTGAGCTGGTCTGCATCCGTGGCGTCCATTGAGATCGCAAGCGCCTCACCGCCTTCAGCCCGAATCTCCGCAGCCAAAGCCTCCAGCCGGTCAATCCGGCGGGCCGCAAGCGCAACTTTCGCGCCCTGTTTGGCCAGCACTTTCGCAAAGCGCAGGCCGAGCCCGGAAGAAGCGCCCGTCACCAGCGCCACCTGCCCGCTGAGGTCTGCAGAATTGTTCGGGAGCGGATAAGTCATGATCTGCGTGTCCCACTCGTCGGGATGTCCCGGAAGGGCACATCCTTATCGACCCGGATATCACCCGGCAGGCCAAGCACGCGTTCGGCAATAATGTTCCTGAGGATCTCATCCGACCCGCCTTCGATCCGGGTCGCGGGCGAACGCATCAGCATCGCCTGGAACCGGCCAT
>CAYQRX010000374.1:0-2925 GCA_964419865.1 uncultured Hyphomonas sp. | reverse complement strand
GAGGCGCCGATGCTGTCGGTGAGGCTGGTGAGTCTTGCGGGCGGGCGTTCCCATCCTCCCCCGCCTGCGGGGGAGGTGGCCGCGAAGCGCGGTGCCGCTCCTCCCCTCCGTCAGCCGGCTTCGCCGTCTGCCACCTCCCCGGCAGGCGGGGGAGGAGAGAGGCGCGCAGCAATACGCGCGGGCCGCAAGCTGGGCGAGATGGAAGAGTATTTCCTCAGCCTGCTGACGCCGGGGGATACGTTTCTTTTTGGCGGCGAGATCCTGCGGTTGGTGGGCATTGAGGGCATGGACGCGCTGGTGGTGCGGGCGCAGTCGGACGCGCCGGCGATCCCGACCTATAATGGCGGCAAGTTTCCGCTGTCGACCTTCCTGGCCGACCGGGTGCGGCGGATGATCCATGATCCGGACGAGTGGCGGCACCTGCCGGACCCGGTGCGCGAATGGTTCGAGATACAGGCGCTGCGGTCCACCATTCCGCCGCCGGATCACCTGCTGGTCGAGACCTTTCCGCGCGCGGGCCGGCACTATCTTGTCTCCTACCCGTTCGAGGGACGCCTGGCGCACCAGACCCTCGGCATGCTGGTGACGCGGCGGCTGGAACGGGCGGGGGCGAAGCCGGTCGGCTTCGTCGCGAGCGAATATGCGATGGCGGTCTGGGCGATGGATGACATGCGCGGGCTGGATATGAGCCAGATATTCCATCCGGACATGCTGGGCGACGACCTGGAGGAATGGCTGGACGAGAGCGCGCTGATGAAGCGGACCTTTGCCCATTGCGCGCTGATCTCTGGACTTATTCACCGCAACCTTCCGGGGTCTGAGAAAAATTCCCGGCAAGTGAGTTTTTCGACGGATCTTATTTTCGATGTGCTGAGGAGCCATGAGCCGGACCATATCCTCCTGCAGGCGACGCGGGCGGATGCGGCGACGGGGCTGCTGGACGTGCGCCGCCTGTCGGACATGCTGGCGCGCATCGAGGGGCGGATCGTGCACCAGCGGCTGGAGAAGATCAGCCCGTTTGCCGTGCCGGTGATGCTGGAAGTCGGCCGCGAGCCGGTGTTCGGGGCCTCCGCGATGGAGGCGGTGCTGCGCGAGGCGGAGGAGGACCTGGTGCGGGATGCGATGGGTGACCGGAGCGTGTGACTGGCCCGTTGACCCGCCAGTCGCATCGGCCCAAGTCTTATTGTCATGACCGCCGCTGCGACCCAGCCGAAACAGACGCTGCTCCACCTGGCCGGGGAGATGCTGGCGCCTTTGCCGGAAGGGGCGCTCTGGTGGGCGGCGCGGCGGGTGCTGGTGGTGTCGGACCTCCACCTGGAGAAAGGCTCGAACTATGCCGCCGCCGGGCAGATGCTGCCGCCTTATGACAGCGGGGCCACGCTGTCGCGGATCGAGGCGCTCTGCGCACAGCTGGCGCCGGAAACGGTGCTTTCGCTGGGGGACAGCTTCCATGATCGCCGCTCGGAGCAGCGCCTGCCGGAAGTATATGCCGCGCGCATCCGGGCGCTGACTGCGGCGTATGACTGGGTCTGGATCGAGGGCAATCATGACCCTGACCCGCCGGCGCATCTGGGCGGGCGGGCGGCGAAAGTCCTGCGCCTCGGGCCGCTCGCTTTCCGGCATGAGCCGGAGGGGGAGGCGGGCGAGGTGGCAGGCCACCTTCACCCGGTCGCGAAGATCGCCGGGCGCGGGCGCTCGGTGCGGCGGCGGTGCTTTGCCTCGGACGGCGCGCGGCTGGTGATGCCGGCGATGGGGGCCTATGCGGGCGGGTTGAATATTCTGGATACGGCTTTTTCGGCGGTGTTTCCGGAAGGGTGTATGGCGTTCGCGATCGGCGAGGCGCGGGTCTATTCGGTGGCGCAGAAGAACCTCCTGCCGGACCTGCGCTCCGGCGGCTGGCGGCTTTGACAGGCTGCGGGGACACGCCGCAGTTGCGCCGCACGCGCGGGTTCATTAGCATTCGCGCAAGTACGGACGCCCGCAAATCGTCGCGCCCGCCAGCGATGTGAAACCGAAGCTCCTTACCACGTTACAAGACTACAATCTGAACCTGCTGCGTGCCGATATTTTCGCCGGCATCACTGTCGCGATGGTGGCGCTGCCTCTCAGCCTGGCGATTGCCATTGCCTCGGGCGCCGATCCGGCGGCCGGTCTTGTCACTGCCGTCATCGGCGGCTTCCTGATTTCCCTTTTCGGGGGCAGCCGGGTGCAGATCGGCGGGCCGACCGGCGCCTTCATTGTCGTCGTCTACGGCGTCATCGCCCAGCACGGCTATGACGGGCTGGTGCTGGCGACGCTGATGGCGGGGGTGATCTTGTGGATCGGCGGCCTGCTGCGGGCCGGACAGCTGATCGCGTTCATCCCGGAAGCGGTGGTCAACGGGTTTACCATCGGCATCGCCATCATCATCGCCACCAGCCAGCTGAAGGACATTCTGGGCCTTGAGATTGCCAGCCTGCCGGCCGATTTCCTGCACAAGATTCCGGCGCTCTGGGAGGCGCGCGGGACGTTCAATCCTGCGGCCCTTGCCATTGGTCTCGTCACCATTGCGCTGATTATCCTGTTGCGCCGGCTCGCGCCCAGATGGCCGGGCCTGATCGTGGCGGTGGGCATAACCTCGGCGGCTGTTTTCTACCTCGCCCTGCCAGTCGATACGATCGTCAGCCGGTTCGGCGCCTTGCCGGACCGTTTGCCGATGCCCTCTCTGCCGGAGATCAGCCTGGCGCGGATGCAGGAACTGATGCCGTCGGCCTTCGTCATCGCTTTCCTGGCCGGAGTGGAGTCGCTGCTTTCGGCGATGGTGGCCGACCGGATGATCCAGAGCCGGCATCGCCCGAATGCGGAGCTTCTGGCGCAGGGCACGGCAAATGTCGGCTCGGCCCTGTTCGGCGGCCTGCCGGCCACCGGCGCGCTGGCGCGCACGGC
>CAYQRX010000373.1:0-2935 GCA_964419865.1 uncultured Hyphomonas sp. | reverse complement strand
ATCGAGGAGCTGACGCTGACCGCCAACACCCAGCCCGCCCTGATGGCCCATTCGGTGGCCGCGATGCGGGCGCTGGAGGCGGGTTTCGGGATTTCGGCGAAGGATGCTGCCTTTGTGGCAGGCCATTCGCTGGGCGAGTATTCGGCGCTGGCGGCGGCCGGGGCGATCAGCGTAGCGGATACCGCGCGCCTCTTGCGTATCCGTGGCAACGCCATGCAATCAGCCGTGCAGCCGGGCCAGGGGGCCATGGCGGCGCTGCTGGGCGCAGACTATGAGCAGGCGGAAGCGGCCTGCAAGGCGGGACGGGATGAAACCGGCGGGGTGTGCGACATTGCCAATGACAACGCCCCCGGCCAGCTGGTGATTTCCGGCAGCAAGGCAGCGATTGATGCGGCCGTGGCCTGGGCACAGGGCAATGGTGTGAAGAAGGCGATGGCGCTGAACGTGTCTGCCCCCTTCCATTGCGCCCTGATGCAGCCGGCGGCCGATGCGATGGCTGCGGCGCTGGCCGATGCCGAGATCAAGGCGCCGGCGGTGCCGCTGGTGGCGAACGTCATGGCGAGTGCTGTCACCGACCCCGAGACGATCCGCCAGAATCTCGTAAAACAGGTCACCGGCCGGGTTCGCTGGACCGAGAGCGTGCAGTATATGGTCAGCCAGGGCGTCACCATGACGGGGGAAGCCGGGGCCGGCAAGGTGCTGACGGTCATGCAGCGCCGGATCGAGAAGTCACTCAACGGCCTCACCCTCGGCACGCCTGAGGATCTGGAAGCCTTCGCCAAAGCGATCAAAGGATAAGACCCATGTTTGACCTGACCGGCCGCACGGCCCTTGTTACCGGCGCTTCGGGCGGCATTGGCCGGGCGATTGCGCAGGCCCTGTCCGAGGCAGGCGCCAAGGTCGCCCTTTCCGGCACGCGCGAGGCGGTGCTGCAGGAAGTGGCCGCGACCCTGAAGGGCGAGACGGCGATTGTCCCCTGCAACCTGTCTGACCCGGAGGCTGTGGACGCACTGGTGGGCCAGGCAGAGGCCGCCATCGGCCCGCTGGACATTCTGGTGGCGAATGCCGGCATCACCCGCGACAAGCTGCTCATCCAGATGAAGGATGAGGACTGGAGCGACGTGATCAATGTTAACCTGGGAAGCTATTTCCGCCTGACCAAATCAGCTGTCAGGGGAATGATGAAGCGCCGCCATGGCCGCATCATCGGAATCACCTCGGTTGTCGGGGTGACGGGAAACCCCGGCCAGACGAATTACTGTGCGTCCAAGGCCGGCATGATCGGTTTTACCAAGTCCATTGCCCAGGAAGTCGCCTCTCGCGGCATCACGGCGAACACGATCGCGCCCGGATTCATCGAATCACCGATGACGGATGTGCTGCCGGAAGCGCAGAAAACAGCGCTTTTGGGGCAGATTCCGGCCGGAAGGCTGGGGGCAGGCGGCGACATCGCCGCAGCGGCGGTGTATCTTGCCTCAAATGAGGCGGCCTACGTCACCGGCCAGACGCTGCACGTAAATGGCGGCATGGCAATGATTTAGGCCTTGCAGAGGGGCATCAGACAAGGGCTTGGCGCTCATCCGTAGTGTGTGCTAGGCGCAACACCAATGGTTCTCCGAAGGACCAGTCATCAGACATATCGAGAGAGGTATTCATGTCTGACGTTTTTGAACGTGTGAAGAAAATCGTTGTCGAAAATCTCGACGTGGATGCCGACAAGGTCGTTGAAAGCGCCAGCTTCATCGATGATCTCGGCGCCGATTCGCTGGACCTCGTCGAGCTCGTCATGGCCTTTGAGGAAGAGTTCAACATCGAGATCCCGGATGATGTCCAGGAGTCGATCCGTTCGGTCGGCGACGCCGTCTCGCACATCAAGGCTCACGTTTAAGACACGCGGGTCGTTATGTCGGAACGTCGTCGCGTCGTCATTACCGGTATCGGTATCGTTTCACCGCTCGCCAATGGCCGTGAGGCCACTTGGGAGCGGCTGATTGCCGGTAAATCCGGCGCCGGCAAGATCGACGTGTTCGACGCGTCCGACATGCCGTGCAAGATTGCCTTCCAGGTCCCGTGGGTCTCAGGCCGCGGTGGCGGGGCGGGCGATCCCCACGCTTTCGATCCGGACAAGGTGCTCTCTGCCAAGGAACAGCGCCGGATCGACGAGTTCATCCTCTACGGTATCGCCGCCGCCGATGAAGCGCTTGAGGATGCCGGCTGGAAGCCCGAAACTGACGAGCAGAAAGAGCGCTCCGGCGTGATGATCGGCTCCGGCATCGGCGGGCTTGAATCGATCTATGATACGGCGATTACCCTGCATGAGCAGGGCCCGCGCAAGGTCAGCCCCTTCTTCATTCCGTCGGCCCTGATCAACCTTGCCTCCGGGCAGGTGTCCATCCGCCACGGCCTTAAAGGCCCCAACCACGCTGTGGTGACGGCTTGTGCAACCGGCGCGCATGCCATCGGCGACTCCGCGCGTCTGATCCAGTATGGCGACGCCGATGTGATGGTCGCCGGGGGCGCCGAGGCCGTGATCGGCCGGATCGGCATTGCCGGTTTCTGCGCTGCCAAGGCCATGTCCACCAATTTCAACGATACGCCCGAGAAAGCCTCGCGTCCCTATGACAAAGACCGCGACGGCTTTGTGATGGGCGAGGGCGCCGCTGTCCTGGTGCTTGAAGAGTATGAGCACGCCAAGGCGCGCGGCGCGAAAATCTATGCCGAAGTGCTTGGCTACGGTCTCACCGGTGACGCCTATCATATCACTGCGCCGGCCGAAGGCGCCGAGGGCGGTTATCGCGCCATGAAGATGGCGCTGAAGAATTCCGGCATCGACCCTGCCGAGATTGACTATGTCAACGCCCATGGGACCTCGACGCCGAAGGGCGATGAAGGCGAAGCCGGGGCCGTCGAGCGTGCCTTTGGCGAGCATGCAAAG
>CAYQRX010000372.1:0-2938 GCA_964419865.1 uncultured Hyphomonas sp. | reverse complement strand
CCAGTTGCCTCCCGCGTCCGGTCCATAGTACGCCAAGCGGATGTCGTTTCGTCCCCCCCAGCGCCCGTCCGACCGCCGGCCCTTCCGCCCGAACCGGCCCTTTCGACCGGCCCTGCCTTCGCGCGCGGAAAAGCTGCGTTCCGCTCCGGCCCCGGCGGGCAGCGAGTCCTGGCGCAAGCCGTGGGTGCAGATGAAGTACTTCAGCTACCACCCGACGGTGTACCCCGCCATGATCCGGGCCGCCTCGGCCGACGCGCAACCGGGGCAACTGGTCACGGTCTATGACAAGGAAGGCCAGCCGTTCGGCCACGGTTTTTACAACCCGCCCGCCCGCGTGCCGTTGCGGATGATTCATCACGGACCCGCTGCCATCACCGAGGATTACCTGGAGGAACTGATCGGGCGCGCGATCGATCTCCGGCTCAACGTACTCAAGCTGCCGGCGACGACCGACGCTTTCCGTGTGATCCACTCCGACGGCGACAGCTTGAGCGGCCTCGTGGTGGACAAGTTTGGCGACACGTTGAGCATCGAGGTTCACAGCCTGGGCATTTACCAACGCCTGCCCCGCTGGCTGCCCGTGCTTCGGGAACGGCTCGGCGTCAAGCGCGTCGTGGTCGAGGTCGATCCGCAGATCGCCTTCATCGAGAAGATTCAAGTGAACGCGTCGCTGTCCGAAGCGGTGCGGACGGTGCGCATTCGCGAACACGGCGTGCGCTACGAGGTGAACTTCGCCGAGGGCCACAAGACGGGTTTCTTCTGCGATCAACGCGAGAACCGGCTGCGCTTCAGCCGGCTCGTCGCGGGTGCGCGCGTGCTGGACTTGTGCTGTTACACCGGCGGGTTTGCCGTCACCGCGGCCACGCTCGGCGGCGCGGCGGACGTGACCGGGGTGGACCTCGACGAAAAGGCCATCGAACAGGCGAAGCGCAATGCCAACATGAACCAGGCGAAGGTGAAGTGGGTCCACGCCGACGCGTTCGCCTACGCGCGCCAGATGCAGCAGAACGCCGAGCAGTGGGACGCGGTGATTCTCGATCCGCCGAAGTTTGTGCTGGATCGCGAAGAATACGACGACGGCCGCCACAAGTACGAGGACTTGAACCAGCTCGCGATCTCGCTGGTGAAACCCGGCGGCTTGTTCGCGACGTGCTCCTGTTCGGGCCTGGTGAACCTCGACGACTTCGAGCGGATGGTCATCAAGGGGGCGCACCGGCAGCACCGCAAACTGCAGTTCCTCGACCAGACCGGCCCCGGCGCGGATCATCCGGTGATGTCGAACTGCCCCGAAAGCCGGTATCTGAAAGTGATCTGGGCGCGGGTGTGGTGACGGCCCCTTGACATGACTTGTCAATAATGAGAACTGATAAACATTAAGGGCGTGGTGGCGAAGGAAGGTTTCCTTCCGGTAAGAAGTTGTTGTCGGTTCCAAAAGACAAACAACCAACCGAAAGGAAACCAAAATGAACGAGTCATGGTTCGCCGGCATTGATCTGCACAGCAACAACCTCATGATCGGCATCATGGACCAAAGCGGCCAGCGCCTCAAGCACCAGAAACTGGAGTGCGACCTCGAGCAAGTGGTGCGGTTCCTGGCACCCTTCAAAGAGCGCTTCAAGAGCCTGGCGGTGGAATCCACCTACAACTGGTATTGGCTGGTGGACGGGTTGCGCGCGCGCGCCTATCCGGTGGTGCTGGCCAATCCGGCGCAGATCGATCAATACAGCGGCCTCAAACACGCCGATGACCAGAGCGACGCCTTCTTTCTGGCCGAATTGCAGCGGTTGGGGATTCTGCCCACCGGCCACATTTACGATCCGCAACTGCGGCCGGTGCGCGATCTGTTGCGCCGGCGCCTGAGCCTGGTGCAGCAACGCACCGCCCTGAGGCTCAGTTTCAAAAGCCTTTACGCGCGGACTACGGGCCAGCCGCTGAGCCTGAGCCGGCTTAAAGGCATGGCGCTGGAGGAAACCAAAACCCTGTACGAACATCCGGCCAATTGTCTGATTGCCACGGTGCAGAAAGAACACATCGAGCAACTGGATCGCAGCATCGCGCGGATCGAAAAGGCCGTGCTCCAGTCGGCGCGGGAACTGCCCAGTTACAAAAAGCTCACCACGCTGCCGGGCATTGGCCTCATCCTGGGAATGACCATGACGATGGAAGTGGGCGACCACCAACGGTTCAAAACCCCGGGCGACTTCGCCAGCTACTGCCGAACGGTGGATTCCCAGCGGCTGAGCAACGGCAAAAAGAAAGGCGACAACAACCAGAAGTGCGGCAACAAATATCTGGCCTGGGCGTTTGTGGAAGCGGCCAACTTCGCCAAGCGTTACGACGATCAATGCCGGAAATGGTTTGAGCGCAAAGCGGCGAAGACCAGCACGGTGATTGCGACCAAGGCGCTGGCCTGCAAGCTGGCCAAGGCGGCGTGGTATGTGATGACCCAGGGCACGGACTACGATCCCCAACGGATGTTTGGCGCGTCGGCGCCGAGCCCGGCGCCCTGAATTTAGGAGCGCCGCCGTCAGCCAGGGAAAGGGGTTGGTTCCGAGCCCTGAGAACTGATTGGAGGCGGCGGCACTCCGACAATTGAGCAGAAGCTTTGAAGGTGATTCGACCGTGCCGCGAGTCAAAAACGGGTTGGACGCCGGGCCTGACGGCCCTGCGAACCAGAGCTCTTGAGCAACTGAATGAACACGGCCCGGCACTGAACGTTTTCTGGATCCCGCGGCGCGGGATTGGGCGCCGGAAGGGGAAGCTTCTAATAAGCACAGCTTGCCCGCCCCAGCGCTAGAACCAGATGGGTGACTGAACGAATCCCTTGCGGTGAGGCGATTTGAAATCAGACAGGAAAAGACAGGATCGAATCCGTCACTTCAAAGCGGCGATCGATTTGCAGCAGCCCGAAGACGAAACAAAGACGAAATCGGGACGG
>CAYQRX010000371.1:0-2941 GCA_964419865.1 uncultured Hyphomonas sp. | reverse complement strand
CCTTCATGGTCAAAACCATACTTCAAGGTGGACCCGTTCAATGGGGGTGGATCAAAAGACCTTCGAGGACTTCAAGCTTGAGCGCGACAAGGAACTGGCTGACATCAAGGCCGGTATGGCCGATGTGGTGCAGACCGAAAAGGTCGATCGCATCAATGCTGAAATTACCAAGCTGACCAAGGACATCGACGCCGTAAATGCGGCGATGGCCGCGATCAGGATCGGTGGCGTCGGTAATGATCAGGACCCCGACAAGGCCGAACACGCCCAAGCTTTCGACCGCTTCTTCCGCCGTGGTGTCGATGCCGGCCTGCGTGATCTGGAGGTCAAGGCCAAGCTGACCACCCAGTCCGACCCCGATGGCGGCTATCTGGTGCCGGAAGAAACAGAAGCCGGCATTGATCGCGTGCTTGGCACCGTATCAACGATCCGCTCGCTGGCCCGCACCATCTCGATCTCGACCAATACCTACAAGAAGCTGGTCAATATGGGCGGGGGCAACGTCAGGGTGGGTTGGCGAGGAACAGGATCGTCCTGGCACGGCCACGCCGACGCTGCGTGAGATCGCCATCAATACCGGTGAAATCTACGCCATGCCGGGTGCCACGCAAACCTCGCTTGATGATGCCCGTATCGACCTTGCCGCCTGGCTGGCCGACGAAGTGTCGATCGAGTTCGCCGAGCAGGAGGGGGCAGCCTTTGCCAATGGCGATGGCATCAACAAGCCGCGCGGTATCCTTGCCTATGACAAGGTGGCGAATGCTTCCTATGCATGGGGCAAGCTCGGCTTCATCGCTTCCGGCAAGGCCGATGGGTTTGTTGCAGCCACGACATCGGCTAGCCCCGCAGATGCGCTAATCGACCTCTATTACGCACTCAAGTCCGGTTACCGGAACGGGGCGTCCTGGTTGATGTCGGATGCGACCATGAATACGGTGCGCAAGTTCAAGGACGCAGAAGGCGCTTATATCTGGGCTCCGCCTTCGGGTGCTGCCGATGTGGCCACCATTCTCGGCAAGCCGGTTCACACTGACGACAACATGCCGGCTGTTGCTGCAGGTGAATTCCCGATCGCCTTCGGTGACTTCGCCCGCTCCTACCTGATCGTCGATCGCATCGGCATTCGTGTCTTGCGTGATCCGTTCACCTCCAAGCCGAATGTCTTGTTCTACACCACCAAGCGTGTCGGTGGCGGCATCGTCAACTTCGAGGCCATGAAGCTGCTGAAGATCAGCACCTGATCCAGCAGCGTGATCATTCGCGGGCGGCCTTCATCCGGTCAAAGGACACGCCGCCCGTCTCTTCATCATTCCCATTCATCGAAAGGACTTCTGTCATGAAGGACGGTATCTCCGGCCTTGGCCTTGTCGCGTCTCTGGTTCCCGCCGTGGTCACCGCCACCACCAAGGGCAGCCATGCCGATCTGCAAGGATTCAATTCTGCAACCCTGATCATCAATACCGGCGCGATTGCTGGCGACGGCCTTTACGTTATTGCCATCCAGGAAAGCGACACCACCACGGATGGCGACTTTGCCGATGTGGACGAAACTGACCTGCTTGGAACCCTGCCAGCCGCACTCGAGGCCGACACGGTCTACGCCCAAGGCTACAAGGGCAACAAGCGCTTTATCCGCGCGGTCATCACCAAGACCTCTGGCACTTCGATCGCTGCCGGCGCGGTCTTTGCGCTTGGCCATCCTCACGACGCGCCGGTCGCCGGATAAGCATGGGTGGCAGAAGGGATGGCTGGTTGACTGTCCCTTCACCAGAGATTCGCGAGGATCATATGCACCGTCCCGTTCTGATCACGCCGCCAGCGATCCAGCCTGTCTCGCTTGCCGAGGCAAAGCTGCATCTGCGTGTCGATCATAATGATGAGGACACGCTGATCGAAAGCCTGACCCGGGCAGCGACGGAGCATTCTGATGGCTGGAACGGCATTTTGGGCCGCTGTCTCGTTGAGCAGGTCTGGCGCCAGGACCATGATCGCTTTGCGCGCCAGATGATCATTCCACTTGGACCGGTGATTGCCGTGCAATCGATCACATGGCGCGATCTTGCACCCGCATCCGCCACCATGGGAAAGCGAGGTCAACCGGGGTTCGGAACCTTCAGCCGAATGAGACGTCATCTGTGTTCAAGCTCCTCAGCCCGTGCGGTCATCCACTCTTATGACATGACAACGAGTCTTTTCGAACCGTTCAAGCGGCGGGCGGGCCGGTCCTTCGTCGAGGCGCTCCGCTCTTGCCCACCGCCGCTTCGTCTGCATCTCGGCCGTGGCTGCCGGCCTCGCCATCCTGCCCTTCGGTGCCATCGCCCAAGCAGGTCGGAGCGCTTCCATCGGAAGCGCGGTGTGCGCTCACCGCCCTGCTTCATGATGGATCCCCGCACCGGCTGAACGCCAATTGGCGATTACCGCGCATGTTTCGATTCCGATGAGCGCAATCCGCGCGAACTGGGCGGCATGACCTCTATGAATACAATGGCTTAGTCGCATGCCGCTCTGGCACGCCGGTTGCTCCCGCTCCGTTCGAGGCCCCGCGCGTCAGGTGCCGGGCTCTCGCTATGGAGGAGATATCATGACGTCGTTCAATCGGAATGTTTTCAGCCGGCGCGGCTTTCTCGGCGGCGCGGCGGCCAGCCTTGCCCTGCCGGCTGCCGCCGGGTTGCTGCCCACGGGTCGCGCCCATGCGGCGGCCCCACTGCTCGGAACGCAGGTTCCCGCCTGGTATCGCTTCAAGATCGGCGACTACGAGGCGACCGTCGTTTCCGACGGCCCGATCATCCTCGGCAGTCCGCAGGACCAGTTTCCCTCCGCCGACCCGGCGGTGGTCGCCGATCTGGTGAAGGGCGATTTCCTGCCGGCCGACAACACGCCGCTGGAACAGAACTGCCTCGTCCTCAACACCGGCGACAAGCTGGTGCTGATCGACACCGGG
>CAYQRX010000370.1:0-2945 GCA_964419865.1 uncultured Hyphomonas sp. | reverse complement strand
GCGGCGCAGGCTGGTGGCGCCTGGACCGGACGAGGCGCTGTACAAGGCGGCGCTGCTGGACGGGGCGCTGCAACTCGCCCAGCAGACGGGCGTTTCCTCGCTGCACATCAACTTCATTGAAGAGGACGAGGTGCCCGCGCTGGAGCGCGCCGGCCTGCTCATCCGCACCGACCAGCAGTTCCACTGGAAAAATGAGGGGTACGGATCATTCGAGGATTTCCTTGCGACGCTGTCTTCCGAAAAGCGCAAGAATTTGCGCAAGGAACGGGCGAAGGCGCAGGCAGGGCTGACCTTCCGTCACATAACGGGCGACGAGATCACCGAGGAACATCTCGACATCTTCTTCGACTTCTACATGGACACCGGCAGCCGCAAATGGGGCTCGCCCTACCTCACCCGGAAATCCTTCTCCCTGCTCCGTGAACGGATGGCGAAGGATATTCTGTTCATCTTTGCTTATGAAGGCGGGACGCCGATTGCCGGGGCGATGAACCTGATCGGGTCGGAGACGCTCTATGGCCGCTATTGGGGCTGTCTCGATGCACGCCCGATGCTGCATTTCGAGACCTGCTATTATCAGGCCATCGACTATGCCATCGCCCATGGCCTGAAAACGGTGGAGGCCGGGGCGCAGGGCGGGCACAAGCTCGCGCGCGGCTATGGCCCCGTCCTCACCCATTCCGCCCACTGGATCGCCCATCCGGGCTTTCGCGATGCGGTGGCGGATTATCTGCTGAGGGAGCGCGCCGCAGTTGACGCCGATATGGACTATCTGCGAGACCGAACTCCTTTCAGGAAAGAATCATGACCCTCCACGCTCCTTACGATCCGGACAATATCTTTGCCAAAATCCTGCGCGGGGAGATCCCTGCGGTGAAGGTATTCGAGGACGAGACTGCCCTCGCCTTCATGGATGTGTTCCCGCAGAGCGAAGGGCATACGCTGGTGGTTCCGAAACAGGTCCAGGCGCGCAATTTCATCGACATGCCGCCGGACCGGTTGGGCAGCTATATGCTGCGCGTACAGCGCATTGCCAGGGCCGTGGAGTGGGGGCTGAAGCCAGACGGGCTGCGCATCATTCAGTTCAACGGCGCGCCGGCCGGGCAGACTGTCTATCACCTGCACTTCCACATCATCCCGATCTGGGAGGGCAAGGACCTCGGCCGGCATGCCGGCGGGCGTATGTCCAATCCGGAAGATCTTGAACCGATTGCCGCGAAGATAAGGGCAGCGGTCTGACACCGCTGCAGCCCCCGCCCTCGAATGAGAGCGTATCGGGGCTGAGGGGGTGGATTATGCCGGCCAGAAGGAACAGAATGGTGCCACCTTCACACAGGAGGCGGCCCAATGTGCTTTTCTGCTGTTGCCAGTTTCACCCTCGCCGCAGCCTGCGCGGGAGCCGGTGCCTATAGTGTCGCCCGGTGCCCGGCGCCAAAATATCTGCCCCTCGCCGTGATGCCTCTGGGCTTCGGCGTGCATCAGGCCATTGAGGGGCTGGTCTGGCTGCAGATCGATGCGAGCCCGGCGGGTGTTGCGACCGGCCTGGCTCCTGCTCTGTTCATGCTGTTTGCGACCATTCTCTGGCCGGTCTTCGTTCCCGCCGCGATCCGCGTTGCGGAGGACACGCCCCGAAGGCGGCATATGGTCAGTATACTGCTGGCTGTCGGCACCCTGATTGCGGTCACCTTCGTGGTGAAACTCATTACGGCCGACACAATGGCGCAGGTCGAGGCGCATCATGTGCGCTATTCACAGGCCGTCCTGTGGCCGCCGGGGCCGCCCTGGCGATGGCTGCTGGAGATCAGCCAGAACAATCTGATCGTGTTGCCCTACGCAGCGGTGGTCGTCATCAGCCTGTTTCTGTCGCGCCTCAATGCCGTGCGCGGCTTCGGCGCACTGGTCGCACTGAACCTCATCCTGACACTGATCCTCGACAGGCCGGTTCTGGTATCGGTCTGGTGCTTCTTTGCGGCCGTCGGCAGCATCCTGATTGCGCTCGCCGTGGCCGAGGCGCGCGCCCTCGAGCGCCGGTCTGCCGCAGCCTGATCGCGCGGCATATACCGCCGGATCAGATACCCAGCTTCGCCTTCAGGATGTCGTTGACCGCTTTCGGATTAGCCTTGCCGCCGGAGGCTTTCATCACCTGGCCAACGAACCAACCGAGAGTCTGCGGCTTTTCCTTCACCTTCTGCGCCTGATCCGGGTTCGCCGCGATGATCTCGTCGACGACCTTCTCGATGGCACCCGCATCGGTGACCTGTTTGAGGCCATGCTTCTCTACGATGGCGGCGGCCTCGCCCTCGCCGGCGATCATCCGGGCAAAGACGTCTTTCGCAATCTTGCCGCTGATCGTGCCGTCGGAGATGAGCGCGATCAGGCCGCCGAGCGCCTCCGCAGAAACGGGGCTGTCGGAGAGTTCGAGACCTTCCTTGTTGAGATAGCCGAAGAGTTCCTGCGTCACCCAGTTGGCGGCAAGTTTGGCGTCGCGGCCTTTCGCAACGATTTCGAAATATTCGGCCTTCTCGAAATCGGAGGTCAACACGCCCGCATCATAGCGCGAGAGGCCGTAATCCGTCTCGAAACGCGCGCGTTTCTGGTCTGGCAGTTCGGGCAGCGAGGCGCGGATCTCCTCGATCCAGGCCTGCTCGAATTCCAGCGGCAGAAGGTCCGGGTCCGGAAAATACCGGTAGTCATGCGCATCTTCCTTGGAGCGCATGGAGCGGGTCTCACCCTTTACCGGGTCGAACAGGCGGGTTTCCTGGTCCACCTTGCCGCCGCTTTCAAGAATCTCGATCTGGCGGCGGGCTTCATACTCGATGGCCTGCTGGATGAAGCGGTAGGAGTTCATGTTCTTGAGTTCGCAGCGCGTGCCGAGATGGCCGAAATCGCCGGTTTCGCGGAACTTCTCATAATCGCCGGGGCGGCGGACCGAGACGTTCACGTCG
>CAYQRX010000369.1:0-2950 GCA_964419865.1 uncultured Hyphomonas sp. | reverse complement strand
AAGGGATATGCGCTTGCCCTTGGCGTCCGCCAGGGTCTTGATGTTGGGGTCGGTCGTGACGAAAAACTTGCCTTGGGGCCAGTAGGCGTCGCCGTGCAGAAGCTTGAACTTGATGGGAACCGGCTCCGGCAGAAATTCCTTGATTGCCGGCTTGCCGCCCTGCGGACCCAGCTGAACAAGCCAGTCCTCCGTGCCAAACACCGACCGCTGCCAGTGCTTGGAATTGGCCATCTCCCGGAGGTTGTAGATAAATCCGGGCGTCTCCTGCGCGGCGATGGAAAGCGACTCGCCTTTACGCGCCAGGAGGTTGCCGAACATCGTGTTGCCCTCGAGCAGCCCGCACCCCAACGGGCAACTCAGCAACGTCACAAGAACCGGTTTGTCCTGGGCCTGCGCTGCGGTTCCCAAGCCAAGGACAACGGGAAGCGCGGCGACCAACGCCAATGTGCGGGCAAGCTTCATTTATCGCATCCTCCTTTCAAGGTCGGCGTTTTGTGAAAGCGTTTTCAGTGCATCCTGCCGTCCCCGCACAAACCTGTCAACCCCTGTCGCTTCGCTTGCGCGCCCGCGCGCTTCGGGTCGGCGGGCCCGTCGAGCCGCGAACCACGAGGCTAACCTCCAACTCGACCGACCGCGGCATCGGACGGCCGGCCAGCACACCCAGGAGGTAGTCCGCCGCAAGCTCTCCTATCGTCTCGCTCGGCACGTGCATGGTCGTCAGGCCGGGGGAGAGGTGCTGCGACAGTTCCAGATCATCGAACCCGCAAATGGAAACGTCGCCGGGAACAGTCAATCCCTGCGCCTGGCACTCAAATATCGCGCCGGTCGCAAGAACATCATTACCGCAGACGATCACCGAGGGGCGTGGCGTGAGCCGCAGAAGACGACGAGCCTGCACCCGCGCCTCCGCGATTCCGTACGCCGACTCCAGGATCGCCGCGTCTCCGATTTCCAATCCGCGCTCCGTCAGCGCCTGCTTCAAACCATCAACCCGCGCCTTGGCACGGTCATTGTCACGAGTGACGCCAGCCAACATGGCAAACTGGCGATGACCCAGATCCATGAGAAAGTGGACCAGTTTCCTCACCGCCTGCAGATTGTCGAATCCGACGCATGGCACACGGTCGGCCGAATCCAACGCCCAGGTGTTGACGTAGGGAACCCCCCTACCTTCGAGCAGCGGCTCCAGCCCGCGTTCATGCACGGTGCCCACCAGCATCAAGGCGTCCACCCCTCGCTCGACCAGCGCCTTTGCCGCAAGAAACTCACGCTGAAGGTCGTATTCGGAGCACGCGAGCAGAAGCGTATAGCCTGCTCCGCTCAAACGCTTCTGAAACGCCGCGATGGCCTTGGCGAAAATCGCGTTGTCCACAGTCGGAACAATCGCACCGACCGTTTGGCTGCGCCGCGAAGCAAGCGCGCGCGCAGCGCCATGGGGAACGTAGTTGAGCGCGCGAACCGCCATCTCCACCTTGCCCTGAATCTCCGGACTCACCGGCGCGCTCGCGTTGAGAACCCTTGACACCGTGGAAATCGACACCTTTGCCAGGCGAGCAACATCCTGAATGCCCACCTCCGGCACTGCCCTACGGCTTCTCTCGCCTTTCATTCGCCTGTTCTCCGGCCGTCGCAATCCGCCAAACATTGCTGGCCCGTATTGTAAGAAAGCGTTTTCATGCGACAATCATAAACCGTACAGCCGGCCTTTTCTTCCTTACTCATTCGGTCATCCCGTTGATGTCTGACGCCATAAGAGATTTCACGATACCCACGCAAACGCTGGAAATCCACGGTCTCCGGTGCGGCCGCGGGCCGTCCTTGGTCCTGCTCCACGGCTGGCCGGAGTTTTCCCGAGTCTGGTCGAAGCTCATGACGTTGCTTGCTCCGCACTTCGACCTGATCGCCCCGGATCTGCGCGGCTTCGGTCGGACGAGGGTGCTCGACGATCCCAGACCGCTGCCGACCCCCGCCCTCCTTGCCGACGACCTGCGGGATATGCTGGAGCATCTTGGCGTGAAGCCCGCCGGGCTGATAGCCCATGACGTCGGCGCCGGGGTGGCGCAATACCTTGCCGCGGAGTCGCCTGGTATCGTCTCGCGTCTCTTTTTCTTCAACTGCCCCTACCCGGGAATTGGCAGGCGATGGGCCGAGCCGGATCACTTGAAGGAGGTCTGGTACCAGTATTTTCATCAGTTGGACTTTGCCGCTCAACTTGTCGGGTCGTCGCGCGATGCTTGCCGAATATACTTGAAGCACTTCCTCGACCACTGGTCTGCCAACCCCGGGGTTTTCGATAATGACCTCGAACTCTGGGTGGACAATTTCCTCGCGAACGACAACCTCCGCGGCGGCTTTGCCTGGTATCGGGCGATCAACGACGCCAGGATCCGCTCGATGAAGGAGGATCTTGCCCCGTCCCGGCGGATCATGGCGCCGGCATACTTCCTTTGGGGGCGGCACGATCCGCTGCTCAAGGCTGAATGGACTGATCGGCTCGGCGAGTACTTCGCCAACCCATACGTCGAGATCGCGGAGGACGCCGGTCATTACGTCCACTACGAATGCCCGGAACTGGCCGCGTCGCGTATTCGAGCCTTCTTCTCTGACTGATCGCGGGTAAGGGCGGAAGCCAGGGTCGACCGATTCCGCGGCGCGGCGGCGGACCGACCGCGTCTCAGAACAATTTTAGCTGGGGCGTCGCCCGCGGCGGGCGGAAGCGGGTGGTGTCCAGCGGCGATCGCTCCTGGTCGAGCCCCAGGTGGCGGCAGGCGAGCCGGAAACGGGTGGCGATGAGGTCGGCGAACTCGCCGGTGCCGCGCTGCCGGGTCCCAAACGCGGAATCGTAGTCGCGCCCGCCGCGCATCTGCTGCACCAGGCTCATCACGTGCTCCGCTTTGTTCGGGTAGTGGGCCGCCAGCCAGTCGCGGAACAGCGGCGCCACCTCGTGGGG
>CAYQRX010000368.1:0-2966 GCA_964419865.1 uncultured Hyphomonas sp. | reverse complement strand
CGGCACGTTGCGCTCGATCTCGCGGGCGATGATCGAAATGGGCCGAGTCTCGCCCGCGTCGAGGCGCTCCCAGCCAAGGCTTTCCTCGCGCCAGGGGCCCGTCGCCTCGCGGCTCCAGAGGCCGGTCACGAACAGGGGCCGGCCGACCGAGGACAGGTTCGCAATCGACATCGGCAGCGCCACTGCGGCGCCGACCCGCGCGGCCGTCAACGCGCCGGCATCGACCTGCAAGTAGGGCGCCACGCACACCGTGCACAGACCATGATCGTCCAGCAGCCCGCCGCATTCCTCCGCCGCCATGCAGCGCACCAGCGGTTTGCCGCATGTGCCGCAGAAGGTGGCTTCCGCCTCGAGCGCCGAGGTGTAGCAGCACTGCGCCTGTGTGCGCTGCGGAACGGGAAGGGGCGGGAAGGAAGCCATGGCTGTCACGCCTGTCAGGTCCGCATCTTGTGGCCGCAGCCGGTGCAGAAGTTGGCTTTCGCCGGCAGGGTGCGCCCGCATTTCGGACAGTCGACGGTTGCGGTATCGGAGGTGCCCGGCATCTCCGGCGCCGGCCCGGACTTGCCGCCTGCGCCATGGGCAACGCCGGTGGCCCCGGCCATGCCGGCTTTCAGGATGTCGAGCTCATGCGCCCGCCCGGCGGTGCGCTCATCCGAGGCGCCCTTGATCAGTTCCCGCATGATCTCCATTGAGTCCTCATCGGCGCCGGCCTTTGCTCGGGCTTGTTCCTTGAGCACTTCCGCAACTTCCGGGGACAGGCCGGCATTGATCGCGAGGATCTGCTCAGGCGTCATCTTGGAGCCCGCCATCAGCTGAGCCGTGCGCGCATCGGCATCGGCGCGGATGCGGGCGATGTCGGCCTCGGTGTCGGCCTTTTTTGAGCGGATCGTCCGGTCGGTATCCCGGTCGGCCTGCGTGCCCTCGATGTCCATGAGCGTGCGAAGGTTCTTCGCCGCCTGCTCCTGGGCGATGCGTGCGAGTTCCAGTTCCATCCTCTGGCTGCGCTCGCGCAGTTCCAGGTCGGTCATGACGCCCATCTTCTTCAGGTTCAGGGCGTGTTTGGCGTCGAGTTCCTCGATGTCCCGCTCGGTCTTGCGCAGACGGGCGGCTTCGGCGGTGAGGTCGATCAGATGGCTCGCCTCGGCGATATCATTCTCCATCTTTGCTGCGCGCTCGGTGCGCAGCACTTCGATCTCATGCGCCAGCGCCTCCATCTCCTGCCGGCGCTGGGCTTCTTCGCGCGCGTCGATGAAGCGCACTTCGCTCTGCAGCACCATATGCGCCAGTTCATCATCGCTGGCGCTTTGCAGTTTCGTCAGGTTGGTCGCCGCGTCGAGCTGGACGACGGTGGATTCCGTCTGGCGGTCCACCTGGCGCTTCAGAAGCTCCAGTTGATGGTCCAGTGCCTCCTGCTGGCGTTCGATCTGCGCCTTGTCGAAGGCTTCGCGCTCGACGGCGTTCATGGCCCATTCGACCGAGACCGCGCGCACGAGCAGGCCAAGGTCGCCGCACACACGCTCGGCCTCGAGCATCATGTCCGCCTGGATCTTGTCCTGAAGGCCGGCATCCCCGCGGATCTCGGCGGCATCGGTGCGGCGCAGCACCGCTTCGATGACGCGGTCGGAATAATGCGGCGCGATCCGTTCCAACACGTCCTGGCGCGAGATGGCCTTGCGGCCGGGCAGGGGATTGCCGTCGCGATCTGTCCTGGCCTGCTGGCGCGAGGCGCCGCTCATCAGCCCGAGGATGTTCGAGGGCTTGTCGGGGTTGAGCTGCAGCTCAAGCGTCGCAAGGCCGGCAATCTCGACATTGTCCCGCGACATGCCCTTGACCGGAAGCTTGACCTGGAACGGTTTCAGATCGGCCAGCATGATCGAGATATGTGACGATCCGCCAGCGATCCCCTTGATGGCATTGACCAGGCCGCCGACCGAGAAATGCGCACCTTTGAAGGCGTCGATCAGCTGCCCGTTGCGGAAGAGGAGAGCGGCGAGATCCGGCGGCGCGGCAAAGCGCTTTTCGAAAAGACCCTTGAATTCGGACTCCCGCATGAATTCTGCGAGGAGGTTGGGGTCGGAAAGTACAAGCGGCTGCGAGGCCATGGATTAGCCCTCCTTCTTGGCGGACGGGAAGAACTGGGTGTAGATGCGAGCAAGGATTATCAGGACACAGATCGTGAATCCGATCGGATGCTGCTTGATGATTGCGACGACACGCTCCCAGACCGTATACTCGCCGACATAGTCGCCCATCCGGGTGATCGTGAAGATCGAGCTGGTGATGATCGACAGCAGCGTGAAAAGCGACAGGAGGAAGGTGACAAAGCCGGCCATGCGCTGCGCAAAGGTCATCGGCCCTTTCTCTCTTTCAGCCCTGGCCGCGGCTGCTGCCGCTTCTCTCGCGGCTTTCGCCTCGGCCTCGTCGCGGGCATCGAGATCGGCTTCATGCGCCTCGCCCCGCTTGATGGCTTCTGCCCGCGCCTTCTTGTCGACTTTGAGGAAGTCCGGCTGGGCGCGGCGGTTGCGACTGGCGGCATGAACGGGTGTCAGGTTCGAGGCATGCCGGCGCCAGACGACAAACACGGTGATGGCGAGCCAGATGCCGGCGGCGGCCATTGTCAGATTGAAGAGGAGTTCAACGATTGGCCACGCTTCGGGCGGGATCCTGTCGAGTGTTTCCTGCATGTCCGGTTCCCTCTGGGCTTTTTGCGTTCCTGCAATTGAAGGCGCACGATTTCCGGAAAACCGGTCAGGCGGAGCAGAAAATAATTCCTGGGGCGGGCGGGTGCCTTGTAACGGCACGGATTTTGCGACAGGTTCGCGATCAGGAGGCTTGAATGAGCGAAACCGGGGACGCATCGGCGAAGCGCCTGCTGGACGCCTGGCAGGCGGGCGACCTGGCCGCGCGCGATGCGCTGTTCACCCAGCTTTATTCCGAACTCCGCCAGATTTCCGCCGGCCTGATCC
>CAYQRX010000367.1:0-2997 GCA_964419865.1 uncultured Hyphomonas sp. | reverse complement strand
ATCTCTCCGGATTCAAGAACCTGCAGGCTTATCTCGCGCGTCTCACTGCGCGTCCGGCGGTCGCGGCCGCACTCGAGCTGGAGCGGCAAAAGGATTGAGCCGGCAATGGCGATGCGCGCCATCTCCCGTTGTGCCCGGCCGGCGGGGACGCATCCCGTATGGAAAGCAGCTTCCCTAGAGAGCCGCACGTTCTGATGCAAGCAGAACGTGCGCTCCGGATTCCATATTTCACCGCAACTTTTGTTGAAGTCGGTGAACCGACTTGAACGCAAACTGCTTTAGCTTCGAAATGAGGTGTTCATGCACGCGCTTATCGTGATTTCCCATCCCCTCAAGAATTCCCTCACCCATGCACTTGGGGCGGAGGTGGAGCAGGGGGTCAGGGATGCCGGTGAAAACCACACGGTCGAGATCGCCGACCTCGCGGCGGAGGGCTTCAACCCCGCCTTCACGGCCCAGGATCATGCCTATATCGACGGAAAGGCGGAACTGCCGGCTGACGTCGTTGCGGAACAGGCGCGTCTCGATCGCGCCGACGCGGTTGTGCTGGTCTATCCGGTCTACTGGTGGTCGTTTCCCGCACTGCTCAAGGGCTGGATCGACCGGGTGTTCACGCTCGACTGGGCCTACGGCAGCGGCAACGACGACGAGCCGGTCAAGCGGCTGGAAAGGTTCCGCTTCCATCTGATCGGCAACGGCGCCTCCAGCATCCGCAGTTATGCCCGGCATGGCTATTGGGGCGCGATGCGGACGCAGATCGACCACGGCATCTTCGACTATTGCGGGGCGAGGGTGGTAACATCTGAAATTCTGTCGACGGTCGAACCGGGCTTTCCCGCTTCCCATCTGGAAACGGCGCGTCGTATCGGGCGCGGGCTGTTCGCGCCGGCGGCCGACAGAACCGCGGTCCCGGTCGATCTTTAGATTTCGCTGCCTTTCGGAGACACGCTTCATGGCCAAGATCATTCACAGCATGATCCGCGTTCTAGACGAACACAAATCGGTCGAGTTCTATAATAAGGCGTTCGGATTCCAGGTCGCACGAAGGCTGGAGTTTTCCGACTTCATCCTGGTCTATCTGTCGAACGGGGAATCAGCCTTCGAGCTTGAGCTGACCATCAACAAGGGGCGCGAGGAGCCTTATGAGCGCGGCAACGGCTACGGCCATCTGGCGGTCTCCGTCGACGATCTGGATGCCGAGTATACCCGGTTGACCGAAGCGGGTTTCAGCCCGCGGAAGATCGTCGATTTCTCTCCCGAGGGCCGGTTCGTCGGCCGCTTCTTTTTCATCTCGGACCCGGACGGATACGACATCGAAGTCGTCCAGCGCGGCGGGAACTATCTCTGATGCACTGCGGGCCAGATCCCGTTTCATGCAATCGCGAGGGTACATCATGGCGAGAATTCTCATCATCCTGACGTCCCATGACCAGTTCGGGGATACGGGAAACAAGACCGGCTTCTGGTTCGAGGAACTGGCGGCGTCCTACTATACTTTCCTTGACGCCGGTGCAGAGGTTACGCTCGCATCGCCCAAGGGCGGGCAGGCGCCGCTCGATCCGGCGAGCAATCAGCCGGACTATCAGACCGATGCGACGCGGCGGTTCGAGAAGGACGAGACGGCGCTGAAGGCGGTGGCAGGCACGCTCAGGCTGTCCGAGGTCGATATCGCGGACTACGATGCGCTCTTCTATCCCGGCGGCTATGGTCCCCTGTGGGACCTGACCGACAATCCGGCCTCGATCGCCCTGATCAGGGCGGCCATCGAGGCAGGGAAGCCGGTGGGGGCCGTGTGCCATGCCTCGGCCGTCTTCGCTCATGTGGACGGCAGTGACGGCCAGCCCCTGGTCAAGGGCAGGAAGGTGACCGGTTTCAGCAACAGCGAGGAAGAGGCGCTCGGCCTCACCGATGCCGTGCCCTTCTCGGTGGAGGATCTGCTGAGCGCCAAAGGCGGGCACTATACCAGCGCCGATAAGTGGCAAAGCCATGTCGAGATCGACGGCCGTCTGATCAGCGGCCAGAACCCCGCCTCGACCGCCGCCACGGCAAAAGCCCTGCTCGCCGCGCTGGCCTGAGCGTCAGCGGCCGCCGCGAACTTGTTGCTTATCTGCTAAAAAGTGATTCATTTATTCTGAAAGGAAAGTGTAACCCAGCCATGGCCGACACCGTCACCTCCATGTCCGTTCCTCGCCAGAGGATGTCGAGAGATCAGCGGCTTGCCCAGCTGATGGAAGTGGCGTGGCGGCTCATCCGCGATGAAGGAACGGACGCGCTGACTCTGGGCCGGCTCGCGGAGGCGGCCGGCGTGACCAAGCCGGTTGTGTATGACCACTTCGGAACGCGTCAGGGCTTGCTCGCCGCCCTCTACAGGGATTTCGACCTCCGCCAGCGGGCGATCATGGACGAGGCCGTCGCTGCCAGCGGGCCGACGCTGGAAGACAAGGCCAATGTCATCGCGTCCAGCTACATTTCCTGCGTGCTTGCGGAAGGAAGCGAACTGCCGGGCGTCGTCGCCGCCCTGAGCGGCTCGCCCGACCTGGCCCTGCTGAAGAAGGAGTGCCAGGTGATTTACATCGAGAAGTGCCGGGGAATCCTGACGCCTTTTGCCGGGCCGGAGGGCATTCCGAAAGCGGCGCTGTGGGCGATGCTGGGCGCCGCGGAAGCGCTTTCGAGCGTCGTCCTATCGGGCGATGTCACCGAGCAGGAAGCGCGCAGGGAGTTATGCGACCTCATTGCGGGGATCGTGGACCGCAACGGGTAGCCGAGATGCATGACGCAGCGCAGGACGGCCAAACGAAGTGCTACGGTCAGACATCCGCATCCGGACGCGCCGTCAGGACAGGCTGGCGATTGGTGATTTCAGGCATCGTGGCCCGCGTTATCGAAAGCATCGGCCGCCAGCCGAATCGCGTGGAAGCGGATATCCTGCGGCCAATCGGCCATCAGCGCTCGGAACAGGCCGGCATCGCCCCTGTAGAGTGCGCGTGAGGCGTCTTC
>CAYQRX010000366.1:0-3028 GCA_964419865.1 uncultured Hyphomonas sp. | reverse complement strand
GGTGACGGCGGGCCGGGGGACCCGCCCCGGAATGACATGGCGGCGGGCCGGGGGACCCGCCGCCATGCTTCTGCGAGAGTGTCCGAGGTCAGGGGGTCGGGGTCACTCCGAAACGCGGGCGCGCGTGAGGATGGTGGTGTTGCCGTCGCGCGCGGCGAGCGTCCGCCAGGGCGGCGCTGAGGCGGGATCGACGCCGCGGGCGAGCTCCGCGCAGCCCTGCGCCGCGTCCTGCATCGTGCCGCCGGCACAGGCGACCTGCACCGTACGCGCCATGCGGTCGCCCTTGTTGGCGGACAGAACCGTTTCCGAGGGCTGGAACACCAGGCCGCTGACGGCAATGGATATGGCAATGGCGGCAAGGCCGCCAAGGCCCAAAGCTGCTATGCCACGCATGACGCGCTCCTCTTGCTTATGAGCAACAGTCTAGCAGAAAAGCGGGGCAAGATACAGAAATTCACAGAAAGTTGCACGAGGGCAACGGTGGGGCAACGTGCCGGGATTGGATTTGCGTCATGGAGTAGGCGGAGTAAGTTGGAAAAAAGGCTAGGCGCGGGCAACGGCGACCGATAAGAGCCGTTGTCCAGACGGGACCGTTTGCACACCGCATTGTTATGTCGTCGGCAAGGAGCATGTGCGGGCAGGCTGACGCGGAAGAGCTCATTCATGCCAAGGAAAAAACCGCCGCCCCGGATTGTCGCAAGGCGTTCGCGGGACAATCCGAACCGACGGTTGAGCGCCGGGGTTCCCGCCATAGCCGCGCGAACAGAACTGGCGGAACGCGTCAGGTATGGCGCCTATTCAAAGCACAAATACAATCCGACAGCCTACAAGTTGGCGCCTTATGCCGGTCGGGATTCCGAGCGAACCTATTGCGATGAGCATGCCAAATTCGGCAAGACCGACAGTGATCGGATTCCCCTGCTTCTCAAGCGCGGTGTTATGCTCGGGCTTTGGTCGGACTGCCAAGATGAGGACCTTCCGCCGCTGCTTTGGACCATCGACGAGAGCGGCTGGATCTTCGAACTGCGAGTGACCAATGCCGATCAGTCTCAATTCCATGGCTATCCCGTACTCCCGGGAGATGCGTTTGCCCGGCATGTCCTGATCAGAGCCAGGGAGGTGGCTTTCGCAACGAACGAGTTTCCGCTAGATCAAGATCCGAATGTGCAAGCCGCGATAGCGGCGGCGGAGGCCTTCTACAGATGAGCGCTGTGAAATATTTCACACTTGCCGCCTCTTGGCCCGCAGCCCGCGACGACGTGGCGGATATCTCGCTGCGCGTGGGCGACCAGGTCATCTCGAGAATTGCAGACATCGAAAAGCAGACGGTCCGCGATTATTTTCGGGCGTCGTCCATCGGCTTGGCGCTTTGGCTCGCAGACAATTGGTGGCGCTTGCGATGGGAGACCATCAGGGATGCCGGATTTCCCTCGGTGGACTGGCGCCTCCGCCATGAGTTGAACTCGGCGAGTGGTGGTGCGCTGTGGCCTCCCGTGATGATATACAGCTCAGGTAACCGTATCGCGTTTGCTCCCAGTGTAGGAAAAAACGTCGTCGGTGGCCCCCAGTCCTATTTCGATTTTAAGATTGGAATGGTGTCTGCCGAAGAATACGAGCGGGAGTTGGATGATTTTTTTGAAAGTGTTCTTGGGCATTGCGCAGGAATGGCGGATGGAGGGACGCTGAAAAACTTAGTCCTGCAGATCGCCACCGAGCGGCAGGACCCGGAGCTGGCCGCCTGGCGGCGGCTGGAAGCGTGCCTGGGCTTCGATCCCGATGATGCGCCTGATGAGGTGATCGATGCCTTTGTCAAACTGGATGCTGTCGCGGGCGAGGACGGCGTTGAAGAGGCTGCGCACGCGCAACCAGGAGCGGGTTCGGCTCACTCGTTGAATTTGGCAATAGAAGCCGCCCGCGAGTCGACGGTCGAAATCGATTTGAGCTTGGCAGATGACTTGGGATGCAACTGGAACCTGCCGAGATATGCCAGTCCGTGGCAGATGGCCGAGGCCGCCGCGGAAGAACTCCGGGCTCTAATCGGCGTGCCGAGAGGTCTTTTAAAACACGCCGTTTTTGGAGACCTTTTCAAGGCTAGATGGAGTGACCTGAAGTCGGCCACTGCCACCGCGAGGACGCTGCCTTACGGTGCCAGGATCGGAAATGGACGCAAATTTCACGCGGCGCTACAAACGATCACATCGCATGATCGGCGGTTTGAGCTCGCTCGGCAGTTCGGGGATGCCGTGTGGCGAAGGGACGCCAGCTTCGGCATTGTCAGCCGCTCGAAAACGGATCGGCAGAAATTTCAAAGAGCGTTCGCTCACTCCTTGTTGTGCCCTTTCAGCGACCTCCAGCGCGTTGTCGATGTCAACGATCCCACGGCCGAAGCTATGAAAATGGCTGCCAGGAGGTTTGGCGTTCACCCGTCCGTGGTGCGCTACCAACTGGTTTACAAAGGCTACCTGCCGTTTGAGAACAAAAACGACGAAACGGAAGCCGCTTAGCCTATTCTGGTCTCTACACAGACAATCGCCACCTGACAGTGCCGCGTTGTGAAACGGTTTCGGCGGCACGGGTTTTGGCGGGCATCGGAGCCCGTCCGGTGCAGCCGGCGCTGCAGCCGACTCGCCCGGATCATCGCACGCCCCGCCAGTCCGGCGGCAGCCGGAAGGCGGCGGCGAGGCTGCTTTCTCCCGTGCGGGTCAGGTGCAGCGCCCGGCTGTCCGGCGCACGGGTCAGCCAGCCCCGCTCCAGCACCCTGTCCAGAAGCGCGGCGCCGAGCTGCCCGGCGATATGCGGCCGGCGTTCGCTCCAGTCGAGGCAGGTTCGGCACAGCGGGCGGCGGGCGCGAAGGGAGGCGACGTCGATGCCGAGCGTGCCGAAGAAGCCGCGCCCGCTCTCGGTCACGAATCCGGCCTCGTCCGACAGGACCAGGTGACCGTCGCGCACCAGAGCGTCGGCGACGGCCAGCGCCAGACGCCCGGCCATGTGATCGTAGCAGGTTCGCGCCAGGCGCAGGGCCTCGTCC
>CAYQRX010000365.1:0-3033 GCA_964419865.1 uncultured Hyphomonas sp. | reverse complement strand
CTGGACCTCCGCCCCGCCGAGTGCGCCGATGGCCGTGCCATATTTGCGCAGCTCATCCGACTGCGCGATGGCGATCTGCCCGGCCAGCAGGCCGGCTTGCGCCGCCATCGCGACCGACATCCGCTCGGCAGCGTGCCGGCCGGTCACATGCCCTGCTTCGTGGCCAAGGACCGAAGACAGCTGGTCGTCATTCTCCGTGAACTCGACGATGCCGCGATAGACCCCCACGCGGTTTCCGGGCATCACGAAGGCGTTGACATCATCGGTATCGAACACCGCGACATCCCACTGTTCATGATCGCGGCGTGCCCCCTTGGCCGTCCGGTTCCAGACGTTGAGCACGCGGTTTTTCAGCCCCGTATTGGACGTTTGCGGCGTCTGCGATTTCATATCCGTCCATGCCGCCGTCGCCATGCTGGCAACTTCCGCATCCCCCATCAGCAGGAACTGGCTGCGGCCGGTCTCGGGGTTGGTCGAGCAGGCCGTTGCAATGGGCAGCACCGTGCCGGCGGCGATACCCGTAATGATCGCCCGGCGGGACATCCGAATTTGCGGCGCACCGGCAAGGATCTCGCTGTCGAACTCTATCCGCTTGACCATCCTGTCTCTCCCTTGAACCGGACGGGACTGACGTTACTCGCCGCCCGGCAAAATGCAATTCCGACACGGGCTCAAGGCTAGGCCCGCCCCCGTGAACCGCCGCTGAATATGAACAGGTATCAGGGTTCAGCGCCTTCGCCGACCAGCACCGCCGCCTGCTCGACCCAGCCCTCGCGCGCGATACGGCCGTTGAAATTCAGATAATCATCGATCCAGAGCACATTCTCGGGCGTCCAGTCGGCAATCTGGTCATAATGCCAGATACCGAGCGAGTTCAGAACTTCCTGGATCTTGGGACCAATCCCGCCGATCAGCGTCAGATCATCCGGCTGGCCGGAGACCGGCCCATCGAGCGACATAGGCCGTAGCGGCTCAATCGCGGGCCCCGGATCAGCCGGGGCCGCATCCGGCTGCGGATCAGCCTGCGGCTCGGCGCGCTCATCCGCCACCTCGGCATCTGCCGCAACCTCCTCGGCAACGCTTTCGGCGTCGCCCTCAAAATAGGCAAGCCGCCCTTCGAGATAGCGGTTGCGCCAGCGAAGACGGGCCAGCTCCTCTTCCACCGGATCATCCTGCGCGGCGATGGCAACCGGCTTTGCGGCAGGTTCCGGCGGGGCCGGGGCTGGCACCGCAACCGGTGCCGCGGCAAGTTCGGATTCAAGCGCCCGCGTCCGGGAACGCAGATACGTCACTTCCCAGGCCAGTTTGCTGCCTGGCTCTGCTGCAGGCTCCGGCGCGGCGGCGGATGCGGCGGACGCATCCGCCCGGGCGGTCTCGGCAGCAGCCAGAGCTTCGCGCGTGCGCACGAGCTCCGCATCGAGCCCGCGCAACTGGCTCTCCAGCTCCTCGATCCGGCCTGCAGCGCCATCATCCGCCGCCCCCAGAGGCAGAAGCGGCGCCGGCGCAGGCGCCGACTTCAGAGCGTCCAGCTCAGCCTGCGCGGCCGCGAGCGCCTGTACGGTCTCGGCAAGTTTCTGCTGCAATTCTGGATCAGCCGGCGGCGGCGCACTGGCCTCGGCGGGTTGTCCTGCGGCCAGCTTGCGCTGGGCGGCAAAGAGTTTCTCGATCTCGTCGCGCGCCTCATCCAGTTCGACGCGCGCAAGATCGCGGTCCACTTCCGCGCGGCGCAGGCGCCCGGTAAGGAGCGCGCCGCGCAGGGACCATCCGAGCACGAGCGCAACAAAAGCGGCGCCTGCCAGCGCCATCCACATATGCGCGACAAGCCAGCTCATTCTCTGCTCCGTTCCGCAATTCTGATCCGAACAGGCCTTGCGTCTGCGCCGCCCGCGTCCGCCGCCTGATTAGCCGTTTCATCCCCCTGCCCGCCATAGCTGATGACAGCCAGGCGTGCGCGCGCAATGCCTGCAGATGCAAGGAAATCAGCGAGGTCGGACGCATAGGTGGCACTCGGCGCCTCTATTTCGAAGCGCCGTGAAGCTTCGCAGCCAAGCAACGCCGCCGCGAGCCGGTCGAGCGCCGGGCCGCTGGCCGGTGTGAGTGCGCCGCCATCTCTCAGCTCATCCGATGCCAGGGCGGCCTCAACCACGTCTTCGCAGCTTCCCGGCGTGTCGCTGGCGGACATCACCGCCACCAGGCCGGGCTCTTCGGGGACAATCCGGGACACATCCGGTCGCACAAGGGACACGGCAACCACGCTGCGCCAGGGCGCGGCGGCGCGCGCCATGTCCCGGCGCAGGAAATGGGCCGTGCTGGCGCCTGCCTGGCCTTCAATCAGGAAGATGCCGCCCGCCCCATCGAATACCATCTCGCCTTCCTCGAACTCCAGGAAACGCGGAAGCCCGGCGAGCGCCCCGCGGATCCAGCCATCCGGAAGGTCGGGGCCGGGCACCATCGCGTCCTCGACGTCGCCGGCGAAATGATCGTCCACCAGCGACAGTATCTGGCGGCGCTCGGCCTCGCCAAGGACATTGCCCGAGAGGTGCAGGCCCTCCTCGCTCAGCGCAGCCCGCCAGAGGATATTCCCCGCCACCAGCGGCTCGCCCCGATACGGCGCCGCGACGTTGCCGATCGCCGCCATGACTTCTGCGCGCACGGCCGGGTCATCCGTCTGGCCGCGCAGGGTCACGCGGTAGTCCGAAATCGTCACTTCGCCCACATCCAGCTTGGCAAGCTCGTTGATGGCGAGCCGGGCGATGCCCTGGAAGTTTCCGGCCGGCGCCCCCGGGGCGAGTTCCATCTGGTCATCGACCGCGCTGCGCCCCGCAAGCCGGGCCTCTTCAATCAGCCGCATCCGGATGGCCTTTGCCGGCACATAGCCTTCCAGCAAGAAGCGACCTTCCGCGGTCTTTTCCGCGCGCCAGACATAGGGCGAGATCGGCGGCGCAGCGTCCGCCTGGTTCTCGACAATCGTAACGCCGCCGAACACCAGCCCGCCCGGCCAGCTGGAGCGCCGGATAACGGCGGCGGCGTCTA
>CAYQRX010000364.1:0-3036 GCA_964419865.1 uncultured Hyphomonas sp. | reverse complement strand
TCACTTCGTTCATATCGTCGACACCTCTCGCGCCACCATCTGGTTTAGACCGCGCCTGACCAGCACTCGCGCCCCGTGCCGGCGGTAATTGGCCGTAGCGCGCACGTCATCAATGGGCCGGCAGGCCGATGAAGCAGCGACCGCCGCCGCTTCGATCGTCTCGTCATCCGCTCGAGAACCCAGTAGCAGTGACTCGGCCTCAAGGCAGCGAATCGGCGTGGGGGCCACCGCGCCAAGCGCGATGCGGCAATCTCGAAACTGGCCGCCGGGGTCCAGGGCGACAACGAGCGCCGCGCTGACGACCGAGATGAGCATGCCGCGCCGGTTGCCAAGTCGGAGAAAGACAGATTTAGCGTCAGGCGGCAGCGGGGCGAAGCGAACCTGCCGGATCAGCTCACCGGGGGCCAGCGCCGTCCGGCCCGGCCCCAGCAGGAAATCGGCCAGCAGCAGGGAGCGCTCGCCGTCGTCGCTGACCAAATCCACCTTTGCGTCCAGGGCCAGCAGCACGGGCAAGGTGTCGCCCGCCGGCGAGGCGTTGGCTATGTTGCCGCCCAGCGTGCCGCGGTTCTGCGTCTGCACGCCGCCGACAACGCCGCTCACCTGAACCAGGAACGGGGCGTGTTCGCGCAGCAAGGGCGAGTTGAGCATCGTCGTGTAGGTGGTCAGGCTGCCGATGGCGATCTCGTCGCCGGCCCATTCGATGGTGTTGAGGTCGGGGACACGGCTAAGGTCAACCAGGGTACTGGCCTGAAAACGTCCGTCGCGCAATTGCGGGATGACGTCGGTGCCGCCGGCGATCGCCCGGCTGCCGGGCGCAGCCAGCAAGTGGCAGGCTTCGCCCAGCGAGTGGGGCGATTTAAAGTCGAAGGATGTCATGCGTCCTCTCCTTATCCGTCGCAAAAAGCCGCGCCGGAGAGAGACCTGACAGGTGGGGGGACCCGGTTCTCCGTCTGGCCAACTCCTTCGTCCGCCACCTGTCAGGTCATAATGTCCTAAAAGTGCCACTCCGTCCGCGAGCGGGTCTGGGCCAGCACCTGGCCGTCGCGAATCACGTAGCGCCGGTCGCCGCGGCGGCGCAGCGCATCGACGGCCGATGTCGCATCGAGAATGATCAGGTTGGCCCGCGCGCCGACCCGCACCCCATAATCCTCGAGCCGGAAGTTGCGCGCCGCGTTGTAACGCGGCATGTTGAACGCCGCCTCGATCTCGTCCGGTGCGCTGAGGTGCGCGGCGTGGGCGGAGATGAAGGCCACTTCCAGCGGGTCCATGTTGCCATAGGAGTAGAACATGTTCTGCAGGTCATCCTGGCCGCACGACACGTTGACGCCCGCGGCCATGAGTTCCTTCACCCGGGCAATACCGCGCCGCTTGGGATGCCTGTCGCCGCGCCCCTGGAGCATGAGATTGATGGGCGCGATGGTGATGACGTTGAGGCGCGCCGCGGCCACCTTGGCGATGACCCGCTCGGCCAAGGCATCGTCCCAGGCCGACATGGCGCAGCAGTGGCCGGCCGTCACTCGCCCCTGCCAGCCATTCTCGATGGTTTGCTCGGCCAGCAGTTCCAGGCTGTGCCAGGCGGGGTCGTCGGTCTCGTCGATGTGCATGTCGATGTCGGCGTCGTACTTGCGGGCCATCTCGAAGGCGATCTCGATGTGGCGGGCGGCATCATCCATGTTGCGCTCGCCGTGAGGCATGCCGCCGACGAGGTCCGCGCCCTCATCCATCGCCTGCCACATCAGGTCGATCACTTCCGGGTCGCGGGCCATGCCCATCTGCGGGAAAGCGATCAGTTGCAGGTCGATGACGTCCTTGAATTTCTCGCGGACGGCCACGTTCCCCTGTAGCAGCCGTAACTGGCCGGTGCGGTCGATGTCAACGTGGCTGCGGAACCACTGCACGCCGTGGCCGATGGCCGTCCGCAACGCAACCGAGGCCCGGTCGACGATGTCGTCGACGGGCATGTCGCGCTTGATGGCAGCATAGACGTCGATAGCCTCTTCCAGCGTGCCGCTGTGGTTCAGCGCCCCTTCCCAGATCAGGGCATTCTCCAGATGGAAATGCGTCTCCACCAGAGCCGGCGACACCATGCCGCCCTCGGCGTCGATCTCGCGCTCGGCCGCCGGCAGCCCGCCCGGCGACACGGCAGCGATCCGGCCGTTCTTAATGCCAACTTCCACCGGTTCGCCGGTGGTATCAGAAATAGCGTTGCGAATAACCAGGTCCATATAGCTCTTCTTCCTATTTATAGCGAGTCATGGAAAACCCTCGCCGGGATTGTCTTACTTTTCACCGCCCCGGTAATACGGCACGGCGTAGGCGCTGGGAAACTCCGCCCGGCGCGAGACGCTGATGAGCACGATAATGGTGATCACGTAGGGGAGCATGAGCAAAATCTGGGACGCGACGGGCACGCTCAGCGTCTGCAAGCTGATTTGCAAGGCCGACGCCAATCCGAACACCCACGCGCCCAGCAAGGCCCGCGCCGGGTCCCACTTGGAAAACACGACCACGGCGATGGCGATGAAGCCCCGGCCGGCGGTCATCTGCGTCCAGAACAACCCCAGGCTGCCCAACACCAGATATGCGCCGCCCAGCCCGGCCATCGCGCCGCCGATGATAAGCGCCAGATAGCGGATCCGGCTGACCGAGATGCCGCGCGTGTCGGCTGCGTCCGGGCTTTCGCCCACGGCACGCACTTTGAGCCCGAAATGGGTGCGATAGAGCACGGCCGAGGCCACCGGCACCAGCATGAGCGCCAGATAGACCAGTACGTTGTGCTCAAACAGGATCGGGCCGATGATGGGAATCCGGCTGAGCAAGGGGATGGGCAGGGTCGGGAAGATGTCCAGCGTGGGCGGGATGGTGCGCAGGCCGAAGGCCAGCCGGAAAAGCAAGGTCGATAGGCCGCCGCCGAGGATAGTGATGCCGATGCCGGCCACGACCTGATTGGCCTTGACGGTGATGCTCATGAAACCCATCAACAGGCCAAAGAGGATGCCGGTGAGCATTCCGGCCAGCACCCCGGCCCACAGGTTG
>CAYQRX010000363.1:0-3053 GCA_964419865.1 uncultured Hyphomonas sp. | reverse complement strand
ATCCGCCGCAATCATGAGGCGCCGCAGATCAAGAAGTATCGCGGCAGCAAGCAGGATGAGGGCGATTATTTCGGACCCTTCGCCAGCGCCGGGGCGGTGATGCGCACGCTGGATACGCTGCAGAAGGCGTTCCTGCTGCGGACCTGTGAGGACAGCGTCTATTCGGCTCGTACGCGGCCCTGCATGCTGCACCAGATCAAGCGGTGCGCGGCGCCGTGTGTGGGGCTGATCTCGAAGGAGGACTATACGGCGCTGGCCGATGAGGCGGCCGACTTCCTGCGCGGGAAGGGGGCAGACCTTCAGAAGCGGCTGGCCGCCGAGATGGAAGCAGCGTCCGCGGCAATGGAGTTCGAGACCGCTGCGCGCCTGCGTGACCGTATCCGCGCGATTGCGCATGTCCGCTCCACACAGGACGTGAACCCGGACGGGATCGAGGAAGCCGATGTCTTCGCCATCGCTGTGGACGGTGGGGTCTCCTGCGTGCAGGTGTTTTTCATCCGGGCCGGGCAGAACTGGGGCGCGAGTGCCCATTTTCCCCGCCATGAGCGCGATCAGACAGCGGATGAAATTCTCTCCGCTTTCCTTGTCCAGTTCTATGACAAGCGCCCGCCGCCGAAGCTGATCCTTGTCAACGACCTGCCCGAACAGGCCGAGCTGATCGAGGAAGCGCTCGCCCTGAAAGCCGGCCGCAAGATCGAACTGCGCCGTCCCGAGCGCGGGGCGAAGCGCGACCTGCTGACCCAGGCCGAACGCAACGCCAGCGAGGCGCTGTCCCGCAAGCTGGCCGAGAGCGCCAGCCAGGAACGGCTGCTCATCGAAGTGCAGAAGGTGTTTGAGTTGCCGGAGCCGCCTCAGCGGATCGAAGTCTATGACAACTCTCACATCCAGGGCACCAATGCCGTCGGCGGCATGATCGTCGCGGGCCCCGAGGGCTTCCGCAAGCAGGCCTACCGGAAGTTCAACATCAAGGACACCGACCTCACCCCCGGCGATGATTACGGGATGATGCGAGAGGTCATGCGCCGCCGTTTTGCGCGCGCCCTGAAGGATAAAGAGTCCGGAAATGACCAGGATTGGCCCGATCTTGTCCTGATCGATGGCGGTCTTGGCCAGCTCAATGCCACGCTGGAGACACTGGCAGAGCTTGGTTTGACGCCGGATGACGTGACTTTGGTGTCCATCGCCAAGGGTGTTGACCGCAATGCGGGCCGTGAACAATTCTTCCGCCCCGGCAGGGCACCGTTCAAATTGCCCGAAAATGCGCCGGTCCTGTACTATCTGCAGCGCCTGCGAGACGAAGCCCACCGCTGGGCCATTGGCGCGCACCGCCAGAAACGCGCCGCCGAAGCGGCCCGCTCACCGCTCGACGAAATCGAAGGCATCGGCCCGGCCCGCAAGAAGGCGCTGCTGCATCATTTCGGTTCGGCGCGCGGCGTCTCGCGCGCGAAGGTGGCAGACCTGATGGAAGTTGATGGGGTGAACGAGGCGCTCGCGCTTCGCATCTATGGCCACTTCCATGGCGGCTGAGCCCGCGTGTTTATCAGCTGACTGATTTTCGCGAGCGCGCCGAGAGGGCGGTGATATAGCTCTCCATCATCAGCACCAGCTCGTCTTCCAGCGCGGCCGGGTCCAGCGCAAGTTCAGGCTCGGCGGCCGCAGCGCGCAGGAGGCAGATGGCGGCATGGGTCAGGACGAAGGCTGTTTCCCGACCCAGCGGAAAATCGAAATCCGCATGGCCACTGATCGAGTCGAGGAAAGCAAGGTGATGATGGCTGAGCAGACCCTCGCCCCGGGCACGGAAGAGGGCGTCCGACAGGGCGATCCGTGTTTGCGGCGAGCCTTCGATGCCGCTCATCAGGGCTTGCACAATCGTGCGTACACTTCCTTCTTCCGGTGAGGCGAGCACAATATCCGTGATCTTGTCACGCACCGCCTCGGCCTGGCGCTCGCCCATCGCGGCGAGGATCGCCTCCTTGTCGCTGAAATACTGATACAGGGTGCCGATGCTGACGCCGGCGCGTTCGGCGATGCGATTTGTGGTCAGGCGCGCCTCGCCTTCGCTCTCCAAAATCTGAAAGGTGGCGGCGAGAATGGCATCCACCGTCGCCTGCGCGCGGGCCTGTTTCGGATTTCTCCTAACCTTTTCAGCCACTTGCGTTCCCCCAGAACGCCACCGCCGGATTTTCTCCCGATGCGAGTGGAAAATATGAGGATTACTTACATTATCGTCAGCCAGTCGCCAAGAGACATTCCGGAGGAGCCCGATGACGGCAACGCTCGCAGAGGTGCATCAGCGCATCCAGCACCAGAAGACCGCGCTGCCGGTGATGTATGGCGATGTCGATTTCGAGGCGGTGCCGGAGCGCTATACCGACGACATCACGGTCAGCTCGATGTCGGCCTTTGCAAAGCGTTTTCCTCCGCCGCCTGCCGACATGGTCGCACGGGTGCGGGCCTATACGATGCTTGGCGATGTTACCGCGGATGCCTATGCCGCGCTCATTCCGAAGTATGGTTTTCGCCGGCTGGTGGGCATGTTGCAGACGGCCTGCGACGAGGGGCTTGAGGCAGTGCCCGATGCGCCGCCGGAACTCGCGGCCCTGATCCGCGAGATGGAGACGAGGCCCGACTGGCTCGACATGGACCTCGTGCGCAGGGGTGCGCAGCTGAACCGCCTGCCGATGGCGATTTTCGCGCCATGGACGATCCGCGGTGCCTTTCTGGCAACGTTCATGAACAAGTACACCGCCCTGCCGATGGCGCTGACCGGGACACTGTCGAACACGACCGCCGCCAAGCGTGTCAACGAGACCGCGACCTTCTTCACCGTGACAACCCTGCCGGGCGCGCTGGAGCCGCGCGGGGAGGGCTTCAAGGCGGCGGCGATGGTGCGCCTGATGCATTCGATGGTGCGGTTCAATGTGCTGCGCGGGATGAAGAACAGCTGGGACAAGTCCGTCTACGGTATTCCGATCCCGCAGGTGGACCAGATGCCCGCTGGCTTGATCGACGTGTTCCTGCTGGCCTACAGGATGAAGGAGGAGGGGCGCGTG
>CAYQRX010000362.1:0-3058 GCA_964419865.1 uncultured Hyphomonas sp. | reverse complement strand
TCGACCCAGACTTCCGCCGTGACCGGGCCGGAGACTTCGTTGCCGTCGCCATGGGCATCGACGCCCGGTGAGGGATAGGCGCCGAGATGGCTGTGATTGTCGATGATGCCGGGGGTGACCCATTTTCCGGCGGCGTCGATCGTCTCGGCGCCTTCCGGGGCAGTAAGGTCCTCGCCGATGGCAGCGATCCGGCCATTCTCGATCAGGACGCTGCCGTTCTCGATGCGCGCGCCGGCGCCGTCCAGCACGGTGGCATTGGTGATCAGCGTCGCGCCCGAAGGATAGGCCTTGTAGGTCGATGGGAAGGGATCGAACACGCGGGGGGTGTCGCGCTCGCCGCCGCCGCTGCCCGGCCGTTCACAGGCGCCAAGAGCCAGGCACAGGGCCAGGCCGGCGGTCCAGATCAAAGTTTTCATCAATAGCCCCGAATGTCAGCCAGTGGTTTGCCCCATAGGGGCAAGGTTTGACGCCTCTGGCAAGAGTTCGGAGTGCAGTCCGGCCCGGTCCGGCCTTATTCCGGCAGGCTGTGCTTATCGCGGCCAAACACGGTTTTCATCAGCCAGTTCGGTGCCAGGCGCTCAATGCGCGGATGACGCTTCATGACGCCTTCCATCCAGCGCCGGCCCCAGACCGCATTGCGTCCCAGGAGGACGACACCGACAATCGCCATCGGCAGGCCGATGGGCAGGATCGGCGTGGCAATGCCGATCGGGATGGCCAGGACGATGAGGCCGAGGCCCGAGACCGCGAGCACCTGACGCACCGCCACGTTCACGCCATTGCGCAGCACGTGAATGGGCTTCGGGGGGGCGTAGACCGGCTCGGTCGTCATGGGTTCAAATCTTTCATCGTCTGGCATGGCACTCGATATGGGAGCGATTGGGCAGGCTTCCAGACTAAAAGGATAGATGTGTCGAAAGTCTGGCAAGGTAGTGACCCGGTTGCTACACCCCTAAAAAATGTGCCGCGCCGGGTTTGGTTCCCACCGGGGGGGAGATGAAGCTTCAGTCCATCCAGGTCCTGCGTGGTCTCGCAGCGCTGCTCGTGACCTTCTATCACGCGCTGAGCCTGCAGCTTCTGACGGTCAGCCGTGCCGGCATGGAGATGGGCGGCGATCCGATGCTGGGCGGGCTGTTCGCCAATGGCTATGCCGGGGTCGATCTGTTTTTCGTGATCTCCGGCTTCATCATGGTCTGGGTGACGCGGCAGGGGCGCACCGGACCGGCGGCAAGCGGCGAGTTCTTTTTCGCCCGCATAACCCGGATCTATCCGCTCTGGTGGGCGGCGGCGCTGACGGCGACGATCTATTATCTTTTCCTTCATGTGCCCGATGGCGACGATCCGGCCTGGCGCCATGCCCTGCAGGCGGGCGGGGCGGGAGACTATCTGCTGCGCTCCTTCCTGCTGGTCCCGCAGGCGAACTATCCGGTTCACAGCATCGGCTGGACGCTGATCCATGAAATGTATTTCTATGTCGTCTTCGGCGCGCTGCTCCTGCTGCCGAGGGTCATTATGCCCTTCGCCCTGCTCCTGTGGGGCGCGGTCGTCATCACCGCGTCCTTTCTGGGACTGACGGCGCCGGAGGCGGGCAGCTTCCTGACCCTTGCCGTTCATCCGCTGACGATGGAGTTCCTGTTCGGGGCGATCGTCGGGCTGATGGTCGTCTCGGGGCTGGTCGTGCGCGGCGGCCTCATCACGCTGATTGCCTCGCTCTGGCTGATCGGCGCGATTTGCCTGCAGGGAGAAGTCGACACCCATATGCTGGAATGGGGCCGCGTGGTCGCCTTTGGCCTGCCTTCGGCGATGCTGGTCTATGGGGCCGTGACGCTGGACCTGCACGGGCGCCGTGTCTGGCTGCTGCCGGCGGTCGCGGCGGTGCTGGCGGCGGCGCTGGTCTTCCAGTTCTTTCATGCCGCAGCGCAGCCCCCGTTCGCAGGGCTGGCCGGGCTGGTTGGCATGTCGCTGGCCGCCGGGCTCGCCGGGGCGGGGCTCGTCCTGCTCATCGGCTGGGCGGGCGGGCGCTATCTGCCGGGCGCGCTGTTTTCACTCGCTGCGCCGCTGGAGGGGCTGATGAAGATCGGTATACGCCTCGGCGACTGGTCGTATTCGATCTATCTCGGCCATCTGTTCGTGATCGGCGGGCTGCATATGCTGTTCCCGCTGCTGGCGCAGCAGCCCGGCTTGGCGCGCTATTTCGACCTGACCCAGCCCGGCTACATGGACGACGCTGTCTACATCCTGGCGGTGATCGCCGGGACGGTGATCGTCGGCTGGCTCGGCTACACGCTGGTCGAGCGTCCGAGCCTGAGAGCTGCCGCCTGGCTGAGACGACGCTGGTTTCCCAGGGGCCGCCTCGCCCGCTAAAGCTGATCCGCCCTATTCGGCGGCCACCCGCTCCGGCGCGGGCGGCGTCCATTTGAGGACCGGCTTGCGCGCGGCGCGGGTCTCGTCGAGGCGCCGCATCGGGGCAAGGTAAGGCGCGCCTTTCAGCGTGTCGTCGCCCTGCGCGGCGCGCCGCGCGATGGATTCCAGCGCGTCGCAGAACCGGTCCAGCTCGGCTTTTGACTCGGTCTCCGTCGGCTCGATCAGCATGGCGCCATGCACCACCAGCGGGAAATACATCGTCATCGGATGATAGCCCTCATCGATCAGCGCCTTGGCGATGTCGATGGTTTCGATTCCGTCTGCGGTGAAGGCGTCGGAGAAGAGGGCCTCGTGCATGCAATAGCCGTCAAAGGCCGGGCTCATCACATGCTTCAGGCGGGCTTGAATGTAGTTGGCGTTCAGCACGGCGTCTTCAGCCGCCTGTTTCAACCCATCCGCGCCATGGCTCAGCATATAGGCGAGGGCGCGCACGAACATGCCCATCTGGCCATGGAACGCCACCATGCGGCCGAAGCTCTCGCTGGCTTCGCCGGTCATATGTTCCACGAGGCGGTAGATGCCGTCATCGTCCTTCACCACGAAGGGCACCGGCGCGAAGGGGGCGAGCGCGTCCGACAGCACGGTGGGGCCGGAGCCGGGGCCGCCGCCGCCATGCGGGGTGGAGAAGGTCTTG
>CAYQRX010000361.1:0-3070 GCA_964419865.1 uncultured Hyphomonas sp. | reverse complement strand
CCTCGGCCGGCTCGGCGACTGCGTCCTTGTAGAAGCGCTTGGGTCTGTCGGGAGAAGAAGGCGCGCGTGTCATGGCCCGCCCTTACGACGAACCGCGGCGCCTTCCAAGCCTCATAGCGGCAAACCTGACCGCTGGCCGCCTTGGGATGCAATCGCCCTATTTGCCGGCCTCGGCCGCCGGGCTAGATGGAGCGGCAAGTGCCGGGGAAATTCCGGCTGAAGAACAGGGCCACCGAAGATGATCCGCCAACTTGCTGCTGCAGCGCTTCTGATTGCCGGATTCCAGCCGGCAGTTGCAGAGCCAACGACGGTTCACGCGGTACGGTTGGCGATGGACTCCGCTGGTCTCAAGGGTAGCCGTATAGGCATTCTCTATGGCCAGCCGATGGTCTCAGGCGAGCTCCAGGGTATCGGCACTGTTGCAGCGCTGAGGCGGTGCTCATCAGGTGATCCCGCCAGACGCTTCTGCGAAGAAGTGGCCTTCAAGACGTGCATCCAGCTTGCACCGACGGCCGACCGGCTGGGCATGCTCGAGGCGGCCAACACCTATAATCTCGAAAGCTATACCGGAACGATGGTGCTCGACACCAATGACCTGCTCGGAAACATGGCCTGTGTGATGCATTTCGTAGATCTGCGGGATGAGAATGTGTTTGGCCTTGACGAGGCCTATACATGGTCGCAGGCGGTCACCGATTTCCGCAGCTATCTGCTGGAAGAAGCTATCCCCGTACTCAACCCTGAGCAGCTCTGACCACAGGCGGCATCACCCCTTAGGGAACGCCCCGAGGCCGGCGCCCAGGGAGGCGAAGTCGTGGTGGACTTCGTCAGCGCCGGCGGCGACGAGCTCGTCGGCGCGCCCGAAGCCCCAGCTGACACCGAGCGCGCGCACGCCGGCCGCCTTGCCCATCGCCATGTCATGGATCGCATCGCCGATCATCAGGCTCTGCTGCGGGAAGCAGCCGAGCGCATTCATCGCCTGCTCCACCATGAAGGGATGCGGCTTGCCGGGGCCGTCATCGGCGCACCAGATGGTATCGAAATAATCCCGGATCGGATGTTTCTCGAACAGGGCGGCGAGGCCCCGGTGGGACTTGCCGGTGGCCACCGCCATCAGCCAGCCCTCATCGCGCAGGCGCGCGAGCGTTTCCAGCGCGCCGTCATAGAGCGGCTCATGGAAACCCGGCGCCGTGCGATGGGCAATGAAGGCGCCCTTGTAGTTCTCGACCAGCAGGTCCAGCTGCGCCGGGCTGATATCCGGCGGGGCCAGCAGCGCGCAGCCCTGATGCAGACTGAGGCCGACGATCTGGCGCGTCCTGTCATAATCCGGCGGCGGCAGGCCGCTCTTGCGGAAAGCCGCTTCCATACAGGTCTGGATCACGTCGCGGCTGTCCACGAGCGTTCCATCGACATCCCAGATAGCGAGGCGAAGTTCCGTCATCAGATGAACGGCGCCAGCGGATCGCGGCCCGCTTCCTGTTCCAGAAAGCCGAGCGTCTCGAATGTCTCTTTCATGTGCGGCGGCAGCGGTGCGACGATGGTGACCGGCTTGCCGGCCCCACGCGGTACGATCAGCGCGCGCGCATGCAGGTGCAGCCCCGGCGCGAGCCCATGCGGCACCTCGCGGCGCGACTTGTATTTCTCATCGCCGAGGATGGATGTGTTCATCTCCAGCATGTGAAAGCGCAGCTGGTGCATCCGGCCGGTATGCGGGCGCAGCGCCACCCAGGCGGCTTTCGGGCCGGCCGTCGAGATGACGGCATAGTCGGTGATTGCATGGCGCGCGCCCTCGACCCCCTGCGCCGATCGGATCATCCGTTCACGGTCGCCGTCGCGGCGGCGCGTGGCGTAGGGGTCAACCGGGCGATAGCCCGATGGCTCGTTGAGGTCCGGCACGCCCTTCACCATCCAGCAGCGGATCTGGCCAGCCTGCGGACTCGGCACGCCGACCGTGACGGCCCAATAGACCTTCTCCATCTCGCGGCCGCGGAACAGTTCCGTCAGGCGCGCCGCTGCCGCCGGGTGCTTGGCCAGCAGGAGGACGCCGGAGGTATCCTTGTCAAGCCGGTGGACGAGGACCGGGCGGTGGCCGTCTTCCTCCATGCCCGCGATCAGCCCGTCGATATGCCGCCCCTGGCCCGAGCCTCCCTGCACGGCGAGGCCGGCGGGCTTGTTGAGGGCTAGCATATCGGCGTCTTCATAAATGATGAGGGAACGGACGAAGTCGCGGTCCTCGGCAGATATCTGCCGCGCGGTGGCCGCCTTGCGCGCGCCAGCATCCTCGGTGGCGAAGATCGGCAGGCGCACCTCGTCGCCGGTCTCCAGGCGGGTATTCGCCTTGGCCCGGCCGCCATTGACGCGGATCTGCCCGGTGCGGAGCAGTTTTTCGACCTGCCCCTGTGTCACATTCATCCGCCGCTTGATCCAGCGGTCAAGGCGCGCACCGGTCTCCTTGTCGGAGACGGTTTCGGTGATGATCTGGCCGCTCATGCAAACACCCGCCGCGCAATCCAGAGGCCGAGGAACAGCGCCGCAACGCAGAGAACCACCGACAGCCCGGCATAGGCCGCGGCCTTGGCCGTCTCGCCCGCGCGCAGGAAGTTCGCCATTTCAAGCGAAAAGGCCGAAAATGTCGTGAAGCCGCCCAGCAGGCCGGTCGCGAGGAAGAGTTTTGTGTTCTGGCCGAAGCCTTCATCCTTCAGCGCCAGCCAGCCGATCACCAGCCCCATGGCCAGGCTGCCGGTGATGTTCACGAAACTGGTCGCCCAGGGCCAGCCGAGCGGCAGATGGCGCAGAGTGACGACGCCCACGCCATAACGCAGGCTCGCGCCCATCGCGCCGCCGAGCGCCACAAGAAGAAATCCGTTCATGCCGCGGCATTTACACGGGAGCGGCCCGCGAAGCCAGCCCGCATGCCAGATGCCGCCCCGCCGCGGGAAATCCCCCTTGCACAGGGCCGGTTTCGCCTTCAAATAACCCCGGCACGCGGGTGTAGCTCAATGGTAGAGCAGCAGCTTCCCAAGCTGACGACGAGGGTTCGATTCCCTTCACCCGCTCCAATTATATTCAA
>CAYQRX010000360.1:0-3084 GCA_964419865.1 uncultured Hyphomonas sp. | reverse complement strand
GCCGAAATTGTTGCGCCGCAGCCAATGTCGCGTGGGCATGGTTGTTGCAAAGTTTGTATCGAGGGCGCTAATGGCTGGGTGGTGGCTAGGCCGGGTGCCTAAGTAGACTTCGAGATAGACCCGAGGACAGCATTAATGAGCGATACCGTAGCAATCCTGGCTGAGCTGGGCGTGCAGCCGAAATCCGTAAAGAAAAACTGGAATGAGGCGCGCCTCTATGAAGCCTCCGTCGCCGCTGGCGAAGCGCGCGTGGCAAAGGGCGGCCCGCTGGTCGTCGAGACCGGGCAGCATACCGGCCGCTCCGCCAAGGACAAGTTCACGGTTCGCGACGAGACAACCGAAAAGACCGTCTGGTGGGACAACAATGCCGCCATGACACCGGCGCATTTCGAAGCTCTGTGGGCGGACTTCAAGTCGCACATGGCCAAGCAGGACATGTATTCGCAGGACCTGTTCGGCGGCGCCGACCTCGACCACCGCCTGCCCGTTACTGTTGTCACCGAATTTGCCTGGCACTCGCTGTTCATCCGCCATCTGCTGCGCCTGCCCGAGCCGCAGGAATATGAAGGCTTCAAGGCCGAGTTCACGATTATCAACTGCCCGAGCTTCCGCGCTGACCCGCAAAAGCATGGCTGCCGCAGCGAAACCGTCATCGCGGTCAACTTCGCCAAGCGCCTCGTCCTGATCGGTGGCACCTCCTATGCCGGTGAAACGAAGAAGTCGGTCTTCACCATCCTCAACTATCTCCTGCCCGCCAAGGGCGTGATGCCGATGCACTGTTCGGTGAACACGCATGAGAAGGACGGCGCGGCGATCTTCTTCGGCCTGTCCGGCACCGGCAAGACGACCCTTTCGGCAGACGCCTCGCGCACGCTGATCGGCGACGACGAGCATGGCTGGTCGGAGAACGGCGTCTTCAACTTCGAAGGCGGCTGCTATGCCAAGATGATCAAGCTGTCGGCCGAGGCCGAGCCTGAAATCTACGCGACCACACAGCAATGGGGCACGGTCCTCGAAAATGTCGTGATGGACGCCGAGACCCGCGAGCTCGATCTGGACTCTGCCGCGCTCGCCGAAAATTCGCGCGGCGCCTATCCGATCTCCGCCATTCCGAACGCTTCGGAAACTGGCCGCTGCGGCCAGCCGAAGAACCTGATCATGCTGACGGCGGATGCCTATGGCATCATGCCGCCGATTGCCAAGCTGACGCCTGCCCAGGCGATGTATCACTTCCTGTCCGGCTACACTGCGCGCGTCGCCGGCACGGAGAAAGGCGTGACCGAGCCTTCGGCCACCTTCTCCACCTGTTTCGGCGGGCCGTTCATGCCGCGCCACCCGTCCGAATATGGCAACCTGCTGCGTGAGCTGATCGCGAAATACAATGTCAATTGCTGGCTGGTCTCGACCGGCTGGACCGGCGGGCCGTATGGCACCGGCAACCGTATGCCGATCAAGGCCACCCGCGCCCTGCTGAACGCTGCGCTCGACGGCTCGCTGAACTCGGTCCAGTTCCGCAAGGACGAGACCTTCGGCTTCCTCGTGCCGGCCGCTGTGCCGGGCATCGATGCGAAAATCCTCGATCCGCGCTCGACCTGGTCCGACCCGGCCGCCTATGACGCTCAGGCCGCCAAGCTTGCCGACGAGTTCGTCGCCAACTTCCGGAAGTTCGAGGACTATGTGGACGATGCGGTGAAAGCCGCGGCGCCGAAATCCAAAGTCACGGCCTGATCCGGCACGCCGGATGGCCCGTCATGCCCCGCCTGGACAACCGGGCGGGGTTTTTTGTCGCGTCGGTGCAGTTTACGCCGAGGCAAGTCTGGCGCCGCGGGATTTCCCTGACTAGGGTGCGCCGCAACAAGATCAGATCCCAATTCCGGAGGAAGCCATGCGTGAAGCCGTCATCGTATCCTATGCCCGTACCGGTCTCACCAAGACCCATCGCGGCGGCCTGAACGACACCCACCCCATCGTCATGGGCGGGCATGTCACCAAGGCAGCGCTCGAGCGCGCCGGCGTCGAAGCCGCTGCGGTCGAAGATGTCTTCTTCGGCTCCGCCCAGCCGGAAGGCGCTTCGGGCATGAACGTCGCGCGCAACATCGCGCTGGCCGCCGGCTGCCCGTCCTCGACCGCAGGCGCCACGATCAACCGCTTCTGCTCCTCCGGCCTGCAGGCCATCGCCAATGCGGCGCATACGGTGGTGCATGAAGGCGCACCGGTCGCCATCGGTGGCGGCGTCGAAAGCCTCTCGCTGGTCGCCCATTCGGGCCAGACCAACCGTCACCGGATCATCGAGGAAGGCCTGTTCAAGACCTGGCCGGCGATCTGGATGAGCATGATCGAGACGGCCGAGATTGTGGCCGAGCGTTATAATGTCAGCCGCGAATACCAGGACCAGTATTCTGCCGAGAGCCAGCGCCGCACCGCCGAGTTCCAGCAGAAAGGTTACATGGCCGAGGAAATCGTGCCACTGAAGACGAAGATGAAGCTCGTCAACAAGGAAACCAAGGAAGAGACGTTCGAGGAAGTCATCGTGGATCGCGACGACTGCAACCGTCCGGGCACGACCTATGAGACCCTGGCCGGGCTGAAGCCTGTGTTCTCCGGCGGAATGGTCGTCAAGGAAGGCAAGTACATCACAGCCGGCAACGCCTCCCAGCTCTCGGATGGCGCAGCAGCTGTGGTCGTCATGGAAGCCAAGGAAGCCGCCCGCCGCGGCCTGAAACCGCTCGGCCGTTTCGTCGGCTTCAATGTCGCCGGCTGCGACCCGGACGAGATGGGTATTGGCCCGGTCTTCGCCGTGCCGCGCCTGCTGGAACGCCACGGCCTGAAGGTCGACGACATCGACCTTTGGGAACTGAACGAGGCCTTCGCCTCGCAGTGCCTCTATTCGCGCGACCGGCTCGGCATCGACCCGGAAAAATACAACGTCAATGGCGGCTCGATCTCCATCGGCCACCCCTTCGGCATGACCGGCGCGCGCTGCACCGGCTCGATCCTGATGGAAGGCCGGCGCCGCAAGGCGAAGTGGGGCGTTGTCACCATGTGCATCGGCGGTGGCCAGGGCGCTGCCGGCCTGTTTGAAAT
>CAYQRX010000359.1:0-3106 GCA_964419865.1 uncultured Hyphomonas sp. | reverse complement strand
TCAATTTGCCTACGGAACGATATTGCCGGAATCGGCGACGGTAGTTTTCCACAGGTTTTTTTGCAAAGCGTTGATTCAAAACTATAATTTCAGTTCTTTCATCATCGAGTGGGAATAGGAAGATATTCTCAGTTTGTTTGCTCCAGTGGCCAATTGATGATGCTTCTGCGCGCGAGCATCGGGAATACCAACGACGCCGAACAGGTGGGTAAGATGTTATCAATTTTGTTCCGGAGATCCCGGCTTGTTCTTTGGTTGCGCCCCAAGGCGGCCTACGCGGCTGATTCCAGTGTGGGTTGATGTAAATCTTGACATGTAATGCACTTTGCACTACTTGGGCGCTAGAGGAGATTGCACATGCTGGATTTTCATCAAAGTGAGCTTGATTCCGAGACGCAGTCCCGGACGACGCAGATCCGTCACGGTGACGCCCTTGGCGACCTGATTGCACGGGCTGCCGCGTCCCTGGGGCTCGACAAGTCCGTCTTTCTGCGCGCTGCGATCGAAAGAGAAGCCTCACGCGTGCTCGAAGCGGCATCTCGGCATGTCCTGACAAAGGATGATGCGGCCCGCTTTGCGTCGGCACTCGACGCCGCTCCAGCGCCGACGCCGCGCGCGCGGGCAGCAGCGAAAGCCTATCGAGCGCGTGTCGTGCATGCCGACTGAGATCGGCGATCTTCGAATCGAACTGTTCGATCCGGCGCGGCATGACCGCGCCGGTTTCGCTTGCGGCGTGGACCGCCTCGATAATTATCTGAAACTGTCTGCGAAAAAGCAGCAGAAGGACGAAATGACCCGCGTCTATGTCGCGGTTGAGGACGGCCAGGCAATCATTCTCGGATATCACGCGATCAATCTGGGCATGATGAATGCCGACGAGCTTGCCAAGCGTCCGCGCGGCGCACCGGACCACGGGGAACTGCCAATCCTGTTCCTGGGACAGGTCGCCGTCAGCATATCTGCCCAGGGTCGCGGTATCGGATCAATCCTCATGCATCATGTCTTTGAAAAGGCCTGTCGTATTGCAGAAGTGGCTGGCTGCTTCGCCATCGTGCTGGATGTTATGTCGGACGGAGGCGAAGAGGCGTTCAAGAGGCGACAAGGTTGGTATGCAGACTTTGGCTTTCAGCCATTCGCGAGCACTCCGGCGCGCATGTTCATGACCATGAAGCAGGTGCGCGCGATCGTTGGCGAGCCTGCGGAAGCAGGCTGAAGCTTCTTCCCTGGCTGTACGTTTACTGGCCGCCCGCCATGCCGTTGGCCGACCGCATCCGATCGTCCGGATTTGGCCCGCAGCCTTCGCGGCCTGTTCGCGTCTTTTGTGTTGCCGCGAATGCGATCACAATGTAAAAAACTGTTGGTATATACCGGCAACTACCGACAATTCTTTACATGCACCAGAACCGCCCAACCACCCAGCAAGAGCTCGCCGTTTGCCTGCTTCAGCAGCACGGCATCATGCGCCAGTCCGATCTGCAGCGCCGCGGTGTCAATCCGGGCACGCTTGCGCGACTGGTCGATGCGGGTCTGCTGCATCGGCCATCGCGCGGCCTGTACGAACTGCCGGACGCCGACATTGACGCCGCCCATGCGCTCGCCGAAGTCGCCAGACGCGTTCCAAAAGGCGTGATCTGCCTGATATCGGCGCTCCAGTATCACGAAATGACACTCCAGCTCCCCCGAACTGTCTGGGTAGCGATCGGCCAGAAAGTTCGCACCCCGGCGGTCGGCTATCCACCAATCCGGGTCGCGCGCTTTAGCGATCAGGCGCTCGCGCTGGGTGTCAGAACCTATCGGATCGATTCCGTCCCGGTGCGGATCTTCGATCCGGCAAAATCCATCGTTGACTGTTTCCGGTTCCGGACAACCGTCGGCCTTGATGTTGCGCTCGAAGCGCTTCGAATGGGCTGGCGTGCCCGCAAGGTCAAGCCGGACGACATCGCCCGTTATGCAAAAGCGCTGCGCATATGGACCGTCGTGCGGCCCTATCTTGAAAGCGTGGTCGCCGATGAGGGATGAAGGACCCAACCTTCCCGCATCGGTGCTCGCGCGCCTGCGTAATGCCGCGCGAGCGATGAACACCGATTATCAATTGATCCTACGCCGTTATGCGATCGAAAGACTGCTGCACCGTCTGAGCCGCTCGGCGCACAGCGACCAGTACATCCTCAAAGGCGCCATGCTCTTTACCGCATGGCTCAAAGATCCATTTCGCCCGACACAGGACCTCGACCTGCTCGGCGTCGGCGACCCGGATATTGAACGGGTCACCGCCGACATTCGGGACATCGCACGAACGGGGCCGGACGAAGCCGACGGCCTGATATTTGACGCTGACGGACTAAGTGCTGCGCCAATCCGCGAAGAACAGAGCTATGGCGGCGTCCGGATCAAAACCGTCGCCCTGCTCGCCAGGACGCGCATACCTGTTCAGATCGATATCGGCTTTGGCGACGCGATTACGCCAGGCGTCCAGAGCCTCGAATTTCCATCACTACTCTCGTCCGTGGGCGTGCCGCTGAAAGCCTATCCCCGGGAAACGGTGGTCGCGGAAAAGCTGGAGGCGATCGTATCCCTCGGAATCGCGAACAGCCGGATGAAGGATTTCTATGACCTGCTGGCTCTGTCGCGCCTCTTCGGCTTCGACGGCCAAACGCTTGTCCAGGCGATCACCGCAACATTCACCCGGCGAACGACTGCGGTCCCGGCAACGGCGCCGGAGGGCTTGAGCGCGACCTTCGCCGCAGACCCGCAAAAACAGCGGCAGTGGGAAGCGTTCGTCGGCCGCGAATCGCTGCTGGTCGAACCGCTGAAGCTCTCCGATACGCTGGACACGATTGCAGAATTCGCGCTCCCGCCGCTTAAGGCTGCGGCAATGCGCGCCCCGTTCATCCGTACGTGGGCGGCAGGCGGTCCCTGGCGTTCCTGACGCTGCGAGTGAGCCCATCGCGTCTGTGATTCCATCGTCTCCGCAGCGATCTTGCCGAAATCGGCGACGGTAGTTTTCCACATCCTTTTCGCACGGCATTGAATAAACACAATAATTTTCGCTCTTTCATCATCGAGTGGGAATAGGGCGGCGCACCGTTCGGCGCCTTTGGTGGTT
>CAYQRX010000358.1:0-3107 GCA_964419865.1 uncultured Hyphomonas sp. | reverse complement strand
CATCCACCTCGCCCGCCTGCTGGCGAGCCCGGCGCGCATCCTCCTCCTCGACGAGCCCTGCGCCGCGCTCGACATCTCCCATCAGCTCGCCCTGATGGAAACCCTCGCCGCCGAAGCCGCCTCCGGCCGCGCCGTCCTCGTCATCCTGCACGACCTGCAGCTCGCCGAGCGCTTCTGCCGGCGCATTCTCATCATGCAGGACGGCGCCCTCGTCGCCGATGCCGCGCCCGCCGAAGCCCTGTCGGAGGCACGCCTGGCCAGCGTGTTCGGCGTCCGGCGCAGCCCCTCCGGCACGCTGGAGCGGGCACCGGGGCGCGAATCCTGCTAATTTCTCCGGGCCTGTTAGGCTGGCGTTAGGGCAAAAATGGCAGACATCCTCGGGAAGTTGCCTCCGGAATCGATCGAATGAACGCAGTCAGAAAGCCGGCCGACGAGAAGCCCGCCGCTCAGCCCGAGAGCGACAGCCCGGCCACGCCATCTGCCGCGCCGGCATCCGCGCCGCGCCGGCGCAGCCTGGCCTCGCCGGTGCATCAGCTGCAGGCCCGGATTGAAAAGGCGTTCACCGGCCCGAATGAGCGCCGCACCGTGCGCATCACCACCATGCTTCTGGTCGTCGCCCTGTCGACCTGGCTGGCTGCGCTGATTATGCAGGCCTCGGCCTGATCCCACCCCACAGGTCTGGCAGGCGACTTGCTGGACTCCGCCGGAGCGTGCCGATAGGGCACGAACAAGCCCGTTATTGAGGAGTTTTCCGCGCATGCGCGTCAGAAAAGCCGTACTTCCCGTCGCCGGCCTCGGCACACGCGTCCTGCCGGCGACCAAGGCCATCCCGAAGGAACTGCTTCCCGTCGTCGACCGCCCGGTGATCCAGTATGTCGTCGATGAGGCCCTAGAAGCCGGCATCGAGCACATCGTCTTCGTCACCGGCCGCAGCAAGGGCGCGATTGAGGACTATTTCGACCATGCCTATGAGCTGGAAACCCAGCTGAAGGCCAAGAACAAGGCCGACATCCTGAAACAGGTCGAGGCCTCGCGCCTTCCGGCCGGATCGTCCAGCTTCGTGCGCCAGCAACAGCCGCTCGGCCTTGGTCATGCCGTCTGGTGTGCCCGCGATGTGATCGGCAGCGAGCCTTTTGCCGTCCTGCTTCCGGATGTGATCGTCAAGGGCAAACCCTCTGCGCTGAAGCAGATGGTGGACGCCTATGACAAGGTTGGCGGCAACGTCATCGCCGTCGATCCTGTGCCGGAAGAGCGCGTATCGTCATACGGCGTCATTGCCCCGGTCTCGCGTGATGGCCGGCTCATCAAGATGTCGGGCATGGTCGAGAAGCCGCCGCGTGAGAGTGCGCCCTCAAACCTCGCGATCACCGGCCGCTATATCCTCCAGCCTGAGATCTTCGGTCTGCTTGAAAAACAGGGCGCAGGCGCCGGCGGCGAGATCCAGCTCACCGACTCGATGGCGAAGCTGATGGAGATGCAGGACTTCTACGCCTATGAGTTCGCCGGCTCGGTGCATGATTGCGGCAACAAGACCGGCTATTTCGATGCCGTCCTTGCCCATGCGCTGGATAATCCGGACACGGCGGACTTCGCCCGCGCGCTGGTGAAGAAGGTCGCCGCAGGGCTGTGACCTGAAGTCGCCGGGCAAGCGGCCAACACTCGCTCCGGTCGTGCCAGCAGAACACCGCAATTACGGACTATCTACTGCCCAGCCCTGAAGGGGGATGGCAGCGTTCCTGTCTCTTTGGCTACAGGCCTCTGCCGCATACCGGAGCGGCCGGCGGAAAACATGGACCGATGGTTAATACCGCCTTTACGCCAAGGCGGAAAAGCGCTTCAATCGACCTGTTCCCAGATAGCCGCCAGTGGGGGATAGGCTGTGTTGAAGCGAGTATGGTTGTCCGGTCTGGCCTTTGTCGTGATCGCGTCCTGCGCCACCAATGAGGTAAGTCACGCTCAGGGCGGTACGGCGTACTGCCTGGATTTCAGCCAGCCGTCCCAGCCTGCCGCCGAAGTGGCCGCTGCCTGCACCCGGGAGGCAACGCAGAATCCCGGGCTGACCGGCGTGCAGAGCGCGATCGCAGGCTATCACGCCGCTGCCGCCCAGCTCGCGCTGAACGATCCGGAAGCGGCCGCGCTGCGGATTACCGAATCCTTTGCCCGGCTCGAGAATGGCCATGAACAGCTGAGAAACCCGCCGCGCGATGTGCGTGGCCGCCGCAAGCAGGATGCGTGGCGCCAGCAGTCGGCGGCGTTCCAGTACGAACGGGTCATGGTGCTTGCCAGGGCTTATCAGGCGCTCGCCGGCAGATCCTCCTCGGCCTGCCGGGACAAGGCCGACTGCCTGACGATTGCCCTGAACCGGATGGGCGCAGCCAGCACGCTCGCGGCTCTGGCGCCCTACCAGCCTGCGGGGCAGCCGCGGGATGTGCGCGTCGACAATTTTCATCTGCTGCGCGCCGATCTGTTTGCGGCGCGGGGCCAAGGCGTCGATCCGGCCAGCGCCATCTCCGATTATGAGAATGTGCTGCAGAACGCGGCTCAGGGCAGCCCGGTAGTGCTCACCGCGCGCAGCCGGCTCGTCGGCCTGGCCAATACGCTGGGCGAGGCCGCCCTAGCCGGTGCCAGCGAGCAGGACAAATACCGCGCCATCGACTATTTCGAAAAATCGCTTGCCCAGCAGCCGGGGCAGATCCGGGCATTGTCCGGCAAGGCGCTGGCCTATCGCCGCCTCGCCGGCATGGGCGCCGCCAGCGGGGTTGACCGGCGGGGCGATTTCGCCGCGGCGGCCCAGGCCTATTCTGACGCGGCGGCGACAGCCGGCGCCGATAATGCCGCGCGGGCGAAAGCGCATTACGACCTCGGCCAGACCCGCCTGGAATGGGCCGCCATGCTTGCGCAGACGCAGGCACCGGCCGATCAGGCGCAGGCACAGGCGCTGCGGCGCCAGGCCGTGGGCGCGTTCGAGGAGGCCATCCGGATTGCGCCTGACACGGTGGCCTATCGTGACGCGCTCGGCGCGGCCTATGCCGGCACCGGAGATTTTCTCGAAGCGGCCCGCACCTACATGCAGGCGATGAGCCTGATGCTGCAGCAGCCGGCCTGGC
>CAYQRX010000357.1:0-3113 GCA_964419865.1 uncultured Hyphomonas sp. | reverse complement strand
TTAAGCCGTCGGCCGGCGCGCCGCTGACAGCGCGCCGGCAGCGCATTTTCAGTCTTTCGGCTGCGCCGTCACGCGCAGATAGGGCAGGACGCGCTTGAAGCCGCCGAAGCGCTTCTCGGCATCCTCGTCCGACACCGCCGCGGTGACGATGACATCCTCGCCCTGCTTCCATTGAGCCGGCGTTGCGACCTGGTGTTTCGCGGTCAGCTGGATCGAGTCCAGCGCGCGCAGGATCTCATCGAAATTGCGTCCCGTCGTCATCGGATAGGTCAGGCTGAGCTTGATGCGCTTGTCCGGGCCGATGATGAAGACCGACCGCACGGTGGCGTTGTCAGCCGGAGTGCGTCCCTCGGACGTGCCGGAAATGTCCGCAGGCAGCATGTCATAAAGCTTGGCGACGGCCAGATCCTTGTCGCCGATCATCGGATAGGCCACCGAATGACCCGTCGCGGTCTGAATGTCGGCCTTCCATTTGTGATGGCTCTCCACCGGGTCGACCGAGATGCCGAGAATTTTCGCATTGCGCCTTGTAAACTCGCCGGCGATGCCGGCCATATAGCCGAGCTCGGTGGTGCAGACCGGGGTAAAATCCTTCGGATGACTGAAGAGGACGGCATAGCCATCGCCGATCCAGTCGTGAAAACTGATGGGCCCTTCTGTGGTTTCGGCGGTGAAGTCGGGGGCAATGTCATTGATACGCAGAGACATGGTCGATCGCTCCGTTCAGGCGTTTTCAACGGCCGCCCGCCAAGAGGCGGCTTCTCGATGGGCCGTATGTGAGCCCGACTTGGCGCAAGAGCAAGCAAAAACGCCCGCGAGGGTTGGAATCATGCCGCCGCGCGCGCCGCATCCTTGCGGTAGTTGCGCGTTGCCATCAGCAGGCAGAGGATACTCGCGGCATTGAGGATCAGGATCAGTTCCAGCGCCCGGGCGAGTGGCTGGCCCGCGCCGGCGCGGGCGAAGTGATCCGACAGTTCGCCGGCGATCCATGGCCCGCAGCCAATGCCGATCAGCGTCAGGCAGAACAGCATGAAGGCGGATGCGAAGGATCGCATGCGCAGGCGCACCAGTTCCTGGGTCGCGGTATAGGCAACGCTTGCATAGATCAGGCCGATGAAGCTCGGCACGATGTTCCAGGCATAAGCGAGCTCGACACTCGGCGCGCGCAGGAACATCCAGGCGAAGGGCAGGGCGACGGCGGCGCAGATCGCGATGATGAGCGGCCGCCAGCGCAGGTCGCGCTTTGACAGCGTATCGCAGACGCGCCCCAGCACGATGGCGCCGAGGCTGCCCACACCGCCAATCAGCACACCAAGCGGCAGGGAGACCTGGCCCGGCGTGAGCAGATAGGTGCGCTGGAGATGACTGGAGGTGAAGACAAGGAAGGCGTTCGCGGAAATGCAGATCAGGAGGCAGCCAGCCATCAGCCAGAGAAGCGAATGCTGTCCGCCAATGAACTTCAGCGTTTCGCCGAGCGATGGGGCAGGCGTGTCATCGACGCGTTGATCGGCCAGGCCGCGCACCGGCTCGCGTATGCCGAAGCGCACGACCAGCGCAAGGATCAGTCCGGGCACACCGGCGACGAAGAAGGCTGCCCGCCAGCCCCACAATTCATAGACATAACCCCCGAGCGCAAAGCCGGCCATGATGCCGAGGCCGATGCCGCTGGTGTAGATGCCAAGCGCGGTCGCCCGCTCCTGCGGCGGATAGAGGTCGGCGATCATCGAGGTTGCCGGCGGCGTACCGCCGGCCTCGCCGACGCCGACACCGATGCGCGCCAGCAGCAGGTGCCAGAAATTCTGCGCAAATCCGGACAACGCCGTCATCGCGGACCAGATGCCGACGGCGAGCGCGATGATGTTGCGCCGGTTGCCCCGGTCCGCCCACATGGCCACCGGTATGCCGAGCGTTGCATAAACCGCGGCAAATGCGAGGCCGGACAGCAGGCCGAGCTGGCTGTCTCTCAGGCCCAGCTCAGCCTTGATCGGCTCGAGCAGGATCACGAGAATCTGCCGGTCGATATGGTTGAACGTGTAGGTCAAGGTGAGTACGGCGAGCACCCAGGCGCGGCCAGATATTCTCGGCGCAACGGGCGCGAGGGCGGGGGATGTCATTGCTGGGCCTCAAGGCGTGAGAGGAAGCCGGAAATGGCGGCACTGGCGGCGGGCTCGTTCAGGAAGGGGGCATGACCGATACCGGGGACGGTGACGAGTTCGGCATTGCCGTGCCGCCGCACCATCTTCTCGGCAGTCTGCTGGGAAAGAATGTCGGAGGTCTCACCGCGGACAATGAGCAGGGGCGCTTTCTTCGCGGCGCCGAACATGCGCCACATGACGAAGCTGGCGATCGGGCCGGGTTTCACCTTGCCGAGATTGGCGGCGATGTTGGGATCGTAGTCGGGCTGGACCTGCCCTTGCGGCGTTTCGCGATAAGTGCGGCGCGCCACGGCCATCCAGTCATCATCCGTATACTGCGGGAAGATTGCGCCGTTGATCGTCTTCACGGCTTCTGCTGCACTTGGCCAGTCGGTGACCGGCGGCACTTTTCCGGCATAACCGGCGATGCGTGCGAGGCCTGCCTTTTCGACAACCGGGCCGACATCGTTGAGCACGATCCCGGCGATCCGCTGCGGCGCCTTGCGGATCATCAGGATCGAGATCAACCCGCCCATCGACGTGCCGATCAGCGCCACCTTGCGCGCGCCGATCCGGTCGATCAGGCGGAGCATGTCCCGGGCGTAGACCGGCGGCTGGTAGCGTTTGGGCTCGGGGTCATAGGCTGATTGTCCGCGCCCGCGCACATCCACGGCCACGAACCGGTAGTGGCCGGGCAGGCCGGCAATCATCGGTTCGAAATCCTTGTGATTCCGCGTCAGGCCGTGAAGGCAGAGGACAGTCAGGCGGGCATCCTCGGGGCCGTATGATTTGGCATAAAGTTCAAGGCCGTCATCTGACGTCCAGCGGATATCTTTGCCCTCTGGCATCATTCCTGGCATCTCCCCGCACGGGGGCTGACGCCCCGTTTCAACAGATGTTGAAATTTAGCCGGAAAGGCGGCCGGATTGCAAGTGACATGGGCCGCGTTGACAATCCGGTGGCCAGGCCCATAGTTTC
>CAYQRX010000356.1:0-3125 GCA_964419865.1 uncultured Hyphomonas sp. | reverse complement strand
TAAAGCGGCGTGCCGTTTCGGGCAAGGCCCCGCATATACTGGCAGGGGCGGGCCTGTGCAAGACCTCAAAACCCGTCCCGAACCCCTGTCATCCCGGACAAGGCGCGCAGCGCCGCAGAGCCGGGATGGCAGCTAAAGGAGTGCCCCCCTCAATCCTCGTCCGGGGCATAGTCCAGCGGCGGGCTGAGCGGGCCCTGCGCGGCGCGCGGGGCGGCGGCCGGGGCGTCATCGGGCTGATGGGTCAGCGCCAGCACGCGGCCGGCTTCCAGCTCGCGGCCATAGCTTTCATAGCGCGGATGGATCAGCTCGCCGACATCGCCGAAGGCATAGACCAGCCGCGCCCAGCCCTGGCGGTCATAATCGAAGGCGCCGCCTTTCGGGTCGATGTCGGACCAGTCCGGCTCGCGCGAGGCCGAGGCCGCCAACCGGCCCCAGCGCTGGGCCTCTTCCAGATCGCCATAGCCTTTCAGTGCCCGCTCCATCAGCAGGCAGAGCCGCCCGGTCGGGTTCTCCTCCACCAGCAGGGCGAGCGTCTTGATCGCCTCGACCCAGCTTGCCTCGTCCATCGCCAGTTCAGCGGCCAGGATACGGCTCTCGCGGTGGGCCGGGTTGGTCTCGACCAGCGCCTTCAGGCGCGCGGCGATATTGTAGCGGCTGTCCTGCGGCACGAGGCGGCGCGAAAGCTGGGCCAGCGCCGGATGCGGGCGCGCCTTCCAGCCAAGCTCGAGCACGCCCTGGGCCGCCTTCGCCTTGCCGTCCATCATCAGCACGCGCGCGCCATGATAGGCGGCCGGCGGGAAATCCGGCGCCGAGCGGATCGCGTCGGCCAGCGCCTTCTGGGCCGCCGGCTTGTCCGTATGCGGCAGGCTGAGGGCGCGGGCGGTGTGCAGCACGGCGCGGCGCCGCTTGAGATTGAGGTCCTCGACAAGTCCGCGCCGCTCGCCCTGCGCCAGGGTCTCCAGCGCCTTGTCCCATTCGCCTTTCGCCACCTGGATGTCGAACAGCGAGTTGAACGGCCAGTCGGCATCCGAGCGCAGCTCGAGGGCCTCGCGGGCGCGCGCCTCGGCCGTCACCTGATCGCCGCGTTCTGAGGCGGCCGTCGCCGCCCCGCGCAGGCCGGCCAGCTGGCCGCCGGGCAGGCGGGCCAGCAGGCTCCAGGCCCGCTCGGCCCCGGCCCAGTCTTCATTCGATTCCGCCGCGCGCGCTTCCAGCAACAGTTTCAGCCGCTCATCATCGGCATGGCGCATGGCCTTCTTGGCGAGGCGCATCGCCGCCTTCGCATCGCCGCCTTCGGCCGCCAGCAGGCCTTCGGCCAGCGCGGCATTCGCCTTGCGCGTCCGGCTGGCGCGCTGGGCGCGCGAGATGCGTCCGGGCAGCACGAGGATGCCGGTCGCCAGCCACCAGATGAGCGCCACCAGCCCGCCGAGGACCAGCAGCAGGATCGCGGCCACGCCGGCCCGGATCGAGACGACTTCCTGGCCGACCGGGAAGGTCACTTCCCCCGGCAGGCTGAACGCCCACCAGGCCAACACCGCGCCGATCGAAACCAGCAGCAGGACAAACACAAACAGGAAAAACCGGCTCATTCTGTTCAGTTCTCCGGCTCGATCAGGCTGAGGCGTGTGTCTTCCAGCACGGCTTCCAGCGTGATGCGACGGTTCGCTTCGCGGGTCCAGTCCTGCACCGCGCGGGCCGGGGCGCCGTCGAGCCGGGCGAGCGCTTTGACGGCGGCGCTCAGGTCGCCCGCCGAGAGCGCTGATGCGGCGGCCTCGAGCGCGGCGGCGGACGGGTCTTCCGGCTGGTGGGCCGGGCGCACGCTGACGGCATCGCCGAAGACGCGGCCCAGCCAGCCGAGCTGGCTCTGCGGCGTCTCGGCCGTTTCAGCGCTGGCGGCGGCCGCAGCCGCCATCCGGACCGGCGGAAAATCCGCCTGCAGCCGCGACAGCGTGCTGACCCCGCTGACATAGGGCGCCAGGCGCCGGACGGTCTGATTGTTCGGGGCGGCGGCGCGCAGGGTGCGGTAGTCGGCCTCGAAGCCGGCCCCGCGCCGGGCGGCTGACTCGATCGCCGACAGCGCCAGCGCCGCCTCGGCCTGACGCGCTTCCCGGCGCGTCGTTTCCGCTCTTGCGGTCTCGGCTGTTGCCTCGGCGGCGCGGCCTGCCTCGAGTTCGGACAGGCGTGCTTCGAGCGCGGCGAGGGTCCGCAGCGTTTCTTCCGGGCTCGCCCCGGCCGCCGGGTCGATCCGCTCCAGCGCCTCGATCCGCGCCGTCAGGCGCTCCACCGCCGGCAGGCCGGCGCCTGTTGCCAGCATCTCGTCCAGCTTGCGCGAGGTCGCGCTCACCTCGCCGAAGAGGCTTGAAAGATCGTCGCTGGCTTCCGGCATCTCGGCGATGCGGCGTTCAAACTCGGCCTGCTGCGCTGTCAGCTGAGCGATGCGCTGGCGCAGTTCGGGCGCCGGGTCGGGCCTCACCAGACCTGCGCCCCAGGCCCCGCCGGCGGCCCCGGCGAGCGCGGCAGCGACCGCAGCGATCGCAACCCCCGCCCAGCCCGGCGCGGCCCCCGGCTTGGGTGTCTGCGCGTCCGGCTCCGGCGCCGGCTCGAACTGAGCGTCGATTGGCTCCTCGGCATCCTGCGGGCCGGAATGGGGCGTATCGGTCATGGTCCTCTGCGTCGTCTGCTTTCAGGGCGCGAGTGTGGCACAAGCCGCGGCTGCGGCAAAGCGCGGCCCGTCAGGGCTTTGCCGCGCCGGTTGCAGCCTCCAGCGCCGCCAGCAGCGCGTCCTCATTCGGCCGTGCAGCGATGTGGAGGCGCCCGGCGGCGCGCCGTTCCAGCGGCGCCGCAGCGGCGGCCGAGATCGCGATGATCGCGGCGGTCCCCAGCGGCGCTCCGGCATGGGCGAGCGCATCGGCGCCCTTGGCCGAATGGATCAGGATGGCCGCCGGCCCGGCCTTCAGGGTCGCCAGCGCTTCGTCCGAGAGGGCAGGGGCCGGCTCGGTATGATAGGGCGCGGCAAACAGCGCATTCAGCCCGCCGATGCGCAGCTGATTGACGAGGTTTCCGGCCGCCGCATTATTGGCGATGTGCAGGACAGGTTCGGTCAGCCGGTGATGCGAGCCGAGGATAAG
>CAYQRX010000355.1:0-3127 GCA_964419865.1 uncultured Hyphomonas sp. | reverse complement strand
ACAGGGTATCCCAGTTGAAGGGGCGCAGCATCAGTGTTGCGGGGAGTTCTTTCAAGGCCTCGACAAACAGGATCAGGGCGGCGGCGGCGGCGCCGGAGAGGGCGATCGGCAGGTCGATCTCTGCCGCCTGGCGGGCCGGGCCGGCGCCAAGGCTGCGGGCCGCATGGGACAGGGAGCGCGGGGCGCGCGCGAGGGCGGCGGCCATCGGCTCGGTCCCCGCGGCGGTAAAGCGCGAGGCATAGACCCAGGCGAGCGCCAGGAGGGCGAAGGCGCCGGACAGGGTGACGGGCAAAAGGGCAATGATGGCAAGGGCTCCGAGAGCGAGGACCGCGCCGGGGATGGCATAGCCGGAAACTGCGCTGGCGCGCGCGAACAGGGCCGCCGGGTTCTTCGCCCTGGCACCGAGGACGATCAGCAGGGCGAGAATGAAGGCGAAGACCGCGCCGGCGCCGGCGAGAATGACGGAGTTCATCAGCGCGTCCCAGACCGGGGCCGAGCCGGTGCCAAGTTCCAGGCTGCGCCAGACGAGCCGGCCTACCGGCAGGCCAAACGCGGCCAGAAACAGGACAGAACAGGCCAATGTGGCGCCAAGTGCGGACAGGCCGGTCAGCCGGGTGCGCGGAATGTGCCGCCAGCGGGTCGAGGAGTGCTGGCTGCCCGCCCGTCCCCGTCCCCAGCGCTCGGTGAGGATCAGAACGGCAATCACTGCGATCAGCACGAAGGCGAGACGGGCGGCCGCCGCCGGCTCGCCGAAACTCTTCCAGGCGCGGATGACGCCATAGGTCAGGGTCGGCACGCCAAGATATTCGGCCGCGCCATAATCGGCCGCCGCTTCCATCAGGGCAAGGGCAAGGCCGGCGGCGATGGCGGGGCGCGCAGCCGGCAGGGCGACGGCCCAGAAGCTGCGTGCTGGCCCCGCCCCGAGGCTGCGGGCGGCTTCCAGCGCGCAGACCGATTGCGAGACAAAGGCCGCGCGGGCGGTGAGGTAGACATAGGGGTAAAGCGTGCAGGCCAGCACGAAGGCGAGGCCGGGCAGGGAGCTGATATCCGGAAACCAGTAATCGCGCGCCGACCAGCCGGTGGCGTCCCTGAGCGCCGACTGCAGCGGCCCGCCGACGCCGGCAAGGTCAGACCAGGCATAGGCCAGCACATAGCCGGGCGCCGCCAGCGGCAGGATCAGCAACCATTCGAATACGCTCCGCCCGGGAAAGCGGAACATGGTGACAAGCCAGGCTGCCGGCACCGCGAACAGCAGGCAGAGCGCGCCGGTCAGCACAAGGACCGAGATCGTGCCGCCCAGATAGCGCAGCAGCAGTGTTTCGCGGATATGGTTCCAGGCCGTGCCGCCGCCGTCAAACAGGCCGATGAAGAGCACCATCAGGACAGGCACAGCAATGACGATGCCGGCGATGGCCGCCGGCATCTGACGCGTCATCGGGGATGCAAACCCTGCCTGTGTCAGTTCCAGCCCGCCCGGTCAAAGATCGCCTGGGCTTCTGCCTGATGCACGCCGAGCTGGTCCAGAGGGAAATCGCTCTCATGGATGCCCGGCAGGCCCTCCAGGCCTTCCGGCAGTTTTGCGCCGGCGACGACGGGGTAGTCCTTGGTCTCCATGGTCAGCAGCTCCTGACCGCGCGGGGTGGTGAGGAATTCGATGAACCGCACGGCAAGGTCGGGCGACGGGGCGTTGGCGGCCACGGCGGCGGCGGCGACATTGACATGGGTGCCATTGCCATTCTGGTCGGGGAAGGAGATTTCGGTCTTCGCTGTCTTCAGCCGGTCTTCCGGCGAACCTTGCGACAGGCGCACCCAGTAATAGTGATTGACGAGCGCGACAGCGCATTCACCGGCGGCCACCGCCTCGATCTGAGCCGTGTCGCCGCCCTGGGGCCGGCGCGCCATGTTCGCAGTGACGCCATTTGCCCATTGCGCCGCGCTGTCGGCCCCGTCGCGGCCGATGAACTCGCCCATCAGCGACAGATTGTAGATGTTGGTGGAGGAGCGCACGCAGACCTCGCCCATGAGGCGGGGGTCGGCAAGATCGGCATAGGTGTCGACTTCCTCGGTTGAAACGACCTGCGGATCATAGACGATGACCCGGTAGCGCTTCGTCAGGCCGAACCAGTGGCCGTCCTTCTCGCGCAGCTGTTCGGGAATCGCCGCGCTCAGCCTGTCCGAGGTCACCCCTTGCGTGAACCCGGCGGCCTGGAAGCGGTAGAGCGCGCCGGCATCGGAGGCGATGATCACATCGGCCGGTGAACGGGCGCCTTCGGCGCGCATCGTCTCCAGCAGTTCGGGGGCGCCGGATTCGCGCACATTCACGCGGATGCCGGTTTCCGCCTCGAAAGCGGCATACAGCGCCTTGTCGGAGTCGTAATGGCGGGCCGAATAGACATTCAGCGTACCGGCAGGGGCTTCACCTTCAGGGGCTGCGGCGCGCGTTTCCGCTGGAGCGGCCGGCTCGGCCGGCGGCGCCGGATTGCCGCAGGCCGCAAGGCCGAGCATCAGCCCGGCGGTCGCAAGGAGCTGTTTCATGAGCGGGTTTCCTTCAAATCTGAAGGGACCAAACCATGATTGAGAATGAATCGCAACAACTCGCTGCCGCGACGTTTTACCCTCGCTGCCCGAAAACTGTACATTCCAGGCGCGACAGTGTGTCAGATGCCGGAATTCGCGTGGCAGGATTGTTGCAGGGCCGAAAGGGCTTCAAGCGGGGCGCAGGTCCTGTTAACACATTTGCAACGAATGGGCGGGGTGATGAGTATGAGTGGTGTCATCGTCGACTTCGATGTGAATTCCAGCGAAGAGGATGCGCGGCTCTGCGCGCTGATCGACACATTTGTGGAGATGCAGGATTCGACGGGCCAGTGGGACGCGGCCTCGCTCGACCTGATGGTTCGCACCGCGTTCGGCCCGGCCGGCGAACGCCTCAAGCAGCTGGTATTCCAGAGCCAGGAGATGGCCGAGGCCTTCTGTGCCTTCTGGATGTCCGAGACCGGGCTTCAGAACACCCAATTCCCTTTCTGACACGCGGCGCCTAAAAGGCGCCGATGACTGAAAGCGCCTCCCGCAAGCCTGGCTCCGAACTCCGCATTGCCATCATTGGCGCCGGCATCATCGGCATGAG
>CAYQRX010000354.1:0-3137 GCA_964419865.1 uncultured Hyphomonas sp. | reverse complement strand
AGTCTCTGAAAGCATCCTACCTACAGCCTCCCCTTGCGCGGGGCCCTCATGCGCTCCGGCGATGCGCCTTCCTGCCGCCCACCCCCGCCTGACGCGGGAAGGATGCGGGCGGGAAGGAGACCGGAGATGACTGACCAACCCACACCTGTTGCACCCCTTGGAACAACTGACGCGCCCACTGTGGAGGCGGGACCCCGTATCTACGTGGCGTGCCTAGCCGCCTATAATAGCGGCATCCTGCACGGACGCTGGATCAGGGCCACCACGCCCGATGAGATCAAGGCCGAAGTCCGCGCCATGCTGGCAGAAAGCCCTGTTCCGCAGGCTGAGGAATGGGCCATTCATGACTATGAAGGGTTCGAAGGCGTTTCGCTTTCGGAATGCACCTCTTTCGAGACGGTGTGCGATCTTGCCGCGTTCCTGGGCGAGCATGGCCGCCTCGGCGCAAAGCTGCACCGGCATTTCGGGGGACAGCTGGAAGAGGCGCGCGCGGCGTTCGAGGACTATGCCGGGCAGTACAAGACGGCGGCAGACTTCGCCGAAGAGATGATCCGGGAGACGGGCACGCAGATTCCGGCCTCGCTCGAATACTATATCGACTGGCAGGCGCTCGCCCGGGACATGGCGCTCAATGGCGAAATACTCGTCTTCCAGACCGGCTTCGATGAAGTCCACATCTTCTGGTCGCGGTGAGGGAGGGCGGCGCCATGTTCACCGAACGCTTTCCATCCTTTGTCTGCCCCGGCGATGTCATCACCTGCCAAACCGAAGGCTTCACCGTCTCGGCCCGGATCATTCCCGATGACTGCCCGGACCCGCCCGATCAGCGCCAGGACGGTTTCTGGCCGTCTCTCTACAAGGACGCGCCGGGGTTCATTGGCCCCGGGAACAATTTCCGCGCCCGCTTCGCCAAGGCGCAGGCGCAGGCCGAAGCCATCATGGCTAGCTGGCGAAAAGGCGAGTGGTTCTATTGCGGCATTGTCCTGTCGGTTTCGCTGGACGGGGTGGAGCTTGCACCCCATGCGGCGAGCCTCTGGGGTATAGAGGCCAATTATCCGGAGACGGATAACAGCTATCTAACCGAGGCGTCCGGAACCCTCCTTCCGGACGCGCTCGCCGCTGCCCGGGAGGTGCTGGCCCGCCTCACCGCGTTAGCGCCCGCCGCCCTGGCTCCCGCGCACAAGGAGCCGCCCGATGGACCCGTTTGAGCGCGTGCTGGGGCCTCGGCCCCAGCTGACCCTCGACATCGAGCGGGGGTTCGTCATCGCGATCTGGGTGCACGGGCGCTGCCCGGATGTCACGATCCGGGACTTCGATCTCGGCGCCAGCGCATCCGATGCGTCCCATGACACCTTCGGCGCACCCTTTGTGCCGATCCACTGGTCCCTGCCGCCGTGGCGGCTGGGCCTCGCTCTTGCCCCCCAATCCCTCTTCCCCTTCTGAAGGAGATTTCCCATGTCCCAACCTGACCTGATCCACCTGCCGCTGAGCGCGCTCAGCATTTCGAAACTCAACATGCGCCATGGCCGCAAAGCGCCGGACGTTTCCGACATTCTGCCCTCGATCCGCGAGAAAGGTATCCGCCAGACGCTGCTCGTGCGCCGTGAAGGCGAGCGCTACGGCGTCATCGCCGGGCGCCGCCGCTTCTTTGCCCTCCAGCAGGTTGCGAAGGAAACCGGCGCCGATCCGCTGGTGCCCTGCGCGGTGATGGCCGAAGACGACGCGGCCTCTGCGATTGAGGCCTCAATCATCGAGAATGTCGCGCGCCTGCCCGCCACCGAGATGGAGCAGTATACCGCCTTCCGGAAGCTCCATGACGAGGGGCGGACGGTCGAGGAGATTGCGGGCTTTTTCGGGGTGACGGAACTCACCGTCCGGCGCGTGCTGGCGCTGGCTTCCTTGAGCGCCCCCATCCGGAAACTCTACGCCGACGACGAGATCGACCGCGAGACGGTGCGGGCGCTGACCTTGGCGACGCCAGCCCGGCAGGCCGACTGGATGAAACTCTGGAACAGCGAGACCGAGCGCGCCCCTATGGGGCGGGCCTGCCGCGCGTGGATCACCGGCGGAAGCGCCATCACAACCGACAAGGCGCTGTTTGATTTGGCCGGATACACCGGCGCAGTGACGGCCGACCTCTTCGGCGAGGCGGCGGTGTTTGCCGACGCGGCGGCGTTCTGGGACGCGCAGGACGCGGCGGTGGCGGAGAAGATCGAGGGCTACCGGCAGCGCGGCTGGGCCGGTGTGGCGGTGCTCGAACGTGGGGCGTATTTTCACCGCTGGGACTATGAGCAGACGACGAAGAAGCAGGGCGGCAAGGTCATTGTCGAGCAGCGCCACGATGGCACGGTGACGTTCCATGAAGGCTGGCTGAAAGCGTCAGAAGTGCGCAAGGCCAGGACACCTGCTGACAGGGTCGAAGCTGGCCCGGAAGAGGTCGCGCGGCCTGAGATGTCGGGACCGATGGCGGACTATATCAGCCTGCACCGGCACGGCGCGGCGCAGGCGGGTCTGATCCGGAACCCCGCCATCGCGCTGCGCCTGATGGCAGCCCATGTCCTCTGCGGGTCCGCGCTCTGGAATGTGCGCCCGCACGCACCCGGCGCGGTGAAAGACGCCACCCTTGAAAGTGTGGAGACCGCCCCCGTCAGAGCCGAATTGGACGCCGCGCGGGACCGCGCGGGCGCCCTGTTCGAGGCGCTGGGCGCGCCGGTGCCGCGCCGCAGCGGCGACGCGTATCACCTCTGCGAGACCTTCGCCGCCTTGCTCGCAATGTCCGACGCCGAGGTTATGCAGGTGATCGCGGTTGCGATGGCTGAGACGCTGGAGTCCGGCGGGCCCGCCGTGGAGGCGGCGCTGCATGCCAGCGCCGTTGATCCGGGGACGTTCTGGCAGCCGGACGAGGCGTTTTTCGATCTTCTGCGTGACCGGCGGGTCACCCGTTCCTTCCTTACGGAGACGGTTTCGCCAGAGGCGGCGCGGAAAGCAGAGAGCGCGCCCCTCAAGGCACAAAAAGCGCAGCTGGTGTCAGCTCTTGCAGCGCGTGACGGCGCGAAGGGGGAGGCCTGGACGCCGGGCTGGACGCAGGTGCCGCCGGCCCGCCATGTCGACGGTGCAGCCAGCCCGCCTGCCGATGC
>CAYQRX010000353.1:0-3140 GCA_964419865.1 uncultured Hyphomonas sp. | reverse complement strand
GATGAAAATTGCCATCCAGTATTTCCGCAATCTGCGCGGCGAGATGCGCACGCGTTTTGTTTCATTCCTTGGCGGCTATCATGGCGACACGCTGGCGACCATGTCGGTCTGCGATCCGGATGAGGGCATGCACCACATGTTCCGCGGCGCCCTGGCCGATCAGCATGTCGTGGCCTTGCCGGAAAGCCGTGAGCAGATCCGGGCGCTGGAAACCCTTCTGTCTACGGACAGGAAGATCGCGGCTGTCCTGATCGAGCCGCTGATCCAGGGCGCGGGCGGCATGCGGATGCATTCGCCGCAGGTGCTGCGGACACTGCGCCGGCTGTGCGACCAGGCCGGCGTGCTGCTGATCTTCGACGAGATATTCACCGGTTTCGGGCGCACCGGAGAGATGTTCGCGGCAGGCCGGGCCGGCGTTACGCCGGACATCATGTGCCTTGGCAAAGCCATTACCGGAGGCATCACGCCGCTGGCCGCCACGATCGCCTCGGCGAAAGTGTATGACGCCTTCCACTCCGGCATTCCCGAGCATGCCCTGATGCACGGGCCGACCTATACCGGCCATGCCATCGCCTGCGCCGTGGCCAATGCCGGGCTCGACCTGTTTGCCGATGGCAGCCTGCTGAAACGGGTCAAGGCGCTGGAGGCACGCCTGACCGAAGCCCTCGCCCCGGCCAGAGCGCTGGAGACGGTGGCCGATGTGCGTATTCTGGGCGCGGTGGCAGCGGTGGACATGGCCGAGCCTTTCCCGCTGGAGGCGGCGCGGAAATGGTTCATCGAGCGGGGCACCTTCATCCGCCCCCTCGGGCGCACCGTCTATCTGACGCCGAGCTACATGATCGGTGAGGAGGACCTCGCCCGGCTCACATCTGCGGTCCTGACATTCGCGCGCGGCGGATTTGCCGGAGCCGGCTGACGGGCGCGCGCCGCGCTAACCCCTCATATACCGCTGCTCCTGCTGATTCCATTACAGGTTCGACGCCCCGCACCTTGCCGTAGCGGCATATCAGGGCTTTCCAACCGGCCTCATTTGGGACACTTTATTGTAAGTCGATTCCCGTGATGACAACGGTTCAGGCGCGCAATGTTCGGAAAAAAGAACACTCCGGTTTCCAAGGAGCGGCTTCAGGCTGCTTTGCGGGGATCTGTGCCTGAAGGCGCCAAGCCACCGCAGATGCAGACCCACCGGCGCCGGCCGCGCGCCGACCGGCAGTCGACCTGGGCCACCTGTGTTCTCGTCTGGGAGCCGAAAGGGCGCGAAGAAGGCATCTGCATCGATATTTCCGAGACCGGCGCGAAAATCCGCTTCAGCCACAAGGTGTTCGTGCCGCAGCGCTTTTTCTTCGTGTCCTCGAAGCTGGGGATCAACTCGCCGGCCGAGTTCGTCCGCCAGGACGGCCATGACCTGGCGGTCCGCTTCGTCGGTTGAAAGCGCCGGCGCGTCAGCCCGGCGCCGCACCGATCTTCAACCCCGCCGCCACCAGCTTTTCCCAGGCCTCTTCGGCGTCATCGACGATGTCGAACAGGTGCAGGTCTTCGGGCGCGATCATCCCGGCCTCGGCCAATGCTTCGAAATTGACGATTCTGGTCCAGAACGCCCGGTCATACAGCACGACCGGCATCCGGTGGCCCTTGCCCGTCTGGCTGAGCGTGAGGATTTCAAACAGCTCGTCCAGCGTCCCGAAGCCGCCGGGGAAGATCGCGAGGGCCTGCGAGCGCATGGCGAGGTGCATCTTGCGCATGGCGAAATAGTGAAACTGGAAGCAGAGATCCGGCGTGATGTAGGGGTTGGGGAACTGTTCATGCGGCAGGGCGATGTTGAAGCCGATCGTCTCGGCGCCGGCATCGCGCGCGCCGCGATTGGCCGCTTCCATGATGCCGGGGCCGCCTCCGGTGGCGATGACATTGTCGCGCCATTCATGACCATCGAGCAGCGCCCCGCCCCGCTGCGAGCCGATCCGGCCGAAAGTCCGCGCCGCGTCATAGGTGCGCCGGTGCCAGTCGTTGCCGTTCTCATGGATGCGGGCGCTGCCGAAGACGACGATGGTGGAGCGCACCCGGTGGCGGCGCAGATGTTCCTCGGCCTTGGCGTATTCCATCATGAAGCGCGCGCCGCGCATGGAATCGCCGAGGATGAATTCGGTATCCAGCGCGGCCAGTTTATAGGCCGGATCGCGGTCTGGATCGCCTGAAGCGGACATGGCAGGCCCCTATTTTTTCAATTTGGACAGCACACTGAAAGGTGTGTCGTCGCCGGGTTTTGCGGGTGGCGGGGATTTTCCGCCGGCTTTCTGTGCGGGCGCTTTGGCCGCGCCGGCGCGACCAGCCGAGACGTCCTTTCCGGGCGCCGATTTCATGCTGAGGCCGATCCGGCTTCGCGCCACACTCACATCCATCACCGTGACCGAGACCACCTGCCCCGTTTTCACAACCGTATGCGGATCTTTGACAAAGGTGTCGGCGAGCTCGGAGATATGAACGAGGCCGTCCTGATGGACGCCGATATCCACGAAGGCGCCGAAGGCGGTGACATTGGTGACGACGCCTTCGAGCCGCATGCCGGGCTTGAGGTCGGAGATCTTGTCGACCCCCTCCTTGAAGGTTGCGGTCTTGAACTCCGGGCGCGGATCGCGGCCGGGTTTTTCGAGCTCCTTCAGGATGTCCTTGACCGTCGGCACGCCGAATTTCTCGTCGGCATAGTCTTCCGGCTTCAGCTTCGACAGGAAGGCCTTGTCGCCGATCAGGGAGTCGACCTTGCGGCCGGACTGTTTGGCGATCCGCTCGACCACCGGATAGGCTTCCGGGTGGACGGCGGAGGCGTCGAGCGGGTTCTTGCCGTTCATGATGCGCAGGAAGCCGGCGGCCTGCTCATAGGCCTTCGGGCCGAAACGCGCCACCTTTTTGAGCTCGGTTCGCGACCGGAACGGGCCGTTCTGCTCGCGATATGCCACGATATTGGCCGCGATGGTGGCGTTGAGGCCGGCAACCCGCGACAGGAGCGCGGCGGAGGCGGTGTTCACATCGACGCCGACCGCGTTCACGCAGTCCTCGACCACACCGTCCAGCGACCGGGCAAGCCCCGCCTGGTCGACATCATGCTGGTACTGGCCGACGCCGATCGCCTTGGGCTCGATCTTCAC
>CAYQRX010000352.1:0-3150 GCA_964419865.1 uncultured Hyphomonas sp. | reverse complement strand
ATGGAATCGTCTTGGCATGACCTCGGGGCGGGATGGAAACGCCACGGATTGCAAATCCGTGTATCCTCGGTTCAATTCCGGGGCGAGGTCTCCACTGGACCGGTAGCTCAACGGCAGAGCAGGCGGGTTGTAGCCGTCCGATGAAGGGTTCAATTCCCCTCCTGGTCCTCCACTCCCTTCAAGTGATCCGTATGCTCCTGATCCGGCCCCATTGAACGGGTCCACCTTGAGGTATGGTTTTGACCACGAAGGAGGACCAGCATGAGCAACAAGCGAGCGGCGAAGCCGGAGGAGATCGTTACGAAGCTCGGCAGGTTGAGGTTTTGCGTGGCCAGGGGATGGCGATGGCGGATGCGGTTCGCCAGATCGGCGTTTCGGAGCTGACGTATTACAGGTGGCGCAAGCAGTATGGCGGCATGAGCCGTGACCAGCTTCGGCAGTTGAAGGATCTCCAGAAGGAGAACGAACGGCTTCGCAAGGCGGTGGCCGATCTGACGCTGGACAAGCTGATCCTGTCGGAGGCTGCGCGGGGAAACTTCTGAGCCCCTCGCGCCGCCGCGCCTGCATCGATCATGTCAGGGCTGTTGTGCCGCGCGTATCGGAGCGCCGGGTATGTCGCGCACTGGGGCAGCATCGCTCCACGCAGCGCCGCATTCCTCGCGGCCGATCAGGGGGCCCCCCATGGTCAAACCATGACACAAGGTGGACCGCTTTCAGCGGGGTGGACCAAGCATTGCATCGTCTGTTTGAGTATACCCATGAGAGACAGCGGCCTGAGACGCCATCTTGCGTCTTATTTAGGTTGTCAACGGGCTTTCGAGACAGTATGGAGAGAACCTCTAGAAGCTAACGAGACAATTTTCCCGCTTCAATGTCGCTTTACGGCTACGCTCGTGTCAGCACGACCGATCAGGATCTCTCGATCCAGGAAACCGCACTACGCGCCGCCGGCTGCACGGTAATCCGGGCGGAAAAGAAGAGTGGTGCGCGTCGTGATGGCCGAACCGAGCTTGCCATTCTCCTTGAGTTCCTGGCGCCAGGCGACATTCTGGTAGTGACCCGGATCGACCGGCTCGCTCGATCGGTGAAGGACCTCCAGGACATCGTCCACGACCTGAAAGAGCGCGGCATCGCCTTGCGCGCTATTGAACAGCCGGTGAACACCGCGACGGCCGCCGGCAAAGCCTTCCTCGACATGCTGGGCGTCTTTGCCGAGTTCGAGACCAATCTTCGCCGAGAGCGGCAACTCGAAGGAATACAGGCCGCCAAGGCGCGAGGCGTCTATACCGGTCGGAAAACAGTGATTGATGCAGCCGAGGTGCGACGGCTTCATCTCGAAGAGAAGCTCGGTCCATCCGCAATCGCCAAACGATTGAAGATCGGACGGGCGTCTGTCTACCGACTGTTGAACAAATCCGGATCCACCTGATCTCAGAAGTGATCGACAAAACGATGTGTTATCGCGCCTGCCGGCTTCTCAGGAAAATCTACTGAAGAACTATATATGAGAATCTTGGCCATATCGATCCACGCTCCCCTCAATGTCCACGTATAAGCGACCAGGAGTAAATACCATCGCTACTGATCAAGGCCATAAAAGGAATATTTTCGACCTGCTAGGTTTTGAACGACCTATTAATGCCTTGGGCCGCAATAATGCGGTCGCCGTTTTTCTAATGGGCGCCTTGCCGGCCTTTGCAGGAAGCGCCATCTCCTTCCTGTTGGCCATCTTTCTCGTCTGGGGCCTGATGTCGCTCGCGCTGGGACGCTTCGAGTTCCGGCTTACGCACTCCGACAGGCAAGTGGCATGGGCCTTCACCGCCTACGCCATGCTGGTTTTCGTCACGGGCCTGTTCGCGGAAAATGGCGGGCAGGCCTTCCGCTCCACGCTCTGGCTGCTGCCGTTCCTGGCCTTGTGGGCGGTGATCCCGCGGTTGCGCGCGACCCCGGACATCGACTACCTGCGCCTTTATATCCTTGGCGCGGGCGTGGGCTGCATCGGCGCCCTCGCATTCGCGGGCATCCAGATCTCCCCGTTCGGGCTGGAAAGGCCCGAAGGCGGAGCGGGAAACGCCGCCGTCTTCGCCACGCTCACCCTGTGTCTCGCGGGCATCGCCGGGCTCGGTATCGATGCGCCGCAGCGCTCATACCGGCTGCTCGCCGGCATCGCCCTCGTGGCGGGGCTGGCGGCGGTCGTCCTGTCGCTCACTAGAGGGGTGATCATGGTGATCCCGCTCACCCTGATCCTGTTGCTGGCATATTCGCCGCGCGCCTGGCGCGCGGTCCTGCTGCGGCCGGCCACGCTGGCGCTGCTCGCAGGTGCCAGCCTCCTGCTGACGTACAGCGCTTTGGGTATGCTCGAAAGCCGCCTTCAATTCACGCTGGAGGAGGTCGAGCTCCTGCTCTCAGGAGCCCACAGTGATAGCATGGGAGAACGCATACGGCTTTGGGACGCGGCGTGGTCAGCCTTCAAAGACTCACCGCTGTGGGGCTATGGTGTCCAGAACAGGATGGATGCACTTGTACCTTATCTAACCCAAGACAACCTGCCGATCCTTAACTTTACGCATCCGCACAACGCCTATCTGACGGCGCTCCTCGATGGCGGCTTGATCGTGCTGGCCGCGCTGCTCGTCCTGCTGGCCACGCCCATCGTGGTGGCGTGGCGCGCACCGCGCGACGCAGCTTGGCGCCAGCGGTTGTTTCTCGCCCTCGTCGTGACGGGCACTTATGCCGCGACCGGCATGACACAGATCATGTTCAAGAACGACATCATGGATGCCTTCTTCATCTTCACAGCCATCGTGATAGCGGCTTCGGTCCCGCTGAAAGGCCGTTGATCAATGCCGGCGGCGCCAAGAGCGGACGACCGGCTTGATAGCGGATGCGTTCAGCGAACACGTCGCCTCTATTGCGCGGCAAGACCTTGTTCGCTAAGAGGCACCCGGCTTTCATGATGTGCACAGACAATGGATAGGCCTGCGCGGTGGCTGTTCGATCCCAAGGCCTATCCGAGCCCGCTACGACTTGTCAGTGCCTGCGGTCGCGCTGTTGCCGCTGAACCAGTTCAGACATGAACGCAACAGAAGCAGCCCCCTCTGTCAATATCCTTATGGCCACATACAATGGCGAGTTGTATCTGGATGAACA
>CAYQRX010000351.1:0-3157 GCA_964419865.1 uncultured Hyphomonas sp. | reverse complement strand
TTGAGACCGGCGAAGCTCATTTCGAGGCCAGGGCGGTTTAGCAGGGGGCGAGGGAAGGCGTGGGCGGCAGCATCGCCGCTGCGCGCCATCTGCTCGACGGCCGGGCCGCCAGGAAAGCCAAGGCCGAGAAGCTTTGCGACCTTGTCGAAGGCTTCGCCGACCGCGTCATCAATGGTGGAGCCGAGACGTTTGTAATCTCCGAGGCCGCGAACTTCGAGGAACTGGCAATGCCCACCGGAGACCAGAAGCAGGAGATAGGGGAAGGGGCAGTCGCCCGACAGGCGCGGGGAGAGGGCATGGCCTTCCAGATGGTTCACCGGAATGAACGGCTTGCCGGCGGCCTGGGCGATGGCCTTGCCGGTCATCAGACCAACGAGCACGCCGCCGATCAGGCCGGGCCCGGCGGTGGCGGCAACCCCGTCGAGATCGCAATAGGTGAGGCCGGCGGCGTTCATGGCTGCAGCGACGGTGAGGTCTGCCAGCTCGGCATGGGCGCGGGCGGCAATTTCCGGCACGACGCCGAGATAGGGGGCGTGTTCGGCGAGCTGGGTGCGGATCACGTCTGAGAGCAGCGTTGCCCGGCCCGCCTCAAGGCGCAGCACAGCGGCGGCGGTCTCGTCGCAGCTTGTCTCGATGCCGAGGATGGTAAGGGCGCGGGTCATCCGAGGGCATATAGCGGCGCCGGCTTCTGGATAGAAGCGGCCATGTCAGGCGCCGGATCGGCGAAATTTGAACGATTCGGGCAACGGCATGTGAGGTCTTTGGCAGGAAACTGCACGGCTCACGGGCAGGGAGATGGCCCATGGCACGCAAAGCAGGCGTTCTCGAATTCCGGCGGCCGAAACGGCGGTATGTCGCCGTCAGGCGCCGCTCGAGCAAGTTCAGACCGGCAGGACGCGCCGTGCCGGCCCGGAGTGTGGGCGTCGTTCCGCCTGCGCTGCGGATGTGGATGGCCCTCATCATGATTGGCCCGCTTCTCGCCTGGGGCGCGGTGACGTTTCTGCGCTGAGGCTTGTAAGACAGCGCTCGCCGGGCAGACTATCCAGTCATGAAACCGGTGAGCGACCAGGATCAGCGCTATCTGGAAGCGGCAGGCGCGCATGGCGCGGCGATGCAGCGGCTGGCACGCGCGATGGAAGCAGATGCCGGGCGCCGTCAGGACCTGCTGCAGGACATGCATGTTGCGCTCTGGCGCAGCCTTGCGAGATTTGACGGGCGCTGCAGCCTGAAGACCTGGGTCTACAGGGTGGCGCACAATGTCGCCTCTACCCATGCCGGGCGCGAGATGCGGCGCAATCGCGGTCTTGTTGGCGACGACGCGTTCGCAGGTATGCCGGGGGTGGATAATCCGGTTTCGGAGTATGAACGCGAGGATGCGCTGGAGCGGCTGAATGCCTGGATCCGGGCGCTGAAGCCGGCCGACCGGCAAGTCATGACGCTGTATCTGGAAGACCTCGATGCGGCATCGATCGGAGAGATCATGGGACTGAAACCCGGCGCGGTGATGACACGCATTTCGCGCCTCAAGGCGCGGCTGGCAGAAGATTTCAGGGAGACGGAAGATGTTTGACGACAATTCGATCCGCAAGCTGTGGGCCGGCCAGAAGACGGAAGACTTCGCGCTCACCCCGGAGGAGCTGCGCCGCAAGGCGCTCGGTTTCCAGAAGACGATCCGCCGCCGGAACATGATGGAATATGCCGCGGCGGTGCTGGTTATTGCCGTGTTCGGGGGGATGGCGGTCTTGATTCCCGAGCCTGTCGTGCGGGCGGGCTGCGCGATGATTGTGGCCGGTGCGCTCTATGTCTGCTGGAAACTGCATGGCCTGGCGCGCGCCGCCGGGGCGGCGGAACTAGACGCGGCGCAGGACCTGACGGCGTTCCACAAGGGCGAACTGATGCGCCAGCGCGCCGCGCTCGATACGGTCTGGCGCTGGTATCTTCTGCCTTTCGTGCCGGGAATCGTCGTGTTCCTCGGCGGGGTGACGTTCACCCCGGCCAACCCGGCGCCGCTGGCAGCAAAGCTTGTGGTGTTCGGATTGGCGGCCGGGATTTGTGCGGCGGTGTTCGGGGCCGTGTGGTGGCTGAATGCACGGGCGGCGAAAGCGCTGGATGCGGAGATTGCAGGGTTGGAGGGGGGAGTGGAACCGAGCACCCGAGGTTTAGGTTGCAAGCTCAGATGACATCTAGTTTGCTGCGGGCATGAAGCGACAGGTAAGGCCTACGGATTTTGCGCTTGGCAGGGATGTGCTCGCCGGCATCCTCGTGGCGCACTTCTTCGGGCTTTCAGTCCTGGCTGCGGTGTCGGACCCGGCCGCAAATGACGCCAAGCTGATCGAAGGGCCTGCCTTGCTCTCCTGTGTCTTTGCGTGGGGCATTGCCTTGGCCGCACCGCGCCGTCTGCCACAAGCCGGCTTGGCCCGGCCGGTGCGAATCTGGCGCCGGATGACTGCCTTCCTGATCGACGTTTATCTTGCTGCGCTTTTCTTTGCGTCAGTATCTGCGCTGATCGCCCTTGGCATTGAGGGGATCGGCGGCGCACCGTCTGGGCCTCCTTTCGGCGGCGCGCCGGAGGGCGAGGTAGCCGAGATTGCCGTCTGGACTTTGCCCTTGCAGTTCGCCGTCGTCCTTGGCTTGTTCTGGCTTCATCCAAAGTATGGCCGCGCGACGGCGGGCCAGTACATCATGGGATACCGGATCGAGCCGGACCCGTCAGCGCACGGCGCCCCACTTTACTTCCTGAAATTTTGTATCTGTTTCTTTGCCATGTGCAGCGCCCATCTTTGGGTATGGTTCTTGAAACCCGCAGATTCAGAGCTTGGCCACTACTGGTGGGACCGCATAACGCGGACGCGCGCAGTGTTTGTCGGTCCTTACTAAGCGAAGTGCACGGGTCAGCCCCTCACCCACTCCCGAGGGAGGGGGGCTTGAAGGTCAATCCCCATCCATCCTCAGCGCGGCCACGAAGGCTTCCTGCGGGATCTCGACCTTGCCGAACTGGCGCATGCGGGCCTTGCCGGCTTTTTGCTTGTCGAGGAGTTTGCGCTTCCGCGTGGCGTCGCCGCCATAGCATTTGGCGGTGACGTCTTTCCTCATGGCACTGATGGTTTCGCGCGCGACCACGCGCCCGCCAATGGCGGCCTGGATCGGGATCTTGAAC
>CAYQRX010000350.1:0-3181 GCA_964419865.1 uncultured Hyphomonas sp. | reverse complement strand
CCCCGAAAATCATCCGGCCACAGGAGGGGCCGCAGACTGCCTTTCTCGGGTCTTCTGCAGATATCGACATCTACGGCGGCGCGGCCGGCGGGGGCAAGACGTGGGCGCTGCTCATGGAGCCGTTGCGCCACGTCGCCAATCCAGATTTCGGCGCCGTGTTCTTCCGCCGGACGCTGGTGCAGGTGCGGAATGAAGGTGGCTTATGGGATGAGAGCGAAAAGCTCTACCCCGATTTGCAAGCGGCCCCACGTAGCGCGCCAGACCTGCAATGGATATTCCCCAGCGGCGCGGCTGTCAGCTTCGCGCATCTGGAACACGACAAGACAGTCCTGAACTGGCAGGGCGCTCAGATCCCTTTAATCTGCTTTGATGAGCTGACGCATTTCAGCGCAAAGCAATTCTGGTACATGGTTTCGCGCAATCGCTCGATGAGCGGTGTGAGGCCGTATATCAGAGCCACGTGCAACCCCGATGCAGATAGCTGGGTTGCCGAGTTTATAGCCTGGTGGATCGATCAGGATACGGGCTTCGCCATCCCGGAGCGCGCCGGTGTGCTGCGCTGGTTCGTTCGCATCGGGGATAAGATCATATGGGCAGATCAGCCCGAGGAACTGGCGGGCTACACCGCCCCGGATGAAAACGGGGTTGAAAAGCCGATCCCGCCGAAGTCAGTCACGTTCATCCCGGCCAAGCTGAGCGACAACCGGGCGCTCATGGCGGCGGACCCCGGCTATGTCGCCAACCTCATGGCGCTGCCCACGGTCGAGCGGGAACGTCTGCTCGGCGGCAACTGGAAGATCAGACCGGCGGCCGGGCTCATGTTCAGACGCGGCTGGTGCGAGGTGGTTGACGCGATCCCGGCCAATGTGACCCGCTGGATGCGCGGTTGGGACTTGGGCGCGACCCCGAAGACGGAAGGCAACGACCCGGACGCCACGGCGGGAACAAAGATCGGCAAGCTGGATGATGGCCGCTACATCGTAGCGCATCACGTTTCTGACCATCTAAGCCCGTCCGGCGTCGAGGCGTTGATCAAGAACACGGCGTCGGCGGATGGCAAGGACGTTCATATCTCGCTGCCGCAAGACCCTGGGCAGGCGGGCAAGTCGCAGGTGGCGAGCCTGACGAAGATGCTGGCTGGCTTCACGGCGAGGGCCACACCGGAATCTGGCGACAAGGTTACGCGGTTCAGCCCGTTCTCGGCGCAAGCCGAAGCGGGCAATGTCATCGTCCTTCGCGGGCAATGGAATGAGCAGTGGTTCACTGCCTTGGAAGGCTTCCCTGAGGCCAAGCACGACGATGACGCGGACAGCACCAGCCGGGCCTTCAACGCCCTCGCTGAGGCTCCCGAGCCCTTCCAATGGTACGTAGGCGGGAAGATGCACGAATGAGCTTTTTCGACCCGCGCACATGGTTCAGGCGAGAAACGAAGGCGAGCGCGGCCGGCCACATCATTTCCGCGTGGCAGACGGGCAATCCTGTTTGGACCCCACGCGAGTATGAGCAGCTTGCCGATGAGGCATTTGTCAGGAACGCCATCGCCTATCGGTGCACGAAGCTTATCGCGTCCAACGCAGCGACCGTGCCGTGGCTCGCATACGGCGCTGGCGACAAGGAGCTCGGCAAGGATCACCCGCTTCTCAAGCTCTTGTCTCGCCCCGGCTCCATGCAGGGCGGTGCGGCGCTTTTTGAAGCGTTCTATGCCTACCTGATATTGTCCGGCAACGGCTATATGGAGGCGGTAGGGCCGCAGAGCGGTGCACCTCGCGAATTGTGGGTGCATAGGCCGGATCGCATGAAGGTGGTGCCGGGTCGGTTCGGCTTGCCGGAAGCCTACCAGTACGAGGCGTTCGGCCAGCGCAAGGAATGGCGAGTCAATCCACTGACCGGCGACGGGCCGATCCTGCACGTCAAGGAATTCCATCCGATCAACGACTGGTATGGGCTGAGCCGCGTCGAGCCGGGGGCATATGGCATCGACCGCAACAACGCGGCAGCGGCTCACAACAAGGCGCTTCTCGACAATGGTGCTCGCCCGTCCGGTGCGCTGGTGTTCAAGCCGGTGGAGTTGGCCGACAAGTCCAAGGTGACGGCACCGGAAGCGGCGATCAAGGCGGCTGAGGCCGAACTGACGGCGAGGCACGGTGGCCCGGCGAATGCTGGCAAGCCGATTGTTCTCGGCGGCAATGTGGACTGGCTCGATATGGGCATCACGCCCCGTGATATGGATTTCGGGCAGGGCAAGGACGATTCCGCGCGAGACATCTGCGCCGCTTTTGGCGTTCCGCACGTGCTCGTCGTGAAAGGCGAGGCGACCTACAACAACCTGGCTCAGGCCAAGCTCGATCTGTACGAGGAAACGATCCTGCCGCTGGTGGATCGTGTGGTTGACGCGCTCAATGCATGGCTTGCGCCGAAATTCGGTGATGACATTCGCCTTTCCGTCGATCTGGACGAAATCCCGGCTCTTGAACCGCGGCGGGAAAGCAAGCGAACCACGGTTATCAACCTTCTCGACAAGGGCGTGATCGATGCTGACGAAGCGCGGGATGCCCTGCAATACGAGCCGCGCCCCAAGGGTTCCATCGGCAAGGTGGATGCGTCGATCCTGCGCGAGCTGCGTGAGGGTATGGAGACGATAGGGCCGGAGCCGCTGCTGGCCTACCTGAAGTCGGTCGGCCTCTACGACAAGACCATGACCGCGGAGCAGATGCTCAGCGCAGCCGACGCGATGATCGAAGGCGACGACCTGACGGACGCGGTTCTGCCGCCTGCCAAGACAGACGAGGAAAGCGACGATGAGGACGCTTGAGCGCAAAGACGATCAGTTCAGCGGCGATCTGGGCCGATGCCTGCCGTTCGATACCAAGGCACTGAGCGACGACGGCGAATTTGAGGGCTACGCCAGCGTCTTCGGCGACCGTGATCAAGGTGATGACATCGTTGTGGCCGGTGCGTTCTCTGAGACGCTGATCCGCCGCCCGGCCGCCAAGGTGAAGATGCTGCGCGACCACCGCACGGACCAGATCATCGGGAAGTGGGTCGAGATGCGCGAGGACGCCAAGGGCCTCTACGTAAAAGGCAAGCTGTTCACCGGCATCGAGAAGGGCCGCGAGACGCACGAGTTGATGAAGGAGGGCGCGCTGGATGGCCTTTCCATCGGCTACCGGACGCTTGAATC
>CAYQRX010000349.1:0-3193 GCA_964419865.1 uncultured Hyphomonas sp. | reverse complement strand
CTGGAACGGACCTTCGGGAACCGGCGGCACCTCGCCTTCCGGCCAGATGCTCAGCGCGCCCGCAATCTCGCCGCCAAGCTGCTCAAGCAGGCGGAACGGATTGCGGGCCGACACGCCGAGAGCCGCCGCTGCCATTTCGCGCTGGCTTTCTTCAGGAAGGATGCCGTCGAAGAATGGCAGGCATTCCCTGCGGGAGAATGGCTCTTCCCGCAATGGCAGGGATTGGGAGATTGCCCATGCGCCGGCGCGGGTCAGCCAGGCCGGCAGGTAGATAAAGCCGATATCGCCATACTCATCGATGCTGAGGGTGCCAACAGCATCCTTCCCCCACCAGACCGTCAGGGCATGGACGCTCATCGCCGATCCTCCGGCGTGATGATCCGCAAAGAGCAGCCCAGTGCCGAAAGCACAGACAGAACCTTGCCAAGCTGCGCAGTCGGCTTGCCGCGCTCCAGTTCGACCAGGAAGCGAAGCCCCACCCCCGATGCCGCAGCAAGCTCAGGCTGCCGCAGGCCCTGCGCCTTGCGTGTCCTGCGAATGATCGCGCCGATTTCTTCTGGTTTCATCTGTGCAATTTCCCGAACGGGACATATACGTAGAATTCGAGTAGAAATCAAGAAAAATTTCCCGATCAGGAATTATTGAGCAACTACCCACCTTGCGGCACAAAACTTCCCCGTTCGGGACATTTCTGCGATGCTTCCGGGCTTGCTGTACCCGGGACGTCAATCAGCGAACAGTGTCTCGGGACAGGGATGCACGATCTTGAGCAACCCATCGCGCCGATAGGTCAGCGACCCTCCATCCCCATAGGCTGGCCGGTTTGCAGCATGGCCCATGATCAGGCAGCGCAGGCCATAATCGAGCCCTGCCTCCAGCCTGCGCTTCTCGAAGGAGTGCCGGAATGAGTAAATGACGTGGTTCTCGGTCGCGAACAGGTCCCGGTTGCGGAAAGCTTTGACGAGCGACTGGGAAAGCAGGTCATTGCGATCCCGGTAATGCGGAAAACCATTCGGCGCACGCTTCATCGCTTCGAGCGACACACCGACCAGCGGAATGTTGCCGATGGATGACTGTGTCTTGATCTCCATGTCTTCGGTGGGCCGGATTGAATTGCAGGGCACAGGCACATCCAGATGGATATGTTCCGGCAACAGGTTTGCGATCTCGCTCGGACGGCAGCCGGTTTCGATATGAGCGCGTAAACGACCAACCGCGCTTCACGATTGATCCCTTTAAGCGCTTCAGGCACCAGAATCTTCTCACGGACCCATGTGTCGGGAAAGGGAGGGATTTCCTTCTTCACGGTTTCCCTGAAGCTCAGATTGCGAAACGGATTCTGCCGTTCCCCCTGCCCGATATGTCTGAAATAGCGTTCATGGAACAGGCGCAGATTGCCGATATTGCGATTGGCGGTATTGGCGCCTCTCGGGCGCTTTCCCTTCTTCGGCTTCAGCCGCTCGACCCACCAATTGTAGAATTCAAGCGCATCCTGGCGGGTGATTTCGGTCATGACCTTGTCGCCGACAACCTCGGCAAAAATGCCCTGTTTTCAGTGAAAAACTATTCCGGATAAGTTGGAGCGGGTAGACGGAATCGAACCGACATACTCAGCTTGGAAGGCTGCTGCACTACCATTGTGCTATACCCGCCCGTTGCCGGGCGCGGCGCCGGCGGCGCGCGCAGGGGGTGGTGGAGGGAGCTGGATTCGAACCAGCGTACGCTAGGCGGTCAGATTTACAGTCTGATGGATTTAACCACTCTCCCATCCCTCCACAGGCCCCCGCAGCACACGCCGTTTGACGCCGCTACGCGGTCGCTTCACAAGGGCTGTTTCCGGCCCCTGATCCACGATGGAAGCGGCCTTATAAGGACGAACATCATGCGGCGCAACCACCCAAAGCGGCAGCAGAACACACAAGCGCCAGCCCGCCCGGGCCGGCCGGAAAGGCCGCGCTTTCAGCCCCGCGACGAAGCCGGCGGGCCGCTCTGGCTGTGGGGCACGCACGCCGTCATGGCCGCCCTCGCCAACCCCGCCCGGCGCGTCCACACGCTGCTGGCGACCGAGAACGCCGCCCAGAAGCTGACCGCGGGCCGGACCGCGCCGCAGATCGTCACCGCGAAGGAGCTGGACCATCGCCTGCCACCCGGCGCCGTGCATCAGGGCATCGCGCTCAAGGCCGATCCGCTGGAGGAGGCGGTTCTTGAAGATGTGATCGCCGCCGGAGCGACCCGCTTCGCCGTGCTCGACCAGGTCTCCGATCCGCACAATCTCGGCGCCATCTTCCGTTCGGCGGCCGCCTTCGGCTTCACCGGCCTCGTCCTGCAGACCCGCAACGCCCCGCCAGTGACCGGCGTGGTCGCCAAGAGCGCCGCCGGCGCCGTCGAGACCGTCACCGAGATCCGCGCCGTCAACATCGCCCGCGCGCTGGAGACGCTGGCCGAGGCGGGCTTCCACACCGTCGGGCTTGCCGGCGAGAGCACGCGCCAGCTGGACGAAGCCGTAAGGGGCACCGAAAAGCTTGCCATCGTCCTCGGCGCCGAGGGGTCCGGCCTGCGCCCGGCCGTGGCCAGGGCCTGCGCCGAACTCGCCCGCATCCCGATTGCGCCGCAGATGGAAAGCCTCAACGTGTCCAATGCTGCCGCAATTGCCTTCTATGAAGCGAGCCGGGACAGTTTCACGGCCCGCTGAGTTTGCTAAACTGATCCGGACTTCACGCGGGGAGACGCCAGTCATGATGCGCTTTATCTCGATCCTTCTGGTCCTCGCCGGCCTGCTGGCGGCAGGTGTCGGCGGCGCGGCGCTGCTGGAACAATACCGCCCGGCCGCGGCGCCGGAGCCGGTCTTCGCCGAAGCCCCCCCGCCCGAACTGCCGGCAACCGGCGATGCATGGGACGAAGCTGTCCTGCCGGAAGCCCTTGAAGCGGAAGCTCCTGAGCCCGTGGCCGAAGCGTTCGCCCCGCCAGCCCCTCCGCCGCCTCCGGCGGATGAGGCGGAGATGGCAGAGCCAGGCGAGGCGGCCGGCATGGCCTCCGCCCGTGAAGATGACTTCAATTTCCAGCCGATGGTCGAGGAGGCCCCGCCGCCTGCGGCCATGGCGCGCTCGGCCCCCCCCGCCCCTGTCCGCATCGACGACCCGGACGTGACAACGGCCGTCTCGCCCTCCTTCATCGAGTCGCTGAAAACGGTGCC
>CAYQRX010000348.1:0-3196 GCA_964419865.1 uncultured Hyphomonas sp. | reverse complement strand
CTCGGCATCGGCCAGCGCCGCAGCCATCGCATCGGCCGCCGGCTGCATCAGGGCGGAGAGCTTCTGGCCGAGGGCCTCATCAACCTCCTCAAAGACGGCTTTTGCCGCCGGAAACGCCTCGGCGAGCGCCCGGCCCATGCCGATTTCCTGGCTGCCCTGACCGGGAAAGATGAATGCAAGGGTCATGACTGCCCTGTCTCCCTGATTTTTCTGGGTGCCTATCGCCGCCCTCTCCCGCATGCAAGCGCTTGAATTTTCCACAAGGATGGGCTTAAGAGCGCCTCTTCACAGCAAGGTGCGGTCCTCAAGTCCCCGGAATGAGCCGGGAAAAGAGGGGCCATCGCTGGCGAGTTTCCCGCTCTCCGGTGCCGCATCTTCGTAATTTTGGGAATGAAAACATGGCACTCTACGAGCATGTCGTGATTACACGGCCTGATATCTCGCCCGCCCAGGTTGAGTCCTTCGTCGAAGAACTCTCCACCTTCCTCAAGGATAAAGGCGCAACGGTCGGCAAGACCGAATACTGGGGCCTTCGCAGCCTCGCCTACCCGATCAAGAAACAGCGCAAGGGACACTACTCCCTCATCAATATCGACGGCCCTGCCGAAGCGATCCACGAACTGGAGCGCCGCCAGCGGATTTCCGAAGACGTGATGCGCTACCTCACCGTCCGCGTTGAAACGCTGAGCGACGAGCCTTCGCCGGTTCTCTCGCGCAAAGAACGCCGTCCGCGCGACTAAGGGGTAAGGACCAGACACATGGCACAGAAAATCAACATCACGAACATCCCTGCCCGCCGCCCGTTCGGCCGCCGCCGCAAGGTGGACCCGTTCACCGGCCAGCACGCGCAGGAAATCGACTACAAGGACGTGAAGCTGCTGCAGCGCTACATCTCTGAAAAAGGGAAGATCGTGCCGAGCCGCATCACCGCCGTGAACCTCAAGAATCAGCGCAAGCTTGCCCAGGCGATCAAACGCGCCCGCATGCTGGCCCTGCTTCCGTTCGAAGTGAAGTAAGGAGAGATACCCATGCAAGTCATCCTCCTTGAGCGCATCGACCGCCTCGGCAAGATCGGCGACGAAGTCCGCGTCAAGAACGGCTTCGCCCGCAACTTCCTGATTCCGCAGGGCAAGGCGCTCGTCGCCAATGACAAGAACCGCAAGCGGTTCGAAGCCGAGCGTGAAGCCATCGAGGCCCGCAACGCCGCAGCCCGCGACGCGGCCCAGACCGAGGCTCAAAAGCTTGAAGGCGCAACCTTCACGCTGATCCGCCAGGCCGGCGAAACCGGCCAGCTGTACGGTTCGGTCTCGGCCCGCGACATCGCGGACGCTGCCGAAACCGCCGGCCACAAGGTCGACCGCGCGGCGGTCCGCCTCGACAAGCCGATCAAGACGATCGGCCTGTCGGACGTCTCGATCCGCCTGCATGCTGAAGTCAGCGTGAAGGTTCAGGTGAACGTTGCCCGTTCGCTGGAAGAGGCTGAGCGTCAGGCGAAAGGCGAAGACATCGTCGCTTCGCTTCAGGCTGCAAACCAGGCCCTGGCCGAAGAGCAGGCCGGCGAACTCGCCGCAGCTGCTGCAGAGCGCGCAGAACTGGGCGGCGAGGAAGAGTAATCTTCCGCCAGCCAGCCGGACCCATTCAGACCGCCGCTCCGACGGAGCGGCGGTCTTTGTTTGTGGGCGAGGCGCAGCACCTGCCGCGAATTCCCCGTGAATCCTGACTCCGGCAGTCGCAAGCGCCGCCATCTCGGATATAGTAAACGTTTCGCGCCACGGGGGTGCCCATGTCTGAGCAGAAACCGGCCAGCGGCTCCATCACGCCGCCGAACAATCTTGCCGCCGAAGCCGCCGTGCTGGGCGCCATCCTGTTCGACAACAATGTCTATCAGTACATTGCGGACATCCTGACCCCGACGGACTTTTACGCCCCGGCCCATCAGGAAGTGTATGGCGTTGCCGCCAACATGATCCAGACCGGGCGCGTCGCCGACGGGGTGACGCTGCGCGAGTATTTCGAACAGAGGGAAAAGCTCGCCGAGATCGGCGGGGCGAAGTATCTCGTCGACCTGCTGGATGCGGCCGCCTTCGGGCCGGAGGTCAAGGATTATGCCAAGATCATCCGCGATCTCGCGATCCGGCGCGAGCTGATCAATGTCGGTGGCTCGATCCAGTCAACGGCTCTGGTGCCGGAACCGGAGGACACCGGCGCGGTGCTGATCAACAAGGCGGAGCGGGCCCTGTTTGACCTCGCCGAACGCGGCAGCGCCGAACGCGGCTTTGCGAGCTTTGCCGATGCCCTCGCCGAATCGCTGCTGACCGCCGAGGCCGCGTTCAAGCGCGGCGGCAAGATCGCCGGCATCCCGACAGGGCTGCGCGATCTCGACACCCAGCTCGGCGGCTTCCACCGCTCGGACCTCCTGATCCTCGCCGGGCGCCCCTCGATGGGCAAGACCTCGCTCGCCACCAATATCGCCTATAATGCGGCCGCCGCCTACAAATATGAAACTCAGGATGACGGGTCGAAAAAGACCATCGACGGCGCTATTGTCGCTTTCTTCTCGCTGGAGATGTCGAACGAGCAGCTCGCCACCCGTATCCTCGCCGAGCGCACCGGCATCAACGCCCACCGCATCCGCCAGGGCGATCTTACCAAGGCGGATTTCGAACAGCTGGTCGAAGCGACAGCGGAGCTTCAGAACCTGCCACTCTATATCGACGACACCGGCGGCATTTCCATCAGTGAGCTGACGGCCCGCGCGCGGCGCCTGCAGCGCTCGGTCGGGCTCGACATGATCGTGATCGACTATCTGCAGCTGATCACCGTGTCGAATTCCGGTGGCCAGGCCAACCGCGTGCAGGAAGTCACGCAGATCACCACAGCGCTCAAAGCCCTCGCCAAGGATCTCAACGTCCCCATCGTTGCCCTCTCCCAGCTCTCCCGCGCCGTGGAACAGCGCGACGACAAGCGTCCGCAATTGTCGGACCTGCGCGAATCCGGATCGATCGAGCAGGACGCAGACATCGTGATGTTCGTCTACCGCGAGGAATACTATCTGGCCCGGACCGAGCCGCCGGCCGATCCAAACGATCCGTCCTCGAACGAAAAATGGAAAGCCTGGCGCGCGCGGATGGATCAGGTCTATGGCACGGCCGAAGTCATTGTATCCAAACAGCGCCACGGCCCTATCGGTACCGTG
>CAYQRX010000347.1:0-3216 GCA_964419865.1 uncultured Hyphomonas sp. | reverse complement strand
CATCGAGGACGAGCCGTTGGACTCGGTGATCTCGGAGACAAGACGGATCGTGTACGGAAACTCTTCATGCTTGGGCAGTACGGCCTGCAGCGCGCGCCAGGCGAGCTTGCCATGACCGATCTCGCGGCGGCCAGCGCCGCCCATCCGGCCCGTCTCCCCGACCGAATAGGGCGGGAAGTTGTAGTGAAGCATGAACTTCTCTTTTTTCGTCCCGTCCAAGCCATCGACATATTGTTCGTCGTCGGAGGTTCCGAGCGTCGCGACGCAGATCGCCTGCGTTTCGCCGCGGGTGAACAGGGCGGAGCCATGGGTGCGCGGCAGGAAGCCGGCCTCGGCAACGATCGGGCGGATCTGGTCGAGCTTGCGCCCATCGATACGCTCGCCGGTCTTCAGGATATCGCCGCGCACAACGGAAGCTTCGGCTTCCTTGAACACGGTCTTGAAGACTTCCGCCGACATTTCGCCGGGCGCTTCCTCGGTGCCGACGAGGGCAGCTTTCGCCTTGTCCTTCGCGGCGCCGATTGCGGCATAGCGCTCGCCCTTGGCCGTGATCTTGTAGGCTTTCGAAAGGTCCGCGCCGACCGCGTCGAGCACAGCCTTGAGGGCCGCAGAATGATCCGGCGGCTCATAGGCGAAGGGCTCCTTCGCGGCCTTCTCGGCCAGCGCGATGATCGCGTCGATCACCGGCTGCATGGCGTCATGACCGGCGACAACGGCGCCAAGCATGACTTCCTCGGAAAGTTCGTAGGCTTCCGATTCCACCATCATCACCGCATCGGCGGTGCCGGCAACGACGAGGTCGAGCTCGGACTCTTCGATCTCGGCCTGGGTCGGGTTGATGATATACGCGCCGTCCTTATAGCCGACGCGGGCCGCGCCGATCGGGCCCATGAAGGGCGCGCCGGACAGGACAAGCGCCGCAGAGGCGCCGATCATGCCGACGATATCGGCATCGTTTTCCAGGTCATAGGACAGGGTCGTAACGACAACCTGAACCTCATGCTTGAACCCATCGACGAACAGCGGGCGGATCGGACGGTCGATCAGGCGCGAGGTCAGCGTCTCTTTTTCGGTCGGGCGGCCTTCGCGCTTGAAGTATCCGCCGGGGATGCGGCCGGAGGCGAAGTACTTTTCCTGGTAATTCACGGTCAGCGGGAAGAAATCCTGCCCCGGCTTGGCTTCCTTGGCGAACACGGCGGTCGCCAGGACAATTGTGTCACCATACTGCACCATCACGGCGCCATCGGCCTGACGTGCCACCTGGCCCGTCTCGATTGTCAGTGTGCGGCCGGCCCATTCCAGCGACACGGATTGCTTGTTGAACATTCGTCTTGTCTTTCTTTCGCATACGAAAAGCCCGCCGCGGCCCCATTGCCCGGCGGGCTTGTTTTCGGAGCCTAGCGGCGAATGCCGAGCTCCGTGATGAGTTTCGTGTAACGCGCCTCATCCTTGCCTTTGACATAGTCAAGCAGCTTGCGGCGGGTGGCCACCATGGTGAGCAGCCCGCGGCGGGAGTGGTTGTCTTTCTTGTTGGTCTTGAAATGCTCGGTCAGGTTGTTGATCCGCTCGGTCAGGATCGCGACCTGCACTTCGGGAGACCCGGTGTCGCCTTCTTTGGTGGCGAACTTCTTGATGAGTTCCTGCTTCTTTTCCGCAGTAATCGACATCGAAAATACCTTCTGGTTGGAGCGCCCGGAGAGCGCCGGTTGACTAGTCGCCTGAATTGGCGGGGTTTTTTGGGAACGGCCTTCTTCCAGATGGCCACAGCCGGGATGTCGTCCAGCAGGGTCAAGAGGCAGGCCTCCGCCCCAAAAGCGGGCTTATGACCCATTTGAAGGGGAATTGAAAGTGGCGATTGTGCAAGCCTTTGCCCCGCCGGGCTCGCGCTTCGGGGCAAAATTCCGCTGGAAGCTCTCCATTGCCGGCATTAGCGTTGCAGGCACCGAATCGGGAGGGTCCATGAAAATCTGGTCGCTGGCCGCGCTGGCTGTTCTTTTAACCGTTTCCGCCTGCGAAACCCTGGGGGAAAGTTACGCAATCGAACGGGACGACCTGCTCAATGAAGACGGCATCCACGTCTACAGCGACTTGATGGAGAATGCCTGGGACGGCGCGCGATACTGGCAGTTCCGGGCGGTCAATTACAGTGAGTACCCCTTCTGCGTGCGGGTGGGGCTGGCGAGTGTGAGCTACTCCAACGGGTATGATATGGGCCACGTCCATTATCTGGCGCCGGGCGCCAGCCGGGACATCGGCTATGTCCACGCCCCGGCGGATTTCCGCGTCGAGGCCCGGGCCTGGGACCCTGATGCGAACGGCGGCTGTTGACAGCCATCGCCCGCTGGATGATCCCAGCAGGGCCATGGCCCCTGCTCCGCTCCCCGAGGATCTCGCCCATATCATCCAGCTTGCCATCGCGCCGGTCTTCACCCTGGCCGGCATCGGGGCGCTCCTGAACGTCATGGCCAACCGGCTCGCCCGCGTGGTTGATCGCTGGCGCACGCTTGAGGCCGGGCTCGCCGAAGCGGGCGAGACGGAGCGCAGGCTGTCGCTCGACGAACTGGCCGTGCTTGACCGGCGCATGGCCCGTATTCACCGCGCCATCTCCGCCTCGACGCTGGCGGCCCTGCTCATCTGTATCGTGATCATACTGCTCTTCACCGGCCAGCTGACGCCGATTCCGGTGGCCCCGGCCGTCTCCATCCTGTTCGTCGCCTCGATGGCCTTCCTCTCTATCGCGCTGGTCGCCTTCCTGATGGAGGTGCGCATCGCCGGAAAGACGCTGCGCTTCACCCGCGCCGTTCTGGCGGACCTGAAGAAGACAGTCTGAGACCATACGGGATGACACCGGCCGGAATTGCCGCCACACTGCCGCCCGGTCAGTCATCACGGGAAGGACGTATCATGGATCTCGGGCTCAAGGGGCGCAATGCGCTCATTCTCGGCGGCACGCGCGGCATCGGCCGCGCCATCGCGGAAACGCTGGCGAAGGAAGGGGCAAATGTCGGCATCTGCGCCCGCAATGCCGATCAGGTCGCCGCCGCGGTGGCCGAATTGAAGGCGATGGGCGTGAAGGCGACCGGCGCTTCGGTGGACGCCACCGATGGCGAAGCGCTGAAGGCCTGGATCGGAAAGGCCGCCGGCGAGCTTGGCGGGCTCCACATCCTCATCTCCAACGCCGGCGCCATGGCGCAGGGCAATGATCCGGACGCCTGG
>CAYQRX010000346.1:0-3222 GCA_964419865.1 uncultured Hyphomonas sp. | reverse complement strand
CGGTTCAGCGCGTCGATCTCGCCGGAGATGGCGGCCGCGCGGGCATTCAGCTGTGGCAGCGTTGCCTGCATCAGTACCGCCCGGCGCACAGCTGTGCCGGCCTGTCCCGGTGAGACAATGAGGGCCGGCGGGCGGCGGCGGTTGGCAGCGGCCAGGGCGGCGATCAGGTCTTCATATGCCCCTTCGCTTTCGAGGAGTTCGGCGGCGGCCTGGTCGCGGCGCAGGGAGAGTTCGATCAGGGATTTCTCTGCCGCCACCGCCTGAGCTTCGCGCCGGTGCGCTTCGGCAGCGGCGGCCAGCAGGTCCTGATCCAGCGAGTGAATATCGCGCACTGTAGCCGTTCCGGCAGATTCCAGCGCTGCAAGGCGTTGCTCCGCCGTGCGTTTCTCCTTTTCCAACGCCTCGAGGTCCTGGCGCGTGAACGTGTCCGGCGCAGCAGCCGTCAGCGCAAGCGCAAGGCAGGCGGAGAAGATCGAGCGGACGAGGCGCATGGCGCAAGAGTGCGCACGCAGCCGTCACTTTGACGTTAATCGCCGGTCACCGCCGGACAAAGGCGGTCAATCGCAGTCAGTTCCTGGCCAATCCGGGCCAGAACCGGGACAAAACGCTCCGGCCTGAAGGCTGGCGCGGCCAGCAGCAGGTGACGAATGACCCCTGCCCCGGTTCGCACAAGGCCGAACGGATCTTCGGGCGGATGAAAGCCGAGACCGTGAACCGCCGCGTTGCGCAGGGCGAACAGCGTCTCGAGCCGGCGCAGCGCGGCGCCGCCGAGTTCGACACGTTCGGGCGGCTCCAGATAGTCACTCGACCGCGCCAGGCGCAGCAGCAGGGCCACCGGCGCAAGGCGCTCAGGCTGGGACGGGTTGGCGATGTCCTCCGGCCGGGCCGTCTCATAGCCCGACAGCGCCGCGATCAGCGCCGCCTGCAATGCGCTGACCAGGCCGAGCGCGGCCCAGCGCCAGCGCTCCGGCTCTGCTTCCGCCGCCTCGATCTCGCGCCGGGCGAGACGCAGGGCCGAGAGTGCCGCATCGAGGGCGCCGCGGATGCGCGTTTCGGCGTCGAGGCTGAACTGCCGGTCTGTGCTATCCATCCGGACCGGCTTGCCGGGTTGCAGTCCGGGGATCAAGCAACACCCGCGCTATCCGACCGACGGGCAACGCGGCTGATCGGGCGAATGACGGTTCATGATGCGCGCGCCATAATGGCTGTCGGTCATTGAAACGCAGAGCTCTGACAACTCCGTGCCCGGCTCGATGCGCAGGACGATCCGGTAGCCGGCATCCCTGAGATCATTATTGCCGACGGCGGAGACAACGTCCGGGCGCGGGAAGCGCATCACACTCTCCACACCGAGCGCGCCAGGCGCATAGACGCGCAGCTCCTGGACCGCAGTCTTCGGCGTCAGCATGTGCCAACCGCTGATCGTGACCAGACCGGCTTCGGTATCAGTCTCGACGAAATCAACGCTGCCGCCGAGTTCATGCCCGGCGCCGGGCGGCGCGGTCTGAAGCGAGGCGGTGAGTTCGGCCGGGGTCGCCGGCGAACAGGCCGCCAGCACAAGAAAGGCTGCGGGGACAAGAAAAATACGCATCGGGGTTTCGCCTCTCTGGATGAGCCAACCGGGAATCTCTAGCGCGCACCCCGGCGCCTCGGGAAGCCGTCTTTGCCAATATTTCCCGGGCGCCCTCATCAAGCCCCCCCTGAATGCGCTGTTCAGCCGGAATTCAGGCACCTGGACCGACAACTGCCCGCACGTTCCCCTGCGCCCGGCCAAAGCTGGTCCCGCCTCCCCCAATCAAAGAGCAAGAGAAGGAACCCACCGATGAGACATTACCTGGCAGCCTGCCTCGCCTCGATCGCCCTTGCCGCCCCTGCCCCGCTGGCTCTTGCCGATGATGACGGCTATCGCGGCGCTGTGGTCGTCAGCATGGATGAAGCCATTGCCATCGCCCAGTCCTACGGCATGGTTCGCCTGAAAGAGATCGAACTCGATGACGGCGAATGGGAGATTGAAGGCTGCACCGCAGATGGCCGCGAAATCGAATTCGACATCCACGCCCGCACTGGCGATGTGGTCGAGCTTGAGATCGAACGCGACGACGATTGCTGAGCAGGTCACCGACAACAGAAGAGAAAAACGGGCGCCTCCAAGGGCGCCCGTTTCTTTTTGGGATCATCTAGACCGGGCGCGACAGGCTCACTTCATGCGCCCGAATATTGCGCTCCAGAACGGAGACAGACGCAAGTGCGGCGCGCCAGGGAAGCATGTGCGGGCGGGCGAAATGATTCTCCAGCGCCTGCCAGCTCTCCCAGCGTTCGAGCACGCGCATCAGGCAAGGGTCGGCCACATCGATGGCATAGGTGTATTCGAGGCAGCCTGGTTCGGCCCGGCTCGCCTCGATCTGGGCGAAGGCCGCGTCGCGGATGCGAGGTAAATCCCCCGCATCCGCAAAGCGCACAATGCCCTCAATGATAATCAACGGATCAGGCGAGCGACGGGTCGATGCCCTTGCAGGCTTCGATCAGGCCGTTCACCGAGGCGACGGATTTGGCGAACATTTCCTTTTCCGCGTCGTTGAAGTCGAACTCGACGACTTTCTCAGCGCCGCCGGCGCCGATCAGCGTCGGCACGCCGACATACATGTCCTTCAGGCCGTATTCGCCTGAGAGATAGGCAGCGACTGGGAGGACCCGCTTTTGGTCGGCGAGGTAGGACTTTGCCATGGCGATGGCGGACTCGGCGGGGGCGTAATAGGCCGAGCCGGTTTTCAGCAGGTTGACGATCTCGCCGCCGCCCTTGCGGGTGCGCTCGACGATGGCATCGAGGTCGGCCTGGCTCATCCAGCCCTGCTTGACGAGTTCAGGCAGCGGCAAGCCGCCAACCGTGGAATGGCGCACCATCGGCACCATATCGTCGCCGTGGCCGCCGAGGGTCCAGGCATGGATGTCAGCGACCGACACGCCGGTCCTCTCGGAGAGGAAATAGGCAAAGCGCGAAGAGTCGAGCACGCCGGCCATGCCGACGACCTTGGCAGTGGGCAGGCCGGAGAATTTCTGCAGCGCCCAGACCATCGCGTCGAGCGGGTTGGTGATGCAGATTACGAAGGCGTTGGGGGCGTGGGTCTTGATGCCTTCGCCGACGGCTTTCATGACTTTCAGGTTGATGCCGAGCAGGTCGTCGCGGCTCATGCCGGGCTTGCGCGGCACGCCGGCGGTGACGAT
>CAYQRX010000345.1:0-3232 GCA_964419865.1 uncultured Hyphomonas sp. | reverse complement strand
GGAAGGTGCCGATAATCCGGGGCCGGAAGCCGATTCCGCCGGGGAGGGGGCCGATGCCTGAGTTTGCCTCCAAACAGCGGATCGATCCGAAGTCGCTGAGTGCGCAGCTGACGCAGAAAGCCGCCGGCGACCTGGTGCGGCGCCTGCGTCTGGCGACCGAGGCGCGCCTCGGCAATCATTGCTGCGGCGAGCACCGCACCGAGACGCTGCAGACCTCGATCATGGTCACCGGCTTCATGATGATGGCCGGTGAGGTGCTGAAACAGACCGGGCCGATCAAGGCGGCCTCTGTCGACCAGGCGATCCGCGCGATCGCAAAGGAGCTGTTCGGCGAGGGTATCCCTGAGGCCGATTCCGCCGGGGAGGGCCACGCATGAGCGGCGCGCCGGATCACCTGCTGCCGTGCCCGTTCTGCGGGGGCAAGGCGCACGATATCGTATTCGAGTTCACCAATCCGGAGCGCAGCACGCATGCCGTCGGTTGCCATGGCTGCGGCGCAGAGGTTCACGGCACCGAATGGCTTGAGCGAGGCGATGCTGAGCAGGGTTATCCCAGCGCGGCCGAAGCCGCCTTTGCCTGGAACCTGCGCGGCGGCAAGCCGGGAGGGCGTCTCGATGGGTGAGGGGACAAAGATTGAATGGGCCGACCACACCTTCAATCCGTGGATTGGCTGCACCAAGGTCTCGCCGGCGTGCGATCATTGCTATGCGGAGGATTGGGCGAAGCGGTTCAAGGGCCCGGAATGGGGCAAGGAACGCCGCCGGACCTCCGCCGCCAACTGGCGCCAGCCGCTGAAATGGAACCGCGCGGCGGCAGCCTTCCGCGCTGCGCATGGCCGGGCGCCGATGGTGTTCTGCGCTTCGCTGGCCGATGTGTTCGATAACCAGGTGCCGGCGCAATGGCGCGAAGAGCTCTGGGCGCTGATCGATGCGACGCCGGAGCTTGTCTGGCTGCTGCTGACCAAGCGGCCGCAGAACATCGCAAAGATGCTGCCCGCAATCGATGGCACGCTGCTCTGTGGGCGGCCTTATCTGCCGAACGTCTGGCTCGGCACGACGGTCGAGAACCAGGCCGAAGCTGACCGGCGCATTCCGCACCTGCTCGCTGCGCCGGCGGCGAAGCGCTTCCTGAGCTGCGAGCCGCTGCTCGGGCCGGTGGATCTGACGCAGTACGTGAACATCGCCGGTGGCGCTTTCATTGACGATCCGCTGGCTGGGGCGCTGATGGCAGATGCTGTCGAGGATGGCGCTGGATGGGTGCGTCCTTGCGTCGATTGGGTCATCACCGGCGGCGAGAGCGGGCGCGCGGCGCGGCCGTCGCATCCGGACTGGTTCCGGAGCCTGCGCGACCAGTGCGCGGCCGCAGGCGTGCCCTTCCTTTTCAAACAATGGGGCGAGTGGCTTCCCTTCGACGATGCGATTGACATCGATCGCGTCGATATCCTCAAAGCGCCCACGGCCGGATTTGGCGGCGATGATCCCGGCGGCAATCCGCAAATGTTGCGCACTGGCAAGGCCCGCGCCGGCCGCGCCCTCGATGGCTTGATCCATGACGGGAGGCCAGAGGCATGACCGACACACTGCGCCCCGTGACGCCGCTGAAATCGGACGGGCTGACGCCGTCGGTCCTGGAGGGGCCGGCGCCGGAGCTGGTCTGGCTGGCGCTGGACCGGCTCGTCATCAATGACGCCTATCAGCGCCATATCTCGGAAAAATCGGTGACGCTGATCCGCCGGATGGTCGAGCGGTTCGACTGGGGCCGCGTCAAGGCGCTCTCGGTGGCGCGCCTGGAGGATGGCCGCTATGAGGTGATCGATGGCCAGCACACCGCGATCGCGGCCGCCACGCATGGGCAAATCGATGCGCTGCCCTGCCTGGTGACTTCGGGAAAGAGCCTTGAGGCGCGCTCGGCCGATTTCGTCAGCCTCAACCGCGACCGGCTCTCGATGACGCCGATGCAGGTCTTCTATGCCGAGCTCGCCGCCGGGGAAGAGCTGGCGGTCGATGTGGCGCGCGGGGTCGAGCTCGCCGGCGGCCGGGTGCTGCGCTATCCGCCGCCTTTTGCGAAATTCGCCATCGGCGATGCGCTCTGTGTCGGCCAGCTGCGCACGCTCGCCCGGGCGGGCGGCGTCGCTTATGTGAAGCGCGCCGTGAAGATCTGTGTCGAGGGGCGCTGCGCCCCGGTCAAGGCGGTGACGCTGAAGGCCCTGCAGCAGCTGCTCTGGGGCAAGTCGGGCTTTGGCGCGCTCACGGTGCGTCAGGGCGGCGATCTTGCCCTGGCTGAGGCCCTGAAGCGCCACGGGCAGGAAGGGTTGATCGCGGTGGCCATGCGCCGGCGCGAGGCCTCCGGCCAGCCGCTGGCGGATGCGCTGGCCGATGTGTTGCGCATGAATGCAGCGGAGGCGGCATGATTGACGAGGTTCGCAAAATGCGGGCGACGATCCGGGCGCTGGAAGAGCGCTGCGCGGTGCTGGAAGAGGCGAATGCGCTGCTGGAGGAAGAGCTGCGCCGCGAGCGTTATGGTGACGCTGAATGGCGCGCGCCGTCGATCTTCCGCCTGACACCGAAGGAAGAGGCCTGCCTGCGCGCCCTGCTGGCGCGCGACTGGTGCACAAAAGAGCAAATCCTGGATGCGGTCTATTCGCTCACGGAAGATGTGCCGGGCATCAAGATCATCGATGTCTTCATCTGCAAGCTGCGGGCGAAGCTGAGGCCTCATGGCCTGGAAATCGCGACGATCTGGGGTCAGGGATATGAGCTGACACCGGACGCACGCGCCCGGCTGCAGGCATGGGGAGGCGGTTGATGCTTTACCTCGATGTCGCCTGCAATGATCCGGATAATGGGCTCTTTGCTCTTGTCGCCCCGCAGCTGCAGATCGGGGAGGCGGAATTCGAGTGCCTGCGCTCACCGCCGCGCTTTGTCGAGGGTCTCGAAGGACGCTATCCTGGAATGGCCGATTTCCGCCTCGCCGGGCGGCGCTGGGCCTATAGCGGATCAAAGGACTGGGTCGGGAACTGGTGCTGGAACCGCTATGCGCTGGCGCATCCGCGCCAGACGCCGCGCTGGGCCCTGACCTGGTTCGTCATCTGGCTGCGCGGGCGAAAGCTCTACAGCTGCGGCTGCGCCCCGTCCGGCTTTTATCACTGGTTCAATGGCGGGCAGGGCTTGCCGCCAGCGCGCGTGCATGAGCTGGTCTGCGAACTGGAGGCGCGCTGATGACCGTTTACGTC
>CAYQRX010000344.1:0-3251 GCA_964419865.1 uncultured Hyphomonas sp. | reverse complement strand
TGGCCAGTTCCACCGTCGGCTGGACGGCCAGCATCGGCCCCGGCGCCTGGTGGATGACGAAGCCGATCCAGTTGTTCCCCGCCTCGGTCGCGCCGACCTGTGCCGCCTTCATGAACACGACCCGCTGCGTGGCATCGCCGGGCGACAGCCGGTCCATGATCTCGCGCATGTAGGGCGTGCGCACTGTCCGATACCGCCCGGGTTCGGCCGAGGCACGGCCGGACAGCATCCGGTGCCGGTCCGCCCATTCCGACACGGTCAGGTCCGGGTCGGGCCGCAGCCCGTTGCCCCAGGCACGCAGGATCTCCGCCGCGCCGTCGAACCCGGTCAGGCCATCGTCACCATGCTCACCATCATCGGAAGTCGGGCCGGACCTCGGCGCGTTCGTCGAGGTGGGCGCGTACATGTTTCTCCAGAGCCTTCTGCATCGCGGCAGGCTCCACGCCGAGATCGGCCGCCATCAGCGCCGCCGCGCGCGCAGGCCAGTTCACCCATGAATCCCGCTCCTCCCGCGCCAGCCGGAACACCAGCGCCAGCGCGCGGACCCGGTCGATTAGCTCCCCCTTCAGCTTCTGGAGCCGGATGCGCCGCTCCTGTGCCTTCAGCACCTCGTTCGCGGTCTTCGCCTGCAGAAAGGTCGTGCCGCCGCCGACGAGCGGCGCGGCGAGTCCCTGTTCGCGCAGCGTGTCGCCGACGGCGGCCACGGCCGCCTCGGGAACGGGCTTCAGCCGGGCCGTGGGCGGTTTGCGGGTCTTGGACGGGTCGGTCGTTTCGGCACGCCGCGCATCGCTCGCCGCCGCGTTGATGCTGCCATCGGGGAACAGCACGAGCCGCTCGGCGGCCTTCGCCTTCTGGATCGCGCCGCGCGACAGACCGACATGCGCCGCGTACTGGCGCTCGCTCATGCCTTGCATCGACGACTCCGATTATCATTCAGATTCAGGTGCTTATTGAGTTGATAAGCATCGCCACCGGAGCGAACGTCGCTCCAACGACGCGATGCAACTCGACCACGGAGCCACCAGCATGATCCGCCGCACACAGGACAACACCAAAGCCCTCAATGCCTTCCTCGCCGCCAAGTTCGAGATCGACGCGATGCTGGAGCGGCTCGCCGCCCTCAGCGCGGACCATTTCGAGACCCACCCAGACGAGATCAATTGGGGCCATGTCGGCACCCTGAACCACTACCGTGCCAGGCTGCGCGAGATCACCGATATGGCGTTCCGCGAAGGCGAACACGCAGAATAGTGCCAGCCGCTCCGAAGCCTGCCCGCCGTGAGGCGGGCTCGGGGTCGTAGAAGGGCTGCGATGGGCGCGGCCCCGACCATGGAGACGACCCCGATGACCCAACTTTCCGATACTCAAGCCGTGATCCTGAGCGCCGCCGCACAGCGCGACGACGGCAACGTCCTGCCGCTACCCGGTTCCCTGCGTGGAGGCGCCGCTGTCAAGGTGGTGGGCGCACTGCTTTCTCGCGGGCTGGTCGCCGAGACGGTGACCGACAGCCAGACGAAGGCCGACGCCGCGCTCAACCGCATCTGGCGCAACGACGAGGATGGTCGCGCCATCCTCCTGCACATCACCAACGCTGGTCTCGCCTCCATCGGTATCGAGCCGGAGGGGCCCGACACCGCGCTCACGGGCGGCAACGAAACGTCGAGCGCGGAGGCCCCGGAGGACACTTCGCGTGAGAGCAATCCCGTGCCCAAGGCGCGCACGCCGCGCGAGGGCACCAAGCAGGCAACCCTGATCGACATGCTGCGCGCGCCGAACGGCGCGACCATCGAAGAGATCATGGCTACGACCGGCTGGCGGTCGCACACGGTGCGCGGCGCGATGGCCGGGGCGCTGAAGAAGAAGCTGGGACTGACCGTCACCTCCGAGAAGGTGACGGATCGCGGTCGCGTCTATCACATCGCCGACTGAGGGGGCACCATGACTTCCGACCATTTCCAGCGTCCCGCGAAACTCCCCATCCAGATCATCGGGCCGACCACGCTGAAGAAGGCGCGCGACGCCTATCGAGCACGATGGGGCCGTTCATGGCCCGGAAGCGATAGCTACCTTGCGATCCTGATCATCGAAGCCAAGGAACTCGAGGGTATCGCTCCAAGTTCAAAGGCCAAGCCTGACAAGATTCGTGAGATAACGCTCGAACTGATGCGCGCCGATCACGAATTCTGAATGGGACAATGCAAGTGGTGAAGCCGCCGCCTGAATGATCGGGCGGCGGTTTACGTTCCGGCACGACCGTGATATGCGCGTTCCCGCGAAAATCATCCCGACTTCGACCCTCATCGCTGGTTCCTCATTCGCGGCCCTCCGGACCGCAGGCATTCGCATGTCTGCAAATCCCGGAGGACGAATGATGAACTACAAACGCAAGAAATCCCGAACCAAGAGCCGCAGCACCGGCGCGTTCCCGAATGGAACGCCGTCGCACTGGAACATCCTGTTCCACAGCCGTCCTCGCCGCCGCCGCAGCGCCCGGACGATCACCCGGCTGCTGCACGGCGCCGATCCCGACACGCTGATCTGGGATCTCGGCAACCACAAGCCGCACAAATATTACTGGTGACGCCATGACCGATGTTTCCACCGATCACGGTACGGTCCTGCCGCCGGGCTCGTCCGCCCTCGTGGTCTCCGCCGAGGGCGAGCTGTCCTTCTATCTGCCCGACAATCCGCCGGATGCACCGGTCCCGCGGCTGGTCCAGCTTCTCGTGGCCGTGCTGATGCGGAGCGAGGACGAGGACTGGGTGGAGGAGATGCTCGGCATCTTCGAGGGTCAGTCCCGGAACTGACCGCCGACCCGGATCGCCTCGAACAGCCTCCGCAGCAGGAAGCTGCGCAGAATCGAGACGACGGTGAAGATCGCCCCGATCGCCAGCGCGTCGTCGAAACGCGCGGGCAGACCGAACCACGGGAAGACCACCATCTGGGTCACAACCGCGACGCCATAACCGACGGCCACGTTGGCGATGGCTTCGATCAGCGACATGAGGCGCGACTGCTTCATGCTGCATCTGCCTCAGGTGAGGTTTCGCCCAGCCGCTCGGTCTTCACTTCTCCGAACGTCCGGCCATCGCCGTCGAGGATCGCTTCGCGACCCGTTTCGGCCTGCCAGCGCTCCACGGCCACATCGACATAGGCCGGGCTGATCTCCATCGCGAAGACGCGCCGACCATTGGCTTCGCCCGCCATGATCTGCGAGCCGGAGCCCGAGAAGGGCTCGTAGCAGAGCCCGC
>CAYQRX010000343.1:0-3253 GCA_964419865.1 uncultured Hyphomonas sp. | reverse complement strand
CGTCCTGCAGATCCTTCGCATAGGCAAGCGGGAGCGCCTTTACCGCGCCCTGCAGCGCGGAAAAATGCCCGGTGATCAGGGTTGCCTTGGCCCGGATCAGCTCTGCCGCATCAGGATTGCGCTTCTGCGGCATGATGGAGGAACCCGTCGACCATTCATCGCTGAGGCGCGCGAAACCGAATTGCGGGCTGGTCCAGAGCACGATCTCCTCGGCAAGGCGCGAGAGGTGCGTTGCGGCTATGGACAGGCAGCTGAGCGCTTCGAGCGCAAAGTCACGTGCAGACACCGCATCGAGCGAATTCGCCATCGGCCGGGCGAAGCCGAGCGCTTCGGCGGTCATGTCCCGGTCTATGGGAAAGCCCGTGCCAGCCAGCGCTGCCGCGCCGAGCGGGCACTCGTTCAGGCGTACCGCGCAGTCGAGCAGGCGCGAGCGGTCGCGCTCCAACATTTCCACATAAGCCAGCAGGTGGTGGCCGAGCGTCACAGGCTGGGCTGTCTGAAGATGCGTAAAGCCCGGCATCACGGTCGCGGTGTTTTCTTCCGCCCGGCCTACGAGCGCGGCCTGCAGGCCGGTCACAAGCGTGCCGGTCTCGTCGAGAGCCCGGCGGGTCCAGAGCCGGAAATCGGTGATGACCTGATCATTGCGCGAACGCGCAGTGTGCAACCGTCCGGCGGGCTCGCCGATCAGCTCTTTCAGCCGTGCTTCGACATTCATGTGAATGTCTTCGAGTTCGCGCCGGAAGGGAAAGGTCCCTGCCCGCAGCTCTTCCACGACCGTATCGAGACCGGCCTGGATGGCTTCATTGTCGGCGACGCTCAGGATGCCCATTTCGGCCAGCATGTCGGCATGGGCGCGGCTGCCGGCGACATCTTCCTCGGCCATCCGCCGGTCGATATCCAGCGAGGCGTTGATCTCTTCCATGATGGCAGACGGCGTCGCGGCAAATCGCCCGCCCCACATCATCTGGCCTTTCCCGTCCGCCATAGCCATATCCTTCCATCAAATCCGACGCAGACAGGGCGCCATTCATGACCCGCTACGCCTTTCTCGGCCTCTTCTTGGTCGCCATCGCGGCGATTGTCTATGTGCTGATGAGCGCATCCGGCGGAAAGCCGGCCGGAAACCCGCTCGAGCATTATGCAACCGGCCAGATGCAGAAACTCGACTTCGCCAGCGCCGGACAGCCCATCCCGGCCGGCACCTTTACCGACAGCGATGGCGAGGCCCGCGGGCTGGACGCATTCGCCGGCAAGACCATCCTGGTGAACTATTGGGCGACCTGGTGTCCGCCCTGCGAGAAGGAGATGCCGTCACTCGGCGCGCTGCAGACGGCGCGCGGCGGAGACCGGTTCGAAGTCGTGGCCCTCAGCGTCGACTCCGCCGAAGACGTTGATTTCGCAAAACGCCGGCTAACCGAGCTAGGCGCAGCGAACATCGCCTTCCGCCACGCCCCGATGGACAATGGCGATGTCATTTATGGCGCCGGCGTGCGCGGCTTTCCCACAACCATCCTCTACGGGCCCGACGGGCTGGAGATCGCACGGCTCGCGGGTGAGGCCGACTGGGCCTCTCTTGAGGCGGTGCAGTTCATAGATGCAGCGCTGAAGGCGGCGGACTGATCAGGCAAGCCGGGCCAGCGCGATCTTTATGCGCGAAAACTGTTCGGCCATCCGGATCTCCGGCGGCGGGGCTGAGCCTTCAACCGGCCCGGACGCTGGCCACATCAGAACCAGGATGTCGAGTTCGAGCCTCAGATCGCCATAAGTTTCAGCGTCGAGGGCGGCGACCAGGTCGCGCGCCGCCAGAGCATAACCATAGGACGCCTGATACGCTTCGGCATTGACGATATCGCCGCGATCAATGCCTGCCTCATAGGCCTCCGCGCAGGCCCGCATCAGGAAGCTGACCAGACCCTGCGGCCGCTCCCCGGATGCGCCGAGCACATCCGTCAGATTTGCGGTTGCCTCTGCCAGCAGGCCTTCCACTTCATCTGACGGGCGGCCCACATCCATGGCGCCCGCGGCCGCGTCCACCAGATCTGCGCGAAAACCCAAAGCGTCGAGACCCGGCCCATCGATGGCATAGAGCTGTTCGACCGGACGTTTCAGATGGACCGCGGCATCGGTCTCGTGCCCCATCCGGTAGAGCATGTCAGCAGCGGCGACCCGGCCGGCGATATGGGCAGCGCGGTGAGCCAGCGGCCAGGTCCGGAACTGGTCGGTCAACATCCGCTCGGTGGCGGGAGCTCCGCCCGGCGGGAGCTGGTAGGGCTGGCCGGAAACCGGCGCGGCGGGATCGTCGCAGCCGCCTAGATGAAGGGCGAAGCTCGCTGAAATCAGGAGCCAGACAGGGCGGTGATTCATCGGAACCCTTGGGGCAGCTTCAGTCCTTGCGAGGCTACCTGCCCCGCCGGACAATTCAAGGCCGGTGGCCGGTTTACTGCCTCAGGGCGCCGAAATGCCCGCGGCGCCTTGAGGGGAACCGCACCAGTCAGGTTTGGCGCCGCCGCCATCATAATCCCAGGGCCGGTGTGTGCCCTCGGCCAGGAACATGGTGGCCACATCCTCTCCGTCCAGGGACAAACGCACGACGTTGCGGCCATACCGGTCGCGGCCCTTGATCTCGGATACACGCACGGTCTTGCCGCGCGTCAGCTCGACCGCAACGGCTTTCGCCTCGAAACCAAGCGCCCGTTCCCGCTCGCATTTTGCGCCGCCGCGCTGGTTCATGGAGCCGGTTTCAGGCGCGTCGACCCCATGGAGCCGGAACCTGGTGCCATCCGACAGGCGGCCGGAGTCGCCATCCGACCAGTAGACCGTGCCGCCCAGCTCCGTGGTCGCCTGCGCGCTTTCAGAGGCATAGCGCGCGCCGAACCCCGCAATCAGGACGAACGCCAGAAAACCGACAATGGGTATGATGCGCGCACGGACGAACATAGCTCAGCCTCCGGACCAACCGGGACAAAGCCTGCCTCAAGGACGTTAACCGGACGTTTAGAAACCTGTCCGGATCGCAACGATCTATAATTTTTTGGTGAAAGACGGTAACCAGGATTACCGGCTCGGAACCGGCACCTCGCCGGAATAGTCATAGAAGCCCTTGCCTGACTTCTTGCCGAGCCATCCGGCCTCGACAAACTTCACAAGCAGCGGACATGGCCGGTACTTGGTGTCCGCCAAACCATCATGCAGCACCTGCATGATCGACAGACAGGTATCGAGACCAATGAAGTCCGCAAGCTGCAATGGCCCC
>CAYQRX010000342.1:0-3262 GCA_964419865.1 uncultured Hyphomonas sp. | reverse complement strand
CGGGACATTGATGAAGTCTCCGGCGTCGAGACCACCGGCCACAGCTGGGACGGCATCAAGGAGCTCAACAATCCGCTGCCGCGCTGGTGGCTGTATATCTTCTATGCGACGATCGTCTGGTCCATTGGCTATATGATCGTGATGCCCGCCATTCCGGCGCTGCCGGGCATGGGCATGAACAACACGCCCGGCATTGCGGGCCATTCGGATCGCGCCGCTGTCGCAGCTGACCTTCAACAGCTGCGAGCGGAGCGCGGCGCCGGGGCCGGACGGCTTCTGAACGCATCGCTGGAGGAGATCGAAAGCGATCTCAGCCTTCAGCAGTTCGCCATGGCGATGGGTGAAAGCGCTTTCGGCGACAACTGCGCGACCTGCCATGGCGCCGGCGGCCGGGGCGCGAAAGGCTATCCGATGCTGGCCGACGACATCTGGCTCTGGGACGGCACGCTCAGCGGCATCGAATACACCATCCGTCACGGTATCCGGCATACGGACGATCCGGAGACGCGGCTCTCCGCGATGCCGGCCTTTGGCCGCGACGGGCTGCTGACCTCGCGCGAGATTGATGATCTCGTCGAATATGTCCTGGATCTGTCGGGCCGCGAAGCCAATGCGGCGGCTGTTACGCGCGCCGCGCCGGTCTATGCCCAGCAGTGCGCAAGCTGTCACGGCGTGGACGGCAAGGGCGACCGGACGGTCGGCGCGCCGGACCTGACGGACCATGAATGGCTGTTCGGCGGCGAGCCGCGCGATATCCGCCAGACGATCCATGCAGCGCGCAATGCGCACATGCCAGCCTGGCAGGGGCGTCTGGACGATGCGACCGTGAAGGCGCTGGCGGTGTATGTTCACTCCCTCGGCGGGGGTGAGAAGTGACCAAGGTCACGCTGATCTCGTCGAGACAGCCGGACGCTCCGTCACCGGAGCGTCCACCTTCCCTCTATGAGAAGCGCAAGCAGATCTATCCGAAACTGGCGCATGGCCAGTTCCGGGCCTTCAAATGGCTGGTGATGGCCGTCACGCTCGGCATCTATTACCTGATCCCATGGGTTCGCTGGCCGCGGGGCGAGGGAATTCCGGATCAGGCGGTGCTGGCGGATTTTGCCGGCGAGAAATTCTATTTCTTCTTCCTCGAAATCTGGCCGCAGGAGATCTACTATCTCGGCGGCCTGCTGATCCTGGCGGCGCTGGGCCTGTTCCTCGTCACTTCGCTGTTCGGCCGGGTCTGGTGCGGCTATACCTGTCCGCAGACGGTGTGGACCGACCTTTATATCTGGGTTGAGCGCGCCTTCGAGGGCGACCGGGCGGCCAGGATGCGGCTGGATCGCCAGCCGATGAGTTTCAACAAGGTCTGGCGCAAGACCGGCAAGCATGCCGTCTGGCTGCTGATCGCTTTCCTCACCGGCGGGGCGTTCATTCTCTACTGGCATGACGCGCCGACGATCGCGCGCACCTTCTTCATCGGTGAGGCGCCGCTGACGGCGTATTTCTTCGCCGCGATCCTGACTTTCACGACCTATGCGCTCGCCGGGACGATGCGGGAACAGGTCTGCACCTATCTCTGCCCCTGGCCGCGTATCCAGGCGGCGCTGACCGATGAGCATGCCCTCAACGTCACCTATCGCTATGACCGCGGTGAGCCGCGCGGGCCGATGCGCAAGGACCAGAGCTGGGAGGGGCGGGGCGACTGTATCGACTGCAAGCAATGCGTGCAGGTCTGTCCGATGGGGATCGACATACGCGACGGCGACCAGCTGGAGTGTATTCACTGTGCCCTCTGCATCGATGCCTGCGACGACATCATGGTCAAGGTCGGGCGGCCGAAAGGGCTGATCGCCTATGATACCGGTGTGGCCGTTGCGGCCCGCGCCGCCGGCCAGACACCGCGCTACAAGCTGATCCGGACCCGCACCGTCCTCTATGCGGTGCTCATTGCGCTGATCAGTGCTCTGATGACGTGGGGATATACCTCGAAGTCCACTTATGAGTTCAACGTTCTCAAGGATCGTTCGCCGCCCTTTATCCGGCTGTCGGATGGGCGCATCCGTAATGGGTACACATTGAAACTGGTCAACAAGTCGACCTCTGTTCAGACTGTCGATGTGTCGGTTGCGGGCCTGGCGGATGCCGAGTTCGAGATCATCGGCGTCGGCACCGCCGGGGATGGCGGCGCGCTGCAGCTGAGCCCCGATGCCCATGGCGTTGGCCGCTATCGCCTCCTCGTCACGGCGCCGGCTGAGGGGCTTGCCCCGCGCACCACGCTGAGGGTTCAGATCAGGGACGTCAATTCCGGCGAGACGGCCGAGGCCGCCGCCCCCTTCACGACAGGAGATCACTGATGGCCACTGCCCTCTCCGCTTCGCGCCCCGGACGCGGCCAGCTCAAGGGCTGGCATGCGCTGCTCTGGTTTCTCGGCTTCTTCGGTTTCATGTTCATCGTGAACGGCATCTTTCTCTGGGCGGCGATCACCAGCTTTCCGGGCGAGGATGTGAAGAAGTCCTATCTGACGGGCCTCGACTATAATCGCGAGATCGCCCGGCGCGCGCTGCAGGCCGAACAGGGCTGGCGCGCCGAGATCGGGCTGATCGAAGGCGGCTCCGGCCCTGAACTTCACACCCGGCTTCTGAAAGCCGACGGTGCGGCCCTGCCGGTGTTCGCGACGACGGCGACCATGCGCCACCCGACCGATACGGCTCTGGACCGGACGCTGGAGCTGACGGCGATCGGCGGCGGGGAGTATTCCGCGCCCCTCGGCGACATCCATCCCGGCATCTGGGGCGTGGTCATTACCGCCGACGTCGATCCGGAAGCGGACGGGCATGAGTTTCATGCGGTCAGGGAGATTCTGGTGCCATGAGCCAGGCGCTGCTCGAGACGGCCGGTTGCCCGAGCGGCCTGGCGCCGCCCGGCGCATCCGAGACGTCGGACCCTTCCGCCTTTGTGCGCCGGGTCGGCCGGCAGAGCCGGCTGTCGCTGACTGTCCGCGGTGCCAAATGCGGCGGCTGTCTCTCGCGCATTGAGGGCGCGGTGAGCGCGCTGCCAGGAATGGAGAGCGCCCGCCTTAACCTGTCGAATGGGCGCCTCGATGCGGCCTGGACCGGCAATCTCGAGCCCCGGCGTATCGTCGAGGCGGTGAGCTCGCTCGGCTATGGCGTTGCCCCGCTCGACACGGGCAGCGATGACGATGCCCACAAAAAGGAGGAGCGATCGCTGCTTCTCGCCATGGGCGTCGGATTGGTTTGCGGACTGGTCAACGGTCTGA
>CAYQRX010000341.1:0-3283 GCA_964419865.1 uncultured Hyphomonas sp. | reverse complement strand
CGCCATCACGATCTCTTCCAGCGCGGCATTGCCGGCGCGCTCGCCGAGGCCGTTGATCGCGCATTCCACCTGCCGGGCGCCGTTGGCCACAGCCGAGAGCGAGTTGGCCACCGCAAGGCCGAGGTCGTTGTGGCAATGCGCTGACCAGATCACCTTGTCCGAGTTCGGAATATTCTCGATCAGCCGGCGGATCAGTTCGCCATACTCGTGCGGATGGGAATAGCCGACCGTGTCCGGCACATTGATGGTTGTCGCGCCGGAAGCGATGGCGATGTCGATGCATTTGCAGAGGAAGTCGAACTCCGTGCGGGTTGCGTCCTCGGCGCTCCACTCGACGTCATCGACGAGGCCCCGCGCCTGCGTGACGGAGCGGCCAACCGCTTCGAGCACGGCGTTCGGTCCCATCTTGAGCTTGTGCTTCATATGCACAGGGCTGGTGGAGATGAAGGTGTGGATGCGCGGGCGCGCCGCCTTCTTCACCGCCTCGCCGCAGCGGTCGATATCGGCCGGCGTCGAGCGGGCAAGGCCGCAGATGACGGCATTCTTTGACTGGGCCGCGATGGCGCTGACGGCGGCAAAGTCTCCGTCCGAGGCCGCCGGGAAACCGGCCTCGATGATGTCGACTCCCATCGTCTCCATCAGGCCGGCAAGCTCGAGCTTTTCATTATGCGTCATCGACGCGCCGGGCGATTGCTCGCCGTCACGCAGGGTGGTGTCGAAGATGTATACGCGGGGTTTCTTTGCGGTGTTCGCGGCAGGGGTATTGGAGGTCATGATGGTGCGGGCTCAGCGGAGAGTAGGGAAAAGCGGTTCTGGTCTCAGATCCCCTGGCCGCGCGTTCGCCCGTCAGACGCGGGCGTCCGTCCCCGGCCAGGGGCCGGTAAGCAGCAGGAGAAGGGGCAGAACATTGCGCATGCGCACTCTAATCGCTGCCTTGGTCGGGCCTGTCAACCGGCGATTCAGCTTCTGTCGCAAGATTATGCCCCAGGCGGGCGGCCCGGCGCCGGAAATAGATATAGCCACCGGCATAGGCGGCCGCCGCTGCCAGAGCGGCCAGGACCGCAATCCCCAGATTGCCCTGCAGGGCGGCGAGCAGGCTGCGCCCGGCAAAGGCGATCAGGGCGATTTTCGGGATGATCCCGATGCCCATGCCTATCCAGTAATCGCGGAATTTCGCATTGCTGACACCGAACGCCATGTTGACGATCAGGAACGGCCCGGTCGGCACATTGCGCACGATGGCGCTGGCGGCGAGGGCGTTGCGTCCGACAAAGCGAGACAGCTTCTGGGCGCGCCGGCCGGCATAGCGCCGGAAGGCTTCCTCGCCGGCGGCCCGGCCGATCCAGAAGGTGATCGCGCCGGAGACCATGTTGGCGATCCAGGAATAGCCCGCGCCATACCAGGGCCCGAAGACGGCGACGGCGGCGGCGATCAGCGCGAATTGCGGCACCCCGATGAAGGCGGCGACGCAGAAAACGGCGATGACGGCAATCAGCCCCCAGGGGCCGTGATTCAGCGCCTGCATCCAGCCGGTAATAGTATCGGCGTCTGGCAGAAGACCGGCCTTGCCGGCCGCGAAGACCGCCAGCACGAGCACGAGCAACCCAAGGCCGACCAGCAAGGCGCGGCGCGGGGCAGGGCGGGCAAGGGTCGGCGGCTGGGTCTCGCTCATAGGCATGTCTGGTGCGCCGGATAGCCACCGGCGTCAATCTCGGGCCCGCAGGCCGGGTCAGGCATTCTGCAGCAGCGCCTCGCTCATGCCCCACAGCCGCTCGGCATTGCCGTCATCGCTGATCCAGTGGCGCGCATGCTCCCAGCGCTGGCTCTCGGGCGTGGCAGCGCGGGCAATGTCGCAATCCTCGCAATAGACACCGCCCCGGCCCTCGAGTTTCGGCGAAGTGGCTGCCCAGACGGTGGTCGAGGCGCCCTGCGCGGGTGATTTGAACATCGCCTTGATCCGCTCCGGCAGCGTGCCGTCGGCATTCTTCCAGCCGAGGGCCACCATTTCCTCATCCGGCAGGTGGCGCGGGAGATTGGTGAAGATGCCGCCCGGATGCACCGAGAAAGCGCGGATACCATTGCCGCGCTCCTTCAGATCCACTCCGAGCGCGAACAGCGCGTTGGATGATTTCGACTGTCCGTAGGCCTCCCATTTCTCATATGGGCGGGTCTGATAGTTCGGGTCGTCCCAGTTGACGCCGGACAGGATGTGCCCGGTCGAGGACAGCGCCACCACCCGCGCCCCGTCCGCTGCGCGCAGGGCAGGCAGTAGACCCTGATAGAGCGCCATATGGCCGAGATGGTTGGTGCCGAACTGGCTTTCCCAGCCAGGCCCGATGCGGGTCAGCGGACAGGCCATGATGCCGGCATTGTTAATGAGCAGGTGCAGCTTCGGATGGGCCGAAACATAATCTGCCGCGAACCGGCGCACACTGGCCAGATCCGACAGGTCCATCGCCGCGACGCTTGCGCCCGGGATGCCGGCGAGGGCCTCCTTCGCCGCCTCCGGCCGCCGCGCCGGCACGGTCACGCTGGCGCCGGCCGAGGCGAGCGCCCGCACCGTCTCCAGCCCGATGCCGGAATAGCCGCCCGTCACAATCGCCGACTTTCCGCTGAGATCGATGCCGGCAATCACGTCTGCGGCCGTGCTCTTGGCATGAAAGCCCGAGCCGATCGGTGCCTGGTCTGCTGCTGCCATGGTCTGTCTCCCCTGTAATCTTTTCGTGCCTGGCGCATGCTACCCCCTGAGGCGGCGGGCAGCCACTGTAATCTCTCTGGCGGTCTGCCCCAGCCTTGCCTAAATCTGCCACTAGCCTGACATGTGTCGGACATTGAGAGGAGACCCGCGGATGAAGATGACGGTCACGATTGCTGCTGCCTTGATCGGCGCATTTGTGGCGTTGCCGGCGGCCGCGCAGGGCGCCGGGCAGCGCGTCGAGCGCACCCAGGCTGAGCTTGCTTTCGAGCAGGCCGAAGCCGATTTCGAAAAGCAGAAGGCAGCGCGCGATGCGGCGCGCCAGAAATGTGCCGGGCGCGACTGGCAGGCTTGTTATGAACTCGCCGAATTCCAGCGCCGCGGTGTCGGCGGCGCGCAGGACCTGACCGGCGCAGCGGCGAGCTACAAGAAAGTCTGCGATGCCCGCGACGGGCGCGGCTGCGCAGGCCTTGCCTATCTCACCGTGCAGGGGCGCGGCGTGACAGCGAACCCCGCTGAAGGCCGGCGCCTCTACAAGCTGTCATGCGATCTTGGAGAAGTCAGCGGCTGCGCTGCCTGGGGCAATAT
>CAYQRX010000340.1:0-3311 GCA_964419865.1 uncultured Hyphomonas sp. | reverse complement strand
GTCGCGGATATTGTCCGGGTGGAACTCCTTGAAGCTCTCCGCGCAGTCTCCGCCCTGCAGCAGGAACGCCTTGCCGGCGGCCACTTCCGCCAGCCGCGCCTTCAGGCGCCGGGCCTCGCCGGCAAACACCAGCGGCGGAAAGCTCTTCAGACGGGTCTCCACGGCGGCCAGCGCGGCTGCATCGGGATAGTCCGTCGGAATGTGCTTGGCCGGCAGGTTGCGCCAGTCGGAAGGATGCCAGGTCATGGGTCGGTCTCGCTCAGAATTCGCCGCGATAAACCATATGGCAGCCGCTTGCTCAAGTTTCACCACAATTTCACTGCAAAAAGGTGGCGGAATCGCAGGCAGGCCCGATAAAAGGCCCGTCTTCACACACCGGTTCATGAGGCGCGGGGCCACATGTCGCATGTCTATATCAGCCATTCGGGCCGGGACCCGGACGCCCTGCTCGCATTGCACGAAGCCTTGCGCGCGGCCGCGATCACCGTGTCTTACGCCGGGGAAGAGACCGGCCGCGCCGAGGCCGACGCCGCCATCGACCGGGCATTTGCCGTCATCGTGCTTGTTTCGGCCACCGCCGTACGCTCGAAATGGGTGCGCGAGGATATCGAGACGGCAAAGGCGCTTGGCCTGCGCATCATCCCCTATCAGGTGGACAAGGCCCGCCTCGGGGGGTTTTTCAAACAGGAAGTCCAGCCGCTCCTGCGCCTGTCATCGACAATGCCGGATGGCCTCACCCGTCTCGTCGCCGAAACCCAGGAAGCCTACCGGCGCAAATGCCCCGTCATCGCTGTGATGAACCTCAAGGGCGGGGTCGGCAAAACCACCGTCTCGGCCCAGGTCTTCGGCGCATGGCAGGAACATTTCGGCGGCCGCGTGCTGCTGATCGACCTCGATCCGCAGTACAACCTCACGCAGACCTTCTATCCGATGGAGATGGCAGATGCCTCTTCCGCCGAGGACCGTTCGGTCATCTCCCTGTTCGAACGCTCGCGCCTGCATGCGCGCGATGCGGTCTCGCCGGCCGAGAACTGGCTTGGCCTGACGGCCGCGCCCTTCACGCCTGCCCCGCGCGACCAGTTTGTCCACCCCATCCTCGGCGAGGACGGCCCGCCTGGCCGGCTCGACATTGTGTCGGGCCAGTTCGAAATCTCGAAATACGCCTTCGCCTCCGATCCCGATGTGCTGGCGGCCATCAAGCAGCACTTCCTGCGCTCGGTGGACCATTATCGCAGCGAATACGATCTCATCGTCTTCGACACCAACCCGAACGCGACCTTCCTGACGCGCTGCGCGCTGGAAGCGGCCGACCGTGTCATCGCCCCGATGCATGCCGACATCTACTCCCTGCGCGGCGTGCGCCTGCTCGGACAGGTCATCCGTAATCAGATCGAAGAGGCCCGCCGCCCGCAGCTGTCGGTTCTGTTCAACGCCGTCAACCGCAATGAGCAATCCACCTTCGAGGCCGATGCCCGCAACGGCGTGTTCGACACGATTGCAGGTTTCCCGCTCTCGAAGACGCTGCTCACCGCAGCCCTTCCCCGCTCGGGCCATTTCGCCGTGCGCGCGCCGCAGGAGGGCCAGCCGGCCTGGCGCCAGCTGGTCGCCCATGCCGGCCGGGGCGGCGGCCTCAAGGCCATCCGCGAAAGCCTGAAACAGGTCGCAATCGAAGTCCGGGCACTGAACGAAACCGACACCGGGCGCCGGGGCGCCTGAAGTCAGACCTCGCCGGTATTCATCGCTTTCATGATGCTGAGGCGTTTGGAAATCGGGTTGGGGTTGCGCCCCTCGCAATACAGCCTGCGAAGCCGGAAATGCGCGATGGCCGGCCGTATCTCCTTCGGGGCCGCCGGAACGATCGGCCCGAAGGCTTTCGACGCATGCCGGCGCGCCGCCGCATAGACGGCGGCGAGCTCCTGTATCTCTCCGCCCCAATTGTGCACCGGGATGAGGATGTTTGCTGCCGTCAGCGCCAGCCAGCCTTCCGGCTCGCGCGTCCGGTCATTCTCGAGGAAGGCGGCCTGATATCCGTCGACCAGCTTCTGGAGCGCGCCGGTCTTCAGCCGGCCGGCGGCGACCTCCTCGGCCAGCGCCAGGCAGACATCATGCCCCCGCGGCGCCGCGCCCGCTTCGATCTCGGCAATCGCCTCGCGCCACCACTGGAAGCGGATAAGCCCGAGGGTTTCCTCCGAGACTGCCTCGCGCACCCGGACCAGCTCATAGGCGAGCGCATAGAGCGCGATCAGCGCCCGGCGCTCGGCCGCCGGCGCGAAGCGGCTGGAGATCCAGCGGTCCTCGTCTACCCGCCGGACTCTTTTATCAATTTCCGCCCAGGGCGTTTGGGTGAGGGGTCTGGTCTCGTTTGACATGGACCCCATATGTGCGAAACCGCTGGCAAGCGAAAGACACCAAAACCCGCAAGAAAGGACCCATCCGCCATGGCCTTCACCCTTCCCGACCTGCCCTATGACCGCAAGGCGCTCGCCCCGCACATTTCGGAAGAGACGCTGAACTTCCATTACGGCAAGCACCATCAGGCCTATGTCACCAACCTCAACGGCCTCGTCGAAGGCACCGACCTGGCCAGCAAGTCGCTTGAGGACGTCATCAAGATTTCGGCCGCCGACAAATCCAAGGCCGGCATCTTCAACAACTCCGCCCAGGTCTGGAACCACACCTTCTACTGGCACTCGATGAAGCCCGGCGGCGGCGGCAAGCCGCACGGCAAGGTCGCCGAACTGATCGAGCGCGACCTCGGCGGCTATGACAACTTCGTCAAAGAGTTCAAACAGGCCGGCGCCACCCAGTTCGGCTCGGGCTGGGCCTGGCTCTCCTACAAGGGCGGCAAGCTGGTGATCTCCAAGACGCCAAACGCCGAAACGCCCCTGACCGAAGAGGGCACCACGCCCCTGATGACGATGGATGTGTGGGAGCACGCCTATTATCTGGACTACCAGAACCGCCGCCCCGACTATATCGACACCTTCCTGAACAGCCTCGTGAACTGGGACTTCGTGAACCAGAATCTGGCCGATGCCGGGGCGTAAACCCCGATAAAACTGCACAAAATGAGAACGCCCGCCCTTTTCCGGCGGGCGTTTTTGCATTATGTGCACCGCATCAAACGCTCCGGGCATGGGATTCGCCCGGCTGCGGCTCGCTGGTCATGGGGACCGGCAGGCGCAGGACAGGGCCGCCAATCCGGGCGGCCGGGCCAATCAACTGACATCCCGGAGACTAAACTTGACCGACACCCAGACTGTAACATTCGCTGATCTTGGCCTTGCCGAGAACATCCTCACGGCCGTGAC
>CAYQRX010000339.1:0-3319 GCA_964419865.1 uncultured Hyphomonas sp. | reverse complement strand
TCCTTGCCCTGCAGCTGTTTCGCGGTGGCGACGCCGGGGCGCTTCTCGCCGGTGACGTAGAAGGCAGCCTTCTGATGCGGGTTTTCGCCATAGCGGAGAGACTGCTGGAGCCGTCCACCAATGGCGGCCCAGTCCGGTGCGGTCTCGCCCAGCTGTTCGGCATACCAGGATGAAATGGCGGCATCGTAGGCGGCGGTGCGGGCATAGGTTTTCGCGGAGAGCTTTCGGCAGAGCGCGACGCTGACTTCGCCGTCATTGGCGTCCATTTCAGCGAGGACGGCATCGACATCGCCGCCATCGGTGCAGACGGCGACGAAGGCGCCGTTCTTGGCCGCCGCGCGCAGCATGGCCGGTCCGCCAATGTCGATATTTTCGATGCAGGTCTCGAAGTCCGCGCCCGAGGCGACGGTCGCCTCGAAGGGGTAGAGGTTGACATAGATGAGGTCGATGGCGCCGATGCCGTGGGTTTCGGCGTCTTTTACATGGGCAGGATTGTCGCGCAGATAGAGCAGGCCGCCATGGACGGCCGGATGCAGCGTCTTGACGCGGCCATCCATCATTTCGGGGAAGCCGGTCAGGTCGGAGACGTCTTTCACCGCAAGGCCGGCCTCTTTCAGCGCCTTCGAGGTGCCCCCGGTGGAGACTAGCTCGACGCCGAGGGCGGCGAGGCGCTTCGCCTGGTCGATCAGGCCGGTCTTGTCGGAAACGGAGATAAGCGCGCGGCGAAGCGTGACGGGGGCGCCGGACATGTGGGCTGCTCCTTCGGGGCAGGGGATGGGATGGGCTGGCGCGCGGGGTAGCATTTGACGCCCGTGCGTCAAGCCGCGCTTTCCCGGATAAACGCCCAGCGCACGGCATTCGGCGGCTCGCTGCCATCGCCATTGGGGTCGGCAAAGCCGGAGAGGACGATCTGTTCGGGCTGTTCCACCACGCCGCGGGCGAGATAGATGGTGCGCTCGAGGCGTGCGCCCTCATGGCTGGTCTTGAAGCGCCAGACGATGCCCGTCTCGCTGACCAGGCGGATGGCATCGCGGCCCATATGGGCGGTGATGGTCGGGTGGAGATGGAAGCGGATCTCGAAGGGGATCGGCTTCTTGTCGTCGGCGGGCGCCTGGGCGACGGGGCGGACGAGGGCGTCCTCCCCGGTCAGCCGGTCGCCGCCGCCGGAGACGAAGAAGCGCCGCCGGTGGAGCAGGCCGTAGGCGGCCTTGTAGCCCGCATGCTGGGCGTCGAGCCAGATTTCGGTGCCTTCCTCCAGGCGTTTGGCGGCGATGCCGTCCGGCCCGATGATGGCGCGCAGCCGGGTCTCGTCGTTCAGCGCGAAGGTGGCCGAATCGCGCCCGGCGATGGCAAGGGTGGAGTGCGCGCTGGTGCGGCGCACGGCGGCCTGCCAGTCGACATTCACTTCCGACGAGAAGCCGCAGGAGGTGACAATCCGCGCCGGGCCATCGGAAAACTCGAAGCCGAGCGCGCCGGCGCGGGCATGTTCGGCAAAGGCGCGCGGCGGAGCCTCGCCGCAGTCGAGCACGAAGCGCAGGCCGCCGCGCTCGATCTTCTGGAAGCCGGATTTCGGCGCGAACAGAAAGCGCCGGGGCGGCTCGCCGAGGCGCGCGAGGGCCGCCTCGACCACTTCGGGGCGCGATTCGTCGCCGTCATTGAACGGATCAAGCGCGCCGTCTCCGGAGCGGAAGAAGGCCAGCATCGCCCCCATGCGCGGCAGCCATTTTGCCAGCCAGTCCGGAACGGGCCGTCCGGCCCGCTTCAGGGCGTCTTCAATCGTCTGGAGATGGATCAGGCTCGCCAGCAGATGCGCCGGGCTGCGGGTCACATGGCCGCCATCGGGCAGGATCTGCGCTGTCGTCTCGGCTTCCATCCGGGCGAGGGCGTCGGCAAGGCCTGCGCCGCCGCGCAGGCAGATCGAGGCGGCGACCAGCGCGGCTGCGCCCAGCCAGCGCGATTTCGGATCATGGGCGGCGTCCACCGTCTCGGCGAGATAGCGCACCTGGCGCGAGAGGGCTTCAAGCCGCGCGGCGCGGGCCTCCTCGCTGCCCTGCCCGAACAGGGCCTCGCCGCAGCGCATCCAGTTCCAGCAGCGGCTCGCCGTCGGCTCGACGCGCCAGGCAAAGCCGTTGAACCGGCCGAAGCGCTCGATCCAGTCATCAACATGAGCGCGCGCGCGGGCCGCGCCGTCCGGGCCCTGAGCCAGAAGATCGGGCAGCCAGCCGAAGCGGTGAATCCGGTCAGCAAAATGGCGCGACGGCATTTCCAGGCTCCACGGCGCCTCGCCATCCTGGAGTGTCATGCGCTGCTGACCGATGCGCCAGACGCCGCGAAGGATCGCCTCACCGCGCCGGTCGTCCGCGGGCAGAATATTCGTCAGGTGCAGGGAGAAGTGGTCGGGCCCGTGGCCGGTCAGCTTCAGCTTCTGCACGGTCGAGACGCGCGCATCCTCGCCGGCAACGCCGCGGAACCGGCGCCAGAGGGCCGCATCATCGCTGCGGCTGCGGGTTCGCTCTGTCTGGAAATCATTGTCGTGCTCAGCCAAATCAGACCCCGTTCCGGAATGCCTGAAGGCTAGGCGGTGACTTGCGGCCTCAATGCCCGGATGTTCGCAGCATAGGCCTCCGGACCGCCCTTGAATACGGCGGATCCGGCGACAATGGCGGTGACACCCGCGGCAATGGCGCGCGGTGCGGTTTCGGCGTTGAGGCCGCCGTCGATCTCGAGAATGATGTCGCGGCCCGACGCATCGATCATGCGGCGCAGCTGCTCGACTTTCCTGAGCTGGCTCTCGATGAAAGCCTGCCCGCCAAAGCCGGGGTTCACCGACATGACGAGGACAAGGTCGATGTCGCCAATGACCGGCTCGATCACGCTGGCCGGTGTGCCGGGATTGAGCGCGACGCCGGGGCGCATGCCGGCCGCCCGGATCGCCTGCAGCGTGCGGTGCAGGTGCGGGCCTGCTTCCGGATGGACGGTGAGAATGTCCGCCCCCGCTTTGGCAAAGTCCTCGATGAAGGGGTCGACCGGCGCGATCATCAAATGCACATCGAAGGGCTTCTTCGTGTGCGGGCGCAGCTTTTCGATCACCGGCGGGCCGAAGGTCAGATTCGGCACGAAATGGCCGTCCATCACATCGACATGGATCATGTCGGCGCCGGCCGCATCAATGGCGCGGATTTCCTCGCCCAACTTGGCAAAATCCGCAGACAGAATCGAGGGAGAGATCAGGACGGGGTTCATCCTCCCTCCCTAAAAGGGAACAGCCGGCCGCACAAGGCGGCCGGCTGTCCGGGTTCAGGGGTTTTCAGGCGCGGTT
>CAYQRX010000338.1:0-3321 GCA_964419865.1 uncultured Hyphomonas sp. | reverse complement strand
ACCGGCGAGGATGAAGAACAGGAGCAGCAGCGCCGCCGTGATCCCGGACAGGCGTGTGCGCCCGCCGGATTTCACATTGATCATCGACTGGCCGATCATCGCGCAGCCGCCCATGCCGCCGAAGAAGCCGGTGACGACATTCGCCCCGCCCTGGGCAAGGCATTCCTGCGAAGCGCCGCCGCGCTTGCCGGTGATCTCGCCGACGAGGTTGAGGGTCAGCAGGCTTTCGATCAGGCCGACCGAGGCCATGATGAAGGCATAGGGAAAGATGATGCGAAGGGTTTCGAGGTTCATCGGCACCATCGGCACGGCGAACTGCGGCAGGCCGCCCTTGACCGAGGCCATATCGCCGACATTCGGCACGTCGAGCCCGAAGCCGATGACGATGGCGGCGACGACGCCGATCCCGGCAAGCGGGGCCGGCACCGCGCGGGTCACCTTCGGCAGCAGCCAGATGATCGCCATTGTCAGCGCCGTCAGGCCCAGCATCACGGCGAGCGGCCACCCGCTCAGCCATTCGCCATTGGGCAGGCCGTGGCCGCCATGCTCGGCAGTCCCCGGAACCTGGAACTGGCCGAGCTGAGCCAGAAAAATGACGATGGCAAGCCCATTGACGAAGCCGAGCATCACCGGCGTCGGGACGAGACAGATGAATTTGCCGAGACGGAAAACGCCGGCAAAGAGCTGCATGATGCCCATGAGGACGACAGCGGCGAACAGGTATTGCGGCCCCAGATCGCCAACGCGGGGATCGTGAACCAGACCGACGGCGACCACGGCCAGCGCGCCGGTGGCGCCGGAAATCATGCCGGGCCGGCCGCCGAATATCGAGGTGATCAGGCAGACGATGAATGCGGCATAGAGGCCGGAGAGCGGTGTGACCCCCGCCACAAAGGCAAAGGCCACGGCTTCCGGAACAAGGGCAAGGGCAACGGTGAGTCCGGCGAGCAGTTCGGTCCGGATGCCCATGATGGAGGCAGGCGCGATGTCATTGCCGGCCCATCGCGCCGCGCCGATGCGCTCGGCAAGCGCCGCAAAATCTGATCTTGTCACAGGAAATCCAATACTTCAGTTCCGGGAGGCAGCCGCTCTCATACGGGACTCATGCTGCGTTGCAACAGCAACGCTGGTATGCGGGCGGTATCTGGTTGGAATTTACAGGAAATCAGGCGGCTGCCCGGTTCGCTGTCCCTGCCGCGACCCAGCCCTGGCGGATGTCGCGGGCGGGCTCCAGCAGGTCGGTGAGGCCTTGGAAGCTCTCCCCTTCCCCGAGGATGATGACCGCGCCGGGTGACATCTGGGCGGCGAGGACTTCGGCCACCCGCATCCGCGCCGAGCGGGCCATGCCGGAGAGTACGTGGCGGCAGAAGATCAGGTCGAACTTGCCGAGGCCGGAGGCGGTCTCCAGCAGGTTATGCTGGCGGAAGCTGACGCGGGCGCGCAGCGTGTCGGAAACTTCCCAGTCGCCGCTGCTGGCGCGCGAGAAATGCTTCATCAGCCGGTGGATGGAGAGCCCGCGCTGGGCCTCGTAATGATTGTAGCAGCCGATCCGGGCGAACTCGGTGACATGCCGGCAGAAATCGGTGGAGAGGATTTCGATGCGCGCGCTGCGCAGGCTCGCCTCCGGCTCATCCTCCAGCAGCATGGCGAGGGTGTAGGCTTCCTGCCCCGTGCTGCCACCGGCGCACCAGACGCGCAGCCGGCCGGACTGGCTGGCGCCAAGACGCTCGGGCAGGACTTCGTTTATCACCGTGTCGAACGTCGCCCGTTCGCGGAAGAACCAGGTGTCATGGGTCAGTAGGGCGGCGGCGATTTCCGTCCGGAATACAGCGTTCTGACGGGATTCGAGGCAGTGGATCAGGTCTTCGAGCGAACCGAAGCCCTCGCGGCGGGCGAGCGGGGCAAGACGCGCTTCGATCAGATAGGCACGCGACGGCGGAATCGCCTGACCGGTGGCCTTCAGGGCCAGGTCTGCGAGCGTGTTGAACACCGACTCCTGCATGAACTGCTCCGCCACGAGGCTGGCGCGGCCTCAAAGGTTACCGTTAGGCCCGATTTTCTTAAGAAAATCTTCAGATAAGGCCGACTTCTGCGAATTTGCTCTCGAGGATATCCGCATCGAACGGCTTCATGATGAACTCATCCGCCCCGGAGCGCAGGGCTTCATTGATATGTTCGGGGTCGTTTTCAATCGAGCAGAACACAACGCGCGGCACCTTGCCGCCCTCTTCCCGGCGGAGCGCCCGCAGAAAGTCGAGGCCGTTCATGGTCGGCATGTTCCAGTCGAGCAGGACCGCGTCCGGCATGGATTCGCGGCACATCTTCAGCGCCTCGGCCCCGTCGCCGGCTTCGGTGACGGAAAAGCCGAGATCGCGCACGATGCGCGAGGCGACTTTGCGGACGACGCGGGAATCATCGACGATGAGGCAGGTGCGCATGGGTGTCCGGGCTCCGGCGGGCCAAAGGGCGTGAGTCCAGCTTAATGCCTGCCCGAGAGGCATTAACAAAGTCTGACCGGCGGCGCCTCATCCCTCCGGTTTGATACCGGTTGCCATGAACACGACGCTGTCCGGCCCCTGGCGGGCATGCAGCGTGCCGCCGAGGCCGTCGCAGGTCATCTTGGCGAACAGGAGCTGGATATTCTCCGGGCGCCAGCCATTTTCAGGCTCCTCCCCGCGCAGCGCCTTGACGACCTCATCCTTGAGCTTCAGCCGGTCGCCCCGGCAGGTCAGGGTGATCGTCTTGGTCGCGCCTTCTTCGCGCACATTGATGTTGATGACGCCGCCGCGCACGGTTGCGGTCAGCGCCGCCATGACGAGGTTCATGATCAGGCGCGCCTCGGAGAATGTCAGCTCCGAGGTGCCGAGATCCCATTCAAGGCTGGGTTTCTGGAAACGGACATACTCGTCGGTCAGCTTGCGGAACTGGTGGACATCGGCCGGGCCGGCCTGAAGACCCATCGAGCCGAAGGCATAGCGCAGGAATTGCAGCGTTGCGGCAACGCCCTGGGCCCCTTCCCTTAGGGTGCGCTCGCTGTGTTCCTTCTCCTCGGGACTGCCCGGACTGTCGAGCATTTCCAGCGACAGCGACATAGTCGCCGCCGGCGAGACGATATCGTGGCAGAGCCGCGCTGCGAGATACGCGGCGAAGCGCGCGTGGTCGAGTTCCATCAGGTTCAGCCCGTGTTGTATCAGCGTGCGCTGCAGAATCGGGTGCGCCGCGAGGCGTGTCAACAAAGGAGCGATGACAGGCCTGTCATAGTCCCGGCGGTGTCAGCGGTCCGGGGAGTCGATGTCGTCATGCCCGTGGCGGGCGCTGTGG
>CAYQRX010000337.1:0-3350 GCA_964419865.1 uncultured Hyphomonas sp. | reverse complement strand
GGCGACGCCAGCGCCGACGTGCTCCGCGCCGTCTACGAGGACAACTTCAGCTTCGAAGGTCCGAAGGGCACGGTCACTATCCGCCCCGAAGACCACGTGGCCCTACAAAACCTGTACTTTGTCCGCGTCACCAACGTGGACGATCCCGATTTCAATTTCGTCGAGCTGGTGAAGGAATTCCAGCCCGAAGAAACCGCGCCGCCGTGCGCCCTGGTGGACGCCTACGCGGAGCGCTGCGAGTAAGCCTGTTTCGTGTTATAAAAAAGAGGGAGGCGGTTCCGTCTCCCTCTTTTTGCAACTTTTATTTTCAAGTTGGGATCATGTAACGCAAGTTTCTTAACTTGCGCCGGCGTGTAAGAACGCAAGATAAGAATCTTGCACTATACCGAGAGGCGTGCCGTAACGCAAGTTTCTTAACTTGCGCAGGGATACAAGATAATCTTGGAGAGTTCGTGGGGGATTGCTTGCTAGGCCAACTAATCTCACAACCGGCAAAATCGGTCGAGGATCCGTGTCATGGATGATTCAATCCTTCTAGAAACCCGGGAGCTGGTCCGGGTCTTTGGCGGGCTTAGGGCTGTCGATGGCGTCAGCATGCAGGTCAAAGCCCACACGCTCCACACCATCATCGGCCCCAATGGGGCGGGGAAGACGACTTTCTTCAACCTGCTGAGCGGCAATATTCGCCCGACCAGCGGCAAGGTGATCTACAAGGGGCGGGATATCACCGATATGCCCGCCCACCGCCGCGCCCATATCGGCATCGGCCGCTCGTTCCAGATCACCAATGTCTTCCCTAACCTCAGCGTGTTGGAAAATGTGCGCCTGGCGGCGCAGGCTGTCGGTCACGACAACTTCAAGTTCTGGCAACACTTTCGCCATTTTCGAGTCTACGAGGAACGCGCCTGGGGTATCCTGCAGCAGGTAGGCCTGGCGGACCAGGCCGCGCTGCCGGCACGCTCGCTGCCGCACGGCGGCAAGCGCAAGCTGGAACTCGGCATCCTGCTGGCTGCCGACCCCGATTTGCTGCTGCTGGACGAGCCCACGGCCGGCATGGCCCGCGAAGAGATTCCCATGCTCATGGAAGTTATCAAGAGCGTGCGCGAGTCGGGCGACAAGACGATCATCCTCGTCGAGCACAAGATGGACCTCGTGATGAATGTGTCCGACCGCATTTCGGTGATGCACCAGGGGCAGCTTCTGGCCGAAGGAACGCCGTTGGAGATCGCCGGCAATCCCACCGTCCAGAAAGCGTACCTGGGCGATCTGTACGGCGACCTGACCGAAGCGAAATAAAGCGAATGCCATGACCACGATGCAAATAAATGTTCTGGAAGTCCGGGATATCCAGACCTTTATCGGCCAATTCCACATTCTCGATGGTGTGTCCGTCGATGTGCCCGAAGGCAGCATCACCGTTCTGCTGGGGCGCAACGGGGCGGGCAAGACGACCACGCTCAAGTCGATCCTCGGCCTGACGCCACCGCGCGCCGGGGCAATCGTTTTCAATGGCCGGGAGATCCAGGGCGAGCCGGCCTATCGCACGGCCGCAAAAGGCATCGGCTATGTGCCGGAGCATCGCGCCATCTTCCGGGACCTCTCGGTGGAAGAGAATCTGCGCATCGCCGAGCGCAAGCCCGGCGATCTGACCCGGCGCGAGGATTTCATCTTCGGTCTCTTCCCTGACCTGAAGCGGCTGATCAAGTTGCCCGGCGGCAACCTCTCCGGCGGACAGCAGCAGATGCTGGCCGTGGCGCGGGCGCTGGTGCCGGAGAACCAGTTACTGCTCATCGACGAGCCGAGCGAGGGGTTGGCCCCGGTGGTCATCGAGCAGATGATGGACGCCATCCGCCAACTCTCGGCACACACGACGGTGCTGCTGGTGGAGCAAAACTTCATCATGGCCAGCCATCTGGCCGACCGGTATACCATCATTGAAACGGGCCGGTCGGTGAAAAGCGGCATGATGGCCGACCTGATCGACGACGAAGCCACGATTCAGCGTTATCTCGGGGCGGCATAAAGGACGATTATGTCAACTTTTATCAGAAAGAACCGCACCGCATTACTCGTCATCGCCATTGTCATCGTTATTTTCGGTGGCACGATCCAGTCAATGGAGCCGAAAGTTTGGGTGTCGATCATGCTTTCCGGCCTGACGCTGGCCTCGCTCTATTTTTTGGTGGCTTCGGGCCTGTCGCTCATCTTCGGCCTGATGGACGTGCTCAACTTCGCCCACGGCGTGCTATTTGTGCTGGGGGCGTATGTGGGTCTTGCAACCTACCTGAATCCCCGGCTTCTTTTTAACACGCTGCCGATTTTCTTCGTCCTCATCGCGGCGGTCATGCTGTCGCAACATCTGGGCCGCGCCTTCTGGCCGCGCATCAATGGCGCGCGCGCCCGGCGGCTGGCGACTCTCGGTTTGCTGTTGGCAGCGGCACTCGTGCTGTTCCTAGCCCTGCGTGGCTTCCCCATCCGGGCGCTCAATGCGTTCAACCTGACGGCTGTGGGCGGCGCGTTGACGACGGCCGACGCGCAGGAGCCGATGGCCATGATGTTCCGCCGCCTGCTGCTGGTGGCGCTGGCCGGCGTGCCGATCGGTATTTTGCTGTCGCCGAAAGAGCGGCAGGAAGAGGTGCCGCTGCGGCCGGTATGGCAGACGGCGCTCATCGCCAGCGTGGCCGCGCTGATCGGCGTCGCCCTGCTGCTCGTTCGCGATCCGGGTGAGACCTTTATGCTGGCCCTGTCTCCGGACATTCGCTTCCTGCTGGCCATCATTATGGGCACCATCGCCGGTGCGTTGGGCGGCGTGGCCATCGAGACCGGGCTGATTAGGCCGTTCTACGGCAACCCGGTGACCCAGCTTGTGCTGACGCTGGGCCTCAGCATCGCCGGCATCGACCTGATCGAGGCCATGTTCGGCGAGGAAGCCAATCCGCCGATGCCGCCGCCTTCGATGTTCGGGGAGAGTTGTCGCTCGGACACGATCATCAACTGGTTCAGCGAGAATTGCCAGTCGATAGACGTCTTGGGCCGCGCCTTCCCGACCTATCGCGTGTTCATCATTGTCGTCGGCATCCTGGTCTTTATCGGCGTCGGCCTGATGTTGCGCCGCACACGGCTGGGGATGATCATCCGCGCCGGCGTGCAGGACAGCGAGATGGTGCAGGCGCTGGGCATCAACGTGCGCCGCATTTTCACCCTGGTATTCGCCCTCGGCTCCGGCTTGGCGGCCATGGGCGGCGTGATCGCCGCACCTTACCTGGGCGTTTTCCCCGGCATGGGATCGATATTCCAGCTGCAGGCCTTCATCGCCGTGGTAATCGGCGGGATGGGCAGCTTCCTCGGTG
>CAYQRX010000336.1:0-3351 GCA_964419865.1 uncultured Hyphomonas sp. | reverse complement strand
CTGCCCGCCGAGCCAGGGCAGGAATTCGGCCGGCGGAGGGGTGCGCAGTCCTTCGGGGGCAAGGTCCGCAAGCTTGCGCGAATCGACGAACCAGTCGGCCCCGCCATCGGCCGCAAACACCGCAAAGGACAGCGGCACCGGGTTCATCGGCACGTCGCCGCCGCGCAGGTTCAGCATCCAGGCGATATTGTCGGGCCGTGTTTCGACCCACAGTTCCGCATCCGCCGCGCGCAATTCGCCCGCCAGCCAGTCGCGCTTGTCGCCGCTGCTGCGCCCGGCCAGTTCGTCGGGCATCGCGGTCACAGGCGCGGCAGGGGCCGGGGGCCGATCCGTCCAGATCGGCGCATAAAGGTCATCGGTCGCGGCCAGTTCCACCCGCGGGGCGGCGGCGCGGATCGCCTCGACCTGCTGGACACTCCAGTCCATGGGGTCAAAGCCGATCCGCAGCCCGGCGGCATGGTCGCGCAACTGCTGTTCGAGGGGCTGGTCGCGAAAATGGGCAAAGGCCCAGTTCCGCCCGTCCACCTCGCGCGCGGCCTGAAGCGTGTAGCGACCGTCGATCAGAAACAGCGCCCGTTCCGGCAGCACCAGCGCATGGGCCAGCGATCCGGTAAAGCCGGTCAGCCAGCGGATGCCGCGATCATGATCGGCGGGATCCTCGCTCTGCCAGGCGTCGGCGGTGGTCAGGATCGCGCCGTCCAGCCCGCGCGCGGCCAGTTCGGCCCGCAGCGCCATCAGACGCTCAGAATGGGAGATGGTTGAAGCCGTCAAGATCGTTCTCCATCGCGAAAAGATGCCGGATCACCTGCGCCGAGGCGCGCAGCCCGTTATGTTCGTATCCGCTGGTCAGCCAGACCCGGCAATTGCCAAGGCCCGCCGCCGCCTGCCGCGACAGGCCTTCGTCCACATACATGTCGTCGCTATAGATCGCCGCCCAGACCGGCACCTCGTTCGCGGCCAGCCGGGCGGGATCGTAAAGCGGCGCGTCCAGCGGCAGGCGGGCCAGCGCGTGGGCTGCGGGGCCGAAGGGGCGCAGGGCGCGAACCTCGTCGAACAGGAAGGGATGGATCGTTTCGCCCGTCAGCAGCAGCGGCCGGGCCGGGGCGGCGAAGGCGGGAAATTCGGCCAGCACGCGTTCGGCGGCCCAATCGGTAGGGCAGCCATGCTGGGCATAGATCGCCTCGTGGATCGCCGCGAACAGCGGATTGGTCTGATAGGCGGTCCTGTGCTGGACCTCGGCCAGAAAGTGGTCGCTCAATTCGCCATCATCGGCGAAGGCTTCGTCCAGCAGCCAGTGGATCGTCTCGGACCCGCCCGCCATGCCCAGTTCCATGCCCAGATGCTGAAAGCGCCGCACCGACAGCGGATCGCCGTCGGGCAGGCGCACATCGCCCTGCGCCAGACGATCGGCGATGCGGTCGATCACCGCCCGGTCCTGCGGATAGCGCGCGACATGCAGCGCGTTCTTGTGCGCGACGCGGGGATAGGTGCGGCGATAGATCTCGTCCGCCGTGGCGCTGATGCCGGCCATGCCGCCGGTGACATAGCAGCCCGCCAGCGCCTCGGGCGCGAAGGATAGATAGGTCAGGGTGAGAAAGCCACCATAGCTCTGGCCGAGGGTGAACCATCTGCGCCCGTCGAACAGGGTGCGGCGCAGATGCTCGCAATCGCGGACGATGCTGTCGGCGCGGAAGCAGGACAGATAGCGCGCGCCCGCATCCGCATCCATCGCCGCCATGCGCCGCCCCTGCACGGCCGAGGACCGGCCGGTGCCGCGCTGATCCAGCAGCAGCACGCGAAAGCGTTTCACCGCCTCGGACAGCCAGACGGGGCCATCTTCGGGACGCGGGGATTTCCCGCCCGGCCCGCCTTGCAGGAAGACCAGCACCGGCAGGTCGGCGCTTTCCCTGCCCGGCGCCGTCACCTCGCGCGCGAACAGCGTGATCGCCTCGCCCTCGGGATGCGTCCAGTCCAGCGGGACGGGCAGCGCATGGTCGCGGACCGAGAAGCCGGGAATGCGATAGAAGGTCATGACGGTCTCCGGGTCGGATCAGCGCATCCGCGGGTCAAGAGCGGCATAGATCAGATCGACGATGATGTTGCACAGCACGATGAAGAAGCCGCCCAGCAGCACCACGCCGATGATGATCGGACGGTCCTGGTTGCGGACCGCCTGCACGGCCAGCGATCCGACGCCTTGCAGGCCGAAGACCTGCTCGATCACGATCACGCCCCCCAGAAGCACGGCGATGTCGGCGCCAAGCTGCGTGACCAGCGGCATCATCGCCGCGCGCATCCCGTGGCGATAGACGACCGCGCGTTCGCCAAGCCCCTTGGCGCGGGCGGTGCGGATGTAATCCTCGGACAGCACCTGCAACAGCTGGCCGCGTGTCAGCCGGGCATAGATCGCCGCCGTCACCAGCGCCAGCGTCGCCCAGGGCAGGGCCAGATGCCAGGCCCAGATCAGCGGATCGTCCAGAAACGGCTTGTAGCCCGAGGGCGGAAACAGCATGAATCCCGCCTGCCGTGGCAGGAAATACAGCGTGTAAAGCGCCAGCATCCCCAGAACGAAGGTCGGGAAGGACAGCCCCAGCAGGATGAAGACCTGCCCCAGCCGGTCCTTCCAGCCGCCCGGATCGCGGGCCGAGGCGATGCCGATCGGCACGCCGATGGCCAGCCACAGCACCATGCCGCCGAAGACCAGCGACAGCGTGACGGGGATCCGGCGCATCACGATCTGCGCTACGGGCTGCTGGTTGCGATAGGAATAGCCCAGATCGCCCTGCACCGCGCGGGTGACAAAGCGAGCGTATTGCGTGGTGATCGGTTGATCGAGGCCCAGGTTCTGGCGGATCTGCTCAAGCTGCTGGGCGGTCGCCTTTACGCCCCCCACCACACGGGCGGGATCGCCCGGCGCCACGAAGAACAGCACGAAGACAAAGGCCGACAGCGTGAACAGGACCAGCACGCCGAAGCCCAGGCGCCGCAGAAGGAATGCGATCATGGCTCAGCCCTCCGTTACCGGTTCGGGCGGCATCCGCCGCCGCTTCTTGATGCGCCGCCCGGCCGGGTCCAGAGCGTCGCGCAACGCATCGCCGAAGATGTTGAAGGCCAGCGTCGATCCCAGCAGCGCAAGGCCCGGAAACAGCACCATCCACCAGGCGACCAGATACATCGAATTCGTCGCCCCGTCGGCCAGCATTCCGCCCCAGCTCGGCGTCGGCGGCACGATACCAAGGCCCAGGAAGGACAGCGTCGCCTCGAACACGATCGAGTTCGGGATCATCATCGTGGTGTAGGTGATGTTGACAAAAGGGGTTCCACCGGCGTGCGCGCTGTGATTCAAGCTGC
>CAYQRX010000335.1:0-3358 GCA_964419865.1 uncultured Hyphomonas sp. | reverse complement strand
CCGTTCCATTCATCAGCCTTCAGCCGCCCCGCCAGCGCGACGCGCTGGCCGCTCCGCAACAGGTCGCCAACCGGCGTATCGGCGGCGCGCCAGGCGATACATTCGAGCCGCCCGGTGCTGTTCTCTGCCGTGAAGCGCACATGGTTCGCTCCGATCCGGCGCAGCCCCGTGGCCGCCACATCCGTCATGGCAAAAACCGGCTCTGGCGCGCCAGTGCCGAAGGGTCCAAGCGCGGATACCTGATCGGCAAGGCCCGTCGTCGCGCTGCCGGGCGAGACCATCGCGTCGATGGCAAGGTCCAGCGCGGCTTCGCGCTCCGCCCTGAATTCGGACATGTGACGCACCATCCAGTCATCCAGGGCCGGCACCTGATCGGGCTCGAGACTGAGCCCGCCGGCCATCGCATGCCCGCCGCCGGACAGGATCACCCCTTCTCGCGCCGCTGCCGCAATCGCATCGCCCAGATTGACGCCGGTGACCGACCGGCCGGAACCCTTCGCGACCGGCCCCAGCCCCTCGCCCCATCCGATGACGATGGCCGGAAGGTGGAACCTGTCCTTCAGACGCCCCGCCACGATACCGATGACACCGGGATGCCAGCCCTCACCTGCCGCAACGATGACGCCGCGATCCGGGTTCGCCGCCAGCGCCCGCTCGGCCTGCCCCGTCGCTTCGTCGAGGATCGCGGTTTCGACCGCGCGGCGCTCATCGTTGAGCGCGTGCAGGCGTTCTGCCAGGGCGATCGCCTCGCCCCGGTCATCCGTCGCCAGCAGCTTTGCCGCGAGCCAGGGATCGCCGACCCGCCCGCCCGCATTGAGGCGGGGTCCGAGCAGGAAGGTGGCGTGATAGACGCTCTCGATCCGGCCGATACCGGCCACATCGGCGAGTGCCCGCAAGCCGGGATTTTCCCCGCGCGCCATGATTGTCAGCCCCTGGCGCACGAAGGCGCGGTTGACCCCCGTCAGCGGAGACATGTCACAGAGCGTGCCAAGCGCGCAGAGATCGAGATAGTTGAGGATGTCCGGCAGGCCGTCTGGTGGGGCGAGCCCCCGCTGCCGGGCGAGGCGGTTCATGGCCGCCGCAAAGACGAAGACGACCCCCGCCGCCGCCAGATGGCCGCTGCCGGAGCTACAGTCCGGCCGGTTGGGGTTCACGATGGCCGCCGCCTCAGGGACATGGCCGGACATCAGATGGTGGTCGATGACGACGACCGGCAGGCCGATGGCGCGCGCCTCGTCCAGCGCCCGCACGGCCGCGGCCCCGCAATCGACGGTGATGACGAGGTCATACCCCTGCGCCTTCAGGAAGCGGAACGCCTCCGGCGAGGGGCCGTATCCTTCCTCCAGCCTGTCCGGCACATACAGGCCGAGCTGCCTGCCCCAGGCCCGGAAATAGCGCGCCAGGATCGCCGAAGAAGTGCCCCCATCGACATCATAATCGGCAAACACGCAGACGCGCTGGCCCGACAGGATGGCACTCAGAACGATGTCCGCCGCCTTGTCCATATCGGCGAAACTGCTCGGGTCGGGGAACAGATCCCGCAAGGTGGGCGAAAGATAACTCTGCGCCGTCTCCGGCAAGACGCCGCGCCCGGCCAGCAGCCGCGCGACGAGGTCCGAGCCGCCCGCAGCCGGCATCAGGCGGGCCACCAGCGCCTCGTCTACCCCGGCCAGCCGCCAGCGCCGCCCGCCCGCTGAGCGCAGATCGCTCAGCGGCGCAGGTCCGGCGGCATGGGCGGCGTGGGTCATCGCGGTTCCTCAGAATCAGTAGCCCAGTCTAGCGCGAGGCGGCGCCTGGATGAAACCGATCGCCGCACAGGGCTGGCGAAAACGGCCTGAACGGCCTAGAGGGCAGCCGAATGAGTCTTGCAAGCGAGAGCGCCCCATGATCCCCCGTTACACCCGCCCGGAAATGGCCGCCATCTGGACCCCTGAATCGCGTTACGGCATCTGGCTGGAAATCGAGACCCTGGCCGCCGAAGCCATGGAAGAGATGGGGCAGATCCCGAAGGGCACGGCCGCCGCCGTGCGCGAGCGCGCCGCCTTCGACCCCGACCGGATCGACGAGATTGAGCGCGAGGTGAAGCATGACGTGATCGCTTTCCTCACCAATGTCGCCGAACATGTCGGCGACGAAGCGCGCTTCCTGCACATGGGCATGACCTCTTCGGATGTGCTCGACACCTGCCTCAACGTTCAGCTTGTCCGCGCCGCAGACCTGCTGCTTACCGGCATCGACCGTGTGCTGGCCGCCCTCGAAAAGCGCGCCCGCGAGCACAAGTACACCCCCACCATCGGCCGCAGCCATGGCATCCATGCCGAGCCGACCACCTTCGGCATCAAGCTCGCCACCTTTCACGCCGAGTTCCAGCGTGCCCGCGAGCGCCTGCTGATCGCGAAGAAAGAGGTCGCCACCTGCGCCATCTCCGGCGCCGTCGGCACTTTCGCCAATATCGACCCGAAGGTTGAGGAACATGTGGCCGCCAAGCTTGGCCTGAAGCCTGAGCCGGTCTCCACCCAGGTCATCCCGCGCGACCGCCATGCGATGTATTTCGCCGTGCTCGGCGTGATTGCCTCCTCGGTTGAGCGCCTCGCCACCGAAGTACGCCACCTGCAGCGCACCGAAGTGCTGGAAGCCGAGGAGTATTTCTCCGCCGGCCAGAAGGGCTCCTCCGCCATGCCGCACAAGCGCAATCCGGTGCTGACGGAGAACCTCACCGGCCTCGCCCGCCTCGTGCGCTCGGCGGTGACGCCGGCACTCGAAAACGTCGCCCTCTGGCATGAGCGGGACATCTCCCATTCCTCCGTCGAGCGCGGCATCGGCCCGGACGCAACCATCCACCTCGACTTTGCGCTCCACCGCCTTGCCGGCGTTGTGGAAAACCTGGTCGTCTATCCGGAAAACATGCTGGCCACGATCAATTCCATGGGCGGCCTGCACAACTCCCAGCGCATCCTGCTGGCGCTTGTGGAGAAAGGCGTCAGCCGCGAGGACGCCTACCGTCTCGTGCAGCGCAACGCGATGCGCACCTGGAAGAAGGAAGGCCCGCTGAACGAGCTGCTGAAGGGCGATGCGGATGTCTCATCGCGCCTGAGCGCCGCCGAAATCGACGCCCTGTTCGACCTCGACTACCATTTCAAACACGTCGACACGATCTTCGCCCGCGTCTTCGGCAAGGCCTGACGCGCGCCGGCCAGAGACAGCAGAAAGGGCGGCCCTCGGGCCGCCCTTGTCGTTTCTGCCGCGGAAGCGGAGTTACTCGATGGCGAATTTCTTCAGGCGGTAAAGCAGGGTGTCGCGGGTCAGCCCGAGCAGGCGGGCGGCGTGGCTGCGGTTGCCGCGGGTCTTGTACAGGGCC
>CAYQRX010000334.1:2139-3368 GCA_964419865.1 uncultured Hyphomonas sp. | reverse complement strand
GACATCGTTCACCGCCGTGAAACCCGCGAAATCCCGCCCAAGGCCGCGGGCGGACAAAACCACCCGCGGCTCGGATTGCATAGCAAGCGCCGCCATCACTGGACCAGCGGGCAGCCGCTTTCGGCGGGGTCCAGGAAGGCCTGATCGCCCGGAACCGTCGCCAGCACGTTGTAGAAATCGGAATCGCCCTTCATGTCGCCCGGCGCCTTGACTTCGAGCAGATAGACATCCGAGACCATGCGGCCATTCGGCCAGACCACGCCATTCGATGCAAAGGAGTCATTGACCGGCATCTCGTGCAGCTTGGCCGCGACCGCATCGGCATCGTCGGTGCCCGCCGCCTCGATGGCCTTGAGATATTGCAGCACCGCCGAATAGGTGCCGGCATGGATCATGTTGGGATAGACCCCGGCCTTGGCCTTGATCCGTTCGCCCAGTTCTCGCGAGGTGTCGTCGCGATCCCAGTAATAGGATTCCGCCAGATACAGTCCCTGTGCCGCTTCAGCGCCCAAGCCGCGCACTTCGGACAGGGTGACCAGCAGGGCCGCAAGCCTCTGCCCGCTCTGGGTGATGCCGAATTCCGCCGCTTGCTTGATGGCGCTTTGCGCGTCGAGACCGGCACTGGCCAGGCCGATCACCTTGGCCCCTGAGGACTGCGCCTGCAGCAGGAAGGACGAGAAATCGGGCGTGGACAGCGGATGACGGACCGAGCCGAGGACCTGGCCACCTGCGGCTTCGACCACGGCGCGGCCGCTGGCTTCCAGATTGTGGCCGAAAGCGTAGTCGGCAGTCAGGAAATACCAGTTGTCGCCGCCCTCCTTGACCAACGCGCCACCAGTCACGTTCGACAGCATGTTGGTGTCATAGACCCAATGGAAGCCATAGGGGGTGCAAGCTTTTCCGGTCAGATCGGTCGTGGCCGAGCCCGTGGTGATGGTGATCTTCTTCATGTCCTTCGACAGGCCCTGGACGGCAAGGGCGACCGCCGAATTGTTCAGATCCATGATCGCATCGACCTGCTCGGTGTCATACCATTGCCGGGCGATGTTCGAGGCGATGTCGGTCTTGTTCTGGTGATCGGCAAAAACGACCTCGATGGGCTTGCCCAGCACCGTTCCGCCGAATTCCTCGACGGCGACGCGGGCCGCCTCGACCGAGGTGCGGCCGGTCGTGTCGGCATAGACGCCGGACTGGTCGTTCAGGATGCCGATCTTGACCACCCCGTCCGA
>CAYQRX010000334.1:0-2129 GCA_964419865.1 uncultured Hyphomonas sp. | reverse complement strand
CCGAGATCTCCCCGGCCAGCGCCGGCGCGGACAGCGCGCTGGTCGCCGACAGAAGGGTCAGCAGTTATATCATGGTATTTCCTCCCCATTATGCCCGCAGGACAGTGTCCTCTTGGTCGCTGCGGGTGATTTTCAGTTGACGATGGTGGCTTCGGTGGCGGCGCGGACCTGATCCAGCGTCACACCGTCGGCCAGTTCGATCAGGCGCAGCCCGCCCGGCACCACGTCGAAGACGCCAAGGCCGGTGATGATGCGGTCCACCACGCCCTTGCCGGTCAGCGGCAGGCTGCATTGGCGCAAGAGCTTGCTTTCGCCGGCCTTGCTGGTGTGGTCCATGACCACGATCACCCGGCCGACGCCCGCGACCAGGTCCATCGCGCCGCCCATGCCCTTGACCAGCTTGCCGGGCACCATCCAGTTCGCCAGATCGCCGGTTTCCGACACCTGCATCGCGCCCAGGATGGCGGCGGCGATCTTGCCGCCCCGGATCATGGCGAAGCTTTTGGCACTGTCGAAGAAGGCCGCGTGCGGCAGGGCGGTGACGGTCTGCTTGCCGGCATTGATCAGGTCGGCATCCACCTGATCCTCGGTCGGATAGGGGCCGGCGCCCAGCATGCCGTTTTCGGAGTGGAAGGTGATCGTCACCCCCTCGGGGATGAAGTTCGACACCCGCGTGGGAATGCCGATGCCAAGGTTGACATACATGCCGTCTTGCAGCTCGGCGGCGGCGCGGCGCGCCATCTCATCGCGATCCCAGGCCATGGCTGTCCCTTACGCTGCGCGCAATATGCGCTGTTCGATGCGTTTTTCGTGCTGCCCCTGGATGATCCGGTGCACATAGATGCCGGGCAGGTGGATGTGGTCGGGATCAAGGGCGCCCGCCGGCACGATCTCCTCGACCTCGGCGATGCAGATGCGGCCGCATTTCGCCGCCGGCGGATTGAAGTTGCGCGCCGTCTTGCGAAAGACGAGATTACCGGTCGGATCGGCCTTCCACGCCTTCACGATCGACAGGTCGGCGACAATGGCCTGTTCCAGGATATAGGTCTGGTCGCCGAAGTCCTTGTGCTCCTTGCCCTCGGCGATCACCGTGCCGACGCCGGTCTTGGTATAGAATCCGGGGATTCCGGCGCCGCCGGCGCGCATGCGCTCGGCCAGCGTGCCCTGCGGGTTGAACTCGACCTCCAGCTCGCCCGCAAGATATTGACGCATGAACTCGCCGTTCTCGCCGACATAGGACGAGATCATCTTGCGGATCTGGCGCGTCTCCAGCAGCAGCCCCAGCCCGAAATCGTCCACGCCGCAATTGTTGGACGCGAATGTCAGATCGCGGATGCCGGATTTGCGAATCGCCTCGATCAGCAATTCGGGAATGCCGCAGAGGCCGAATCCCCCGGCCGCGATCAGCATCCCGTCCCGCAGGATCCCGGCAAGTGCTTGGTCCGGCGTGTCGAAAACCTTTCCCATTCTCCCTCCTCCGCTTGTCTGCGGCGCTTCTCTGCAAACCGCTTGACTTGTCGTGATGACAATCACATTGTCGGACAACGCAACAACCGTCAAGCGTTCTGTTGCAGATAGGGCGAGGAGGAAGGAATGACGCAGCGCTGTTTCGTGGTGACGGGGGCCTCCAGTGGCCTGGGCGAGCATTTTGCCCGCAGGCTGGCCGCCGAAGGCCATCGCGTGGTGATGGTCGCACGCAGTGGCGACAGGCTGGAGCGGATCGCGGCAGAGATCCGCGCCGCGGGGGGGCAGGCGGACTATGCCGTGGTGGATGTCACCGATCCCGATTCGGTTACGGCGGGCTTCGCCGGCATCGAGGGTCGCATCGACGTGCTGGTGAACAATGCTGGCATCAGCAATAACGAGCCGGCGCTGACGACCACGGCCGATGGCTTCGACCGCGTCGTCGACACCAACCTGAAAGGCGTGTTCCTGTCCGCCCAGGCGGCGGCACGGCGGATGCAGGGAACGGGCGGGGCCATCGTCAATGTGGCCTCGATCCTGGGGTTGCGGGTCGCCGGCAATGTCGCGGCCTATGCCGCATCCAAGGCGGCGGTGGTGCAGCTGACGCGCGCGCTGGCGCTGGAATGGGCCCGCCATGGCATTCGCGTCAACGCGCTGTGCCCCGG
>CAYQRX010000333.1:0-3373 GCA_964419865.1 uncultured Hyphomonas sp. | reverse complement strand
CTTGTCGGTGCGCTCGTCCCACCAGGTTTTCCACGCGACGCCGATCCAGGCTGCATGGAAGGCCAGCCCCGCTGACAGCGCCATCCAGCCGGGGATCGGCCCGATATGGGCGCGCCGGAGGAATTGCTCCCAGGATGTCACATCGACCGGGTGTATGGCGATCTTGGCGAAATAGGCCGCGCCCAGAATGGCGAATCTCCAGCCCTAATTGCGCCTGAGCCGCCGGCCGACGCATCGGATCATCGAAATCCTGTATTGCGGCTTTTCATAGTCGTCCGACAGCGCCGTGCCCCGGTCGAGGCGGATCTTCGTCCCCTCCCCGCGCAGGATCGGCACATAGAATGCAATCTCGATCACCCGCGCCCGAAAGCGCCAGACATAGAAAAACCGGTAGCGGCGCGCTTCCAGCATCAGGAACACGATGCAGAGCATGCCGACCAGCACGATCGGGAAAGGCGAGGCGCGCTCATTGGCAAACGCGACCGACAGGCCGATCCCGGTCGAGATCACCGCCCAGTTCGTCGTCTGATCAAGACGCTGGCGCCAGACGGTCGAGCGATAGACCTCCGCGCGGTAGAGGTGGGACAGCGCCGTCACTTCCGACGGCCCGCAGATACCTTCGGGCGGCGGCGTCACATGATCCGCTTCGGTTTCGTCCAACGTGTTCATGAAACACAGCCTATGCCTCAGGATCGCGGCGGGGAAAAGGCATCCCGGTGCCGCAGTCCTCAACGGGTGCAATAGCCGAGCCGGATCACCGGCCCGTATCCCTCCAGAACCTGACGCACGAAGGTCGTATCGTCGCTGCCGTCGCCGGCGCGGATGCGGGCCGCGAGTGCTCCGGCATTGCCGTCCACCCGTGCCTGCCAGAGTTGATAGCGGATCGCGTCGGGCGCCGATGTCAGCTGGCGTGCCTGCCGCAGCCGGGCCGAGTCGCAATCCTTCATCATCTGCTCGGCAAGCACATGACCGAAGGACGCCCGCTCAAACGCGTCTGCGCGCAGCCCGCCGCCGGCGAGGGAGAACATCATGTCGATGAGCCGGCGGCGTTCCCCGGCGTCCGGCGCCAGGGCAATCCCGGCCGCCATGATTTCCGGCCGGCCCATATTGAACGGGGCCTCGCCTGCCTGCGCTCTGCGGATGAAGCCGTCCCATCCATACTGCGCGATGGCGGCCTCGGCCTGGCTGCGGGCATAATCCGGCGCGGGCTTCCGGGGCTGTACATCGCCGAGACGCATCTGCCAGCGCGAGGCCAGCGCCTCGTCGTTCAACCCGGACGTCACTTCAGAAAAGGCAGGTTTCAGCCGAGCCTGCTTGTCCGGCCCCAGCCGGCTGGCCGCCTGCCAGGCCGCCTCCAGCATGCAGCCGGTTTCTGCCGGTCCGTTGCAATCAGCCCCAGGCTGGGTCGCCGCCGGGGACAGCCGCGGCGCGGGCGGCGGACCGGACGGGCCGGCCGCCGCCGCGCAGGCGCCTGTTGCCAGAACGGCGCTGATCAGAGCCATGCGAAGCATGCTGCATGCCCTAGCCCCCCGGGCATGAACTGGAAATGACCGCACTTTTCGCCGCGTCAGCTTGGACAGGGGCCCGGCGCGAGGCTATCTTCAAACAAACACACCGAAAGGTACGTCCAATGTTCCTTAATTTCTTCAACGAGCTGCGCGAGGCGAAAGTCCCGGTCACGCTGAAGGAATACCTGATGCTGATGGAGGCGATGGATCGCCAGGTCATCGATATGGACGTGGAGGAGTTCTACTACCTCTCCCGCGCCGCTCTGGTGAAGGACGAGCGCAATATCGACAAGTTCGACCGCGTTTTCTCCCATGTCTTCAAGGGGCTCGACACGCTGTCGGATGCCGTCAACGTGACCGACCTGCCCGAGGAATGGCTGCGCAAGATGTCGGAGAAATTCCTCACGCCCGAGGAAATGGCCGAGATCGAGGCCCTCGGCGGCTTCGAGAAACTGATGGAGACGCTGAAAAAGCGCCTAGAAGAGCAGAAGAAGCGCCATGAGGGCGGCAACAAGATGATCGGCACGGGCGGCACCTCGCCCTTCGGCGCCAATGGCTACAATCCCGAAGGCGTCCGCATCGGCCAGGAAAAATCCCGCCACCGCCGCGCCGTGAAGGTGTGGGACAAGCGCGAATTCAAGAATTACGACGACAAGGTTGAACTCGGCACGCGCAACATCAAGGTCGCCATGAAGCGGCTGCGAAAATGGGCCCGCAAGGGCGCCCCCGACGAACTCGACCTGGACGGCACGATCCGCAACACCGCCCGCAAGGGCTATCTCGACATCGAAATGCGCCCGGAAAAGCGCAACACGATTTCCGTGCTCCTGCTGCTCGATGTCGGCGGCTCGATGGACCCGCATGTCCGCGTGATGGAGGAGCTGTTCTCGGCCGCGCGCTCGGAAATCAAGAACCTTGAATACTACTACTTCCACAACTGCCCCTATGAGGGCCTCTGGAAAGACAACCGCCGCCGGATGAACAACCGCATCCCCACCTGGGACGTGCTCAACAAATATCCATCCGACTACAAAGTGATCATCGTGGGGGACGCCACGATGAGCCCGTATGAAATCACCTATGCCGGCGGCTCCGTCGAACACTGGAACGAGGAAGCCGGCGGCATCTGGATCCAGCGTTTCGTCGAGCGCTATCCCAACCTCGTCTGGCTGAACCCGACCAAGGAAGGCGCCTGGGAATATACCGGCTCGATCAAACTCATCCGTGAACTGATCGGCCCCCACCGCATGTTCGAGCTGACCCTGGCCGGGCTGGACGAGGCGATGAAGGAACTGAGCCGCTAGGCGCTTTCTCGGGAGTTGACGCGTTCTCCGCCCCCTCCCTCAAAGAGTGAGAGGGGGCTAAAGTATGCTTCTGTCTCCGGAGGTCGCCCATGCCTACTGTCCTCACCGAAACGCGCGGCCCTGTCCGCATCGTCACGATCAACCGCCCGCAGGCGCGCAACGCCGTCGACCATGACACCGCGCTTGCCCTCTATGACGCCTTCAAGGCGTTCGATACCGATGAGACGGTCTCCATCGCCATCCTCACCGGCGCCGGCGGAAACTTCTGCGCGGGCGCAGACCTGAAAGCCGTCGCCACCGGCAAGGGAAACCCGTCGCGCACGGAAGGCGACCTCGGCCCGATGGGCCCCTCCCGGCTGCAGCTTTCCAAGCCCGTCATCGCCGCCGTCGATGGCTATGCCGTGGCCGGCGGCCTCGAACTTGCCATCTGGTGCGACCTGCGCGTCGCCTCCCCCACGGCCAGGTTCGGCGTCTTCTGCCGCCGCTTCGGCGTGCCCCTGATCGATGGCGGCACCATCTATGGACCGCTCGGAATCATCATCTCGCAGGTCTTCTACACCT
>CAYQRX010000332.1:0-3383 GCA_964419865.1 uncultured Hyphomonas sp. | reverse complement strand
CCGGTGCTGGACCAGCTGATCGCCTTCCGCTACGCCCCCCGCGGCGGCTGACCCATCCGGGCCGGCCGCCCGAACAAGAGATGCCCATGACCCCCGCTGATGTCCTTTCATCCACGAGCGGCCCTGCCGCTTTTGCCGGAGCGCCTTTCGGCGCCGACCTGATCGTCTTCTGCGAGGCGCTGCAGAAGCGCGGCGGGATCGGCGTGTATGTCGCGCGCGACGACCGGCTGGCGCAGGCGGCGCGGCGGGCAGCGCTGTTTGCGGCCCCGCGGCTGGAACAGGTCGATCTGCCGGGCTGGGACGTGTTGCCCTATGACCGTATCAGCCCGACCCCGGCTGTGGCTGCGCGGCGCTGCGCGGGGCTTGCCCGGATTGCGCGCTATGAGAAGGCGCAGGGGCCGTTGCTCGTGATCACAACCGCCGGTTCGCTCGTCCAGCGCGCTGCGCCAATCGAGACGCTGCGCAAGGCCTCGCTCTCGATCCGCACCGGCGAGACGGTGAAGGCGAATGATCTTACCGAATATCTTGCCTTCAACGGTTATGTCCGTGCCGGGACGGTGCGCGAGCAGGGCGAGTATGCCGTCCGCGGCGGCATCATCGACATCTTCCCGCCGACCGCGGCCGAGCCCTTCCGGCTCGATTTCTTCGGCGATGTGCTGGAGACGATCCGCACCTTCGATACAGAGACGCAGCGCTCGACCGGCAAGGCAGAGAGCGTCACCTTCGCGCCGGTCAGCGAGATATTGTTCAACGATACCGTACTCGCGGGCTTCCGTGACCGGTTCCTGGAGACTTTCGGCCCGCCTTCGGGCGACCAGATGTATGAAGCCGCGCGCGCCTCGATCCGCCGGCAGGGCGTCGAGGCCTGGCTGCCGCTCTTCCATGCAAAGCTCGATACACTGTTCGACTATGTCGGCGAAGGCGCGCTGCTCGCGCTTGGCCATCTGGCGAGCGAAGCGGCGCATGAGCGTCTCGCGCAGGCAGCAGATTATCACACCGCGCGCCTTGAGGCGGGCGGCGGCGACATACGGGCGGCGCGCGTGCTGCCGCCGTCGCGGCTGTATCTGGAACTGGACGAACTCGACAATCTGCTGGCGACGCATGCGGTCGTGCGCTTTTCCCCCTCTGAACCGGCGCCGAATGCCTTCGACATGGGCGGGCGCCGGGGGCGGGATTTTGCGCCGGACCGTCTGCGTTCGGACGAAAACATTTTCGAGACCGTGATCGCCCATGCCCGCGCGCTCTATGCCAGTGGCAAGCCGGTCGTATTCGCTGCCTGGTCGGCGGGCTCTGCCGACCGTCTCATCAATGTGCTCAGCGATCATGGCCTGGCGGGGCTGGCGCAGGTGCATTCGCTGGATGCGGCGAAGAAGACAGACTTCACTGTCGCCGAAGTGCCGCTGGAGGAAGGTTTCACGCTTCCCGACATCGCCATGATCTCCGAAGCCGATGTGCTCGGCGACCGGCTCGCCGCGCCCCGGCGCAAGCGCAAGACGGCGAGCTTCATCACCGATGCGACCTCGCTGACGCCGGGCGACCTCGTCGTGCATGTCGATCACGGCGTCGGGCGGTATGTGGGCCTGAAGACACTGGAAGTGACCGGCGCGCCGCATGATTGCCTGCAGCTGGAATATGCCGGCGGCGACATGATCTTCATTCCGGTGGAGAACATCGATCTGATCAGCCGCTATGGTTCGGAAGAGGCCGAAGGCCAGCTTGACCGGCTGGGCGGCGCCGGGTGGCAGACACGCAAGGCCAAGGCCAAGAAACGTATTCTCGAGATGGCGGCGGAGCTCATGGCCATCGCGGCGGCGCGCGAGCTCAAACGCGCCGATGCCGTGCAGGGCGGGCAGGGGCTGTATGAGGAATTCGCCGCGCGCTTCCCCTATGAGGAAACCGACGACCAGCTTTCCGCCATCGAGGACGTGCTCGCTGACCTTTCCTCCGGCAAGCCGATGGACCGGCTTGTCTGCGGCGATGTCGGTTTCGGCAAGACGGAAGTGGCCCTGCGCGCCGCCTTCGTGGCGGCGATGAGCGGCAAGCAGGTCGCGGTCATTGCGCCGACGACGCTGCTGGCGCGCCAGCATTACAAGACCTTCGAGGAACGCTTTGCCGGCTGGCCGCTCAAGGTGCGCCCGCTATCGCGTTTCGTCAGTGCGCGCGAAGCGGCAGAGACGCGCGACGGGCTCGCCGAGGGCACGATTGATGTGGTGGTCGGCACGCATGCGGTGCTGACGAAGGAGATCAAGTTCAAACGCCTCGGCCTGATGATCGTCGACGAGGAACAGCGTTTCGGCGTGAAGCACAAGGAGCGGCTGAAGGAACTAAAAGCCGATGTGCATGTGCTGACACTGTCAGCGACCCCGATCCCGCGCACGCTGCAGATGGCGCTGACCGGCATCCGCGATCTGTCGATCATTGCGACACCGCCGGTCGACCGCCTGTCGGTGCGCACCTATATCACCGAGGAAGACACCGTGACGCTGCGCGAGGCGCTGCTGCGCGAGAAGTATCGCGGCGGGCAGGCCTTTTTCGTCGCGCCGCGCATCACCGATCTCGACAAGCTGGAGAATTTCCTCAGCACGCATGTGCCGGAAGTCTCCTTCATCGTGGCTCACGGACAGATGGCGGCGGGCGAGCTCGAAGACATCATGACCGCCTTCTATGAGGGCAAATATGATGTGCTGCTCTCGACCACGATTGTCGAAAGCGGCCTCGACATCCCGCGCGCGAACACGCTTATCATCCACCGGGCAGACATGTTCGGGCTCGCCCAGCTCTATCAGCTGCGCGGGCGTGTGGGCCGGTCGAAACTTCGTGCGTATGCCTACTTTACGACACCTAAGGACAAGGTGATCACCGAGAGCGCCGAGAAACGGCTGAAAGTGCTGCAATCGCTCGACTCGCTCGGGGCCGGCTTCCAGCTTGCCAGCCACGACCTCGATATGCGCGGCGCGGGTAACCTGCTCGGCGATCAGCAGTCCGGCCAGGTCAAGGAAGTCGGTGTCGAACTCTACCAGTCGATGCTGGAAGATGCCGTCAAGGCGCTGCGCGCCGGGGCGACGGATGAGGCCGATGTCGTCGATGACTGGGCGCCGCAGATCAATCTCGGTGTCGCGGTGCTGATCCCGGAAGATTATGTCGACGATCTCAATGTGCGCCTGGCGCTCTACCGCCGCCTGTCGGACATTGTCACCGCGCAGGACCGTGAGGCGTTCGCTGCCGAACTGATCGACCGGTTCGGACCGCTGCCGAGCGAAACGCGCCAGCTGCTGGATGTCACCGCGATCAAGGTCTCGTGCAAGGCGCTCGGCATCTCCAAGCTCGATGCCGGGGAAAAGGGCGCCGTGTTTGCCTTCCGCACGGATACGGTGATGGACCCG
>CAYQRX010000331.1:0-3384 GCA_964419865.1 uncultured Hyphomonas sp. | reverse complement strand
GGCCGCTTCGGCTTCGGCCTCGGCATTGCGGGCCTGACGGACGCGCAGGACATGGATGGCGGCGTCTTCGAGGCCGGTCATCTCGCTGCGGAGGCGTTCGATTTCGGCGGTCAGCTGGGCCTTGCGGCTCGTCTGGCGCGCGGCGGTTTCCTCGGCCGCGCGGCGGAGGGCGCGGACATCGGCAAGCCGCGCCTGGGCATCATCTGCGTTGGCTTCTGCAGCAGACAGGCGGCTGCGGGCGGCTTCAAGCGCGGCGCGCGCCTCTGTTTCGAGGGCGCGATTGGCCGCTTCGTCCTCCACCGGCAGGGCGGCGAGTTCGGCGCGGGCATGGGCCAGGGCGGCTTCGGCCTCGCCCCGGCCAGCGGTTTCGCGTTCGAGATCCTCGGCGAGGCGCGCGGCCTCTGCTTCGAGGCGCTGTTCTGTCTCGGCGGCGATGCGGTGCTCGGTTTCGAGCTTTGCCAGCGTGATCCGGGTCTGGGAGAGGCGGCCGGCCGCTTCCATCTCCGCATCGCGCAAGGGGGCAAGGCCTTCGCCCGCCTCGATGCGCTCGCGCTCGCGCTGCGCGTCCTCGCGGGACAGGTCCTCGACCTGGCGCTTCAGGGAGTCGAGCCGGGCCCGTGCGGTTTCGGCGTGCTGGCGTGCCTCAGCCCAGCGCAGATGGGCAAGCAGCGCCTCGAGACCGCGGATTTCCTCACTCAGCCGGCGATAGCGCCGCGCCTTGGCGGCCTGGCGTTTCAGGCTGGACAGCTGGCGCTCGACCTCGGCTGAAACTTCCGACAGACGCTGGAGGTTGGCCTCTGCGGCATCGAGTTTGAGCTCGGCCTCATGGCGGCGGGTGTTGAGGCCGGAGATGCCGGCGGCCTCTTCGAGGATGCGGCGGCGGTTCTGCGGTTTGGAGCCGATCAGTTCGGAAATCTGGCCCTGGCGGACAAGCGCGGGAGAGTTGGCACCTGTGGAGGCGTCGGCGAAGAGAAGCTGGATGTCCTTGCCGCGCACCGTGCGGCCGTTGATGCGGTAGCTGGAGCCGGCGCCGCGCTTCAGCTTGCGCTCGATCTCGAGAATGTCGGCGCCGTTGAACTCCGGGGGGGCCGTGCGTTTGGAATTGTCGAGGACGAGGGTGACCTCCGCCGTCTCGCGCGAGGGACGCCCCTGTGAGCCGGAGAAGATGAGGTCGTCCATCTCGCCGCCGCGCATGGCCTTGGCCGAGTTTGCGCCCATCGCCCAGCGCAGGGCTTCGAGCAGGTTGGACTTGCCGCAGCCATTGGGGCCGACGATGCCGGTCAGCCCCGGCTCGATCGGGACGGTCTGGGGGTCAACGAACGACTTGAAGCCGGCGATGCGGAGTTCAGTGAGCTGCATGCCGGTCTCTCATGGATTTACTGGTCGCCCTGCTGCGCGAGCAGCGCATCGAGCTGGCGGGAGAATCCCTCCGGTGTCGTGTAATCGCCGCCGAAATTGCGCTTCACGCCATTGATGATGAAGGTCGGTGTGCCATCGACGCCCCATTTCTCAGACGTGGCATAAGTATCGGCGAGGGCCTTGCGGATGTCCGAATTGGACAGGCACGCGTCGAGCGCGGCCTGGTCGGCGATGCCATGGCGCTGGCCGATGGCGCCGAGCGTGGTTTTCACCACGCCGGTCTGGGCCGCATAGCGGATGCCTTCCTGATTCGCGAAAAGATCGTCGAGCACGTCAAAGAACCTGTCCTCGCCGGCGCAGCGCGCCATCGCGTAGGCGGCGACGTCGATCTCGTTCAGCGGGTATTCCCGGAACACGAAACGCACCTTGCCGGTGGAGATATAGTTCTCTTCGAGGACCGGTTTGACGGTGTCATGGAAGTATTTGCAGGCCGGGCAGGTGGGCGAGGCGTATTCGATAATGGTGATCGGGGCGTCGGCGCTGCCTTTGACATGACCGAGTTCGCCGTTCGTATCGGCTGCCGCGTTGCCGCCGGTGGAGGTGCCGCTGCCCGCTTCGCCACAGGCGGCAAGCGCCAGCGCGGAGACCGCCAGAAGTGCGAAACGCCGGGAAAGGGTAACCATGATCATAAGCCTCGCGTTAAGAAATGAGTCGCACCGGTTGCCAAACCGTTAAAAATTCCGGTGCGTCTGTTTACTCTGTCGCCGATAGCACAGCCTCGCCCAGCGCAACAATTGCTGCGCGCAGGCGTGGATTCTCTACAGATTCGGCCTTGCCGGCGATCAGCGCCCTTTCGGCGGCGGTTAACGGGCGGGCGCTGCGGCGGAATTCGGACGGGCCGGTGCGGCGCACGGCGCCCTGGATGATGCGAATGGCGGTGATGTCGCCGCCGAGCGCAACCGAGACGCGCTGGCGGATCACTTCGGACTGGTGCTGGATCAGCGGGGCGGCCTGGGGCAGCACGGTCAGCGTCAGGACGCGGCCATCCTTGCCGGCGCTGATCTTTTCCGGCTGGCACCAGCGCCAGAGCTGGTCGCCGACGATGCTGCGCCAATTGAGCTGCATCTGCTTCAGCGGCGGCAGTTTTGCGGTGCCCGCCTTGCGGCCGACCCGGTCGGCCATCATGCCGATGGGCTTCATCGGCGCGCGAACGGGCCGCGCCCGCGCATAGCGCAGCTTCACCTGCGCGCGGGCTTCTGCAATGGGATCAAGGCTCGTAAAGCGCACCATGGCGGGCACATTGCCCGGCTTTGCGGATCAGGGAAAGTTACAGGCATGCCAAAGCGTTCAGATTTGCGTGAGCTTCCCGGCCGGCTGCTGGCCTGGTTTGACCGGAATGCCCGCGCGCTGCCATGGCGCGCGCCGATCGGGGTGCGGCGCGATCCCTACCGCGTGTGGCTGGCCGAGATCATGCTGCAGCAGACGACCGTGCCGCATGCGGCGCCCTACTTCGAGACATTTACCCGGCGCTGGCCGACCGTGGAGGCGCTGGCCTCGGCGGCGGATGAGGAGGTGATGACCGCCTGGGCGGGGCTTGGCTATTACGCGCGGGCTCGCAACCTGCTGAAATGTGCGCGCGAGGTGGCGGCGCGGGGCGGGTTTCCGGAGACCTCCGGTGGGCTGAAGGCGCTGCCGGGCGTCGGGCCTTATACGGCGGGAGCGATCGCGGCGATTGCGTTTGGTGAGCGGGCTGCGGCAGTGGACGGCAATGTCGACCGGGTGTTTGCCCGGCTGCTGGCACTCAAAGGTGATTGGCCGGCCGCGAAGAAGCGGATTGCGGCGGAGGTGGCGGCGCTGGTGCCGGACGGCCGGCCGGGGGACTTTGCCGAAGCGCTGATGGATCTGGGCGCGACGGTCTGCACCCCGTCCGCGCCCGCATGTGGGCGTTGTCCGCTCACGGATTTCTGCGCGGCACATGCCGAGGGGGCGCCGGAGCGGTATCCGGTGAAGCCGCCGAAAACGGCC
>CAYQRX010000330.1:0-3385 GCA_964419865.1 uncultured Hyphomonas sp. | reverse complement strand
CACAGAATTTCCAGCTCGACGTGCTCGCCGCTGTCAACGCCTTCGACGCTGCCGAGCCGCATCTGGCGCAGGCAGCGAAGGAGGCGGGCGACGCCGCCTTCGTCATCATCTCCTCGATCTCGGCCGCCGTCGCCGACCGCGCCGACAGCTATGGGCCGATGAAGGCCGCGCTGATCCATATGGCCAAGGGCCTCGCCCGCCAGCACGCCAGGGCCGGCGTGCGCGTCAATGTCGTCTCCCCCGGCATGGTGTTCTTCGAAGGCGGCGTCTGGGACATGGTGAAGAAAAACGCCCCTGACTTTTTCGAGCAGGCCAACTCCCGCAACCCCACCGGACGCTGCGCCACGCCCCAGGAGATCGCCGATGCCGCCGTCTTCCTCGCCTCGCCGCGCTCCACCTATACGACCGGCTCGAACCTCATCGTCGACGGCGCCGTCTCCAACCGGGTGAACTTCTAGGCAGGCTTCGATGGCGACCCCCACGCGGCACTGCAATCTCGCCATCCTCGGCCTCGGCGCCATGGGGCTGTCGGCGCTGCACGCCGCCGCGCGGCGGGGTGTGGATGTGATTGGCGTCGACCGCTTTACCCCGCCGCATGAACAGGGCTCGACGCATGGCGAGACCCGCCTCATCCGCGAGGCCTATAGCGAGGATGCGCGCTATATTCCGCTGCTGCGCCGGGCGATGGCGCTCTGGCGCAGCTGGTCGGAGGCGTTCGGGGGCGAGGTCTATCAGGAGACCGGCGTTCAGTATTTCGGGCCGGCCGACCATCCGGACATCCGCGCGGTGCACGCCTCAGCCGAGGCCTATGATATCCCCCTCCTCCGTGAACGGACGGATAGGCCCCTTGCAGTACCGGATGGGTGGGACTATTTCCACGAGCCGCGCGGCGGCTATCTCGCTGTAGAGACGGTGCTCGCCCGGTTGCTGGCAGAGGCGCAGCGGCATGGCGCAGCCTGCCTGACCGGCCAGACCGTGCACAAGGCGGTGCATGAGAAGGGAAACTGGCGGATCGACCTTGGCGGCGAAACGATCCTCGCCGAGCGCGCCATCTTCACCCCCGGCCCCTGGGCCGCAGACCTGCTGCCGGAGCTTGCCCCCCATCTCGTTCTGGAGCGCCATACCCAGCACTGGCTGGAAGCGCCGGCGGGCGGCGGCTTCTCCCGCGCCGCTGGCTTCCGCCCCTTCGTCGCCCATCTGCCCGGCGGGGAGATGTATTACGGCTTCCCGGAGGACGCCGCCGGCCTGGTCAAGATTGCGGGGCATCATGGCGGGCAGCGCTTTGGACGATGGGACGAGATGGACCGCGCCATCCGGATATCCGACCGGGAACTCATTCTCGCCTTCCGGGACCAGTATGCCCCGGGCCTCGGCACAATCCGCAAATCCGTGTCCTGCATGTACACGATGAGCCCGGACGGGCATTTCATCCTGGGGCCTCACCCGGCCGATGCCAGCGGCGTTTTCCTCGCCGGACTGTCCGGCCACGGATACAAGTTCGCGCCGGTGATGGGCGAGTGTCTCCTCGCCCTGGCCTTCGGCGAAGACCCCGGCTTCGACCTCAACCTGTTCTCGCCGGAACGGCTGGAAGCCGCACCCGGAATGGGCGTTCCCACAGGGCGGGCAAAACACTAATGCGCGCCGCGCATGGCTGGCCGCCCGCCGGCGCCTTTCCCCGCCAGCCTCCAGCCCCTATCTGATGGCCAACGCTGCTCTCCGCGCCTGAACGGTCAGGCCGGAGCGCCAATCGAAAGGAGGCAGCAGATGAGCAAGAAAGTTCTCGGCCGTTTCGGCAATAATCAGGGCCATTGGGTCGGCGACGGTTTCCCCGTCCGCTCGCTCTTCTCCTACCATTCGCTCGGCCAGCATGCGAGCCCGTTCCTGCTGCTCGATTATGGCGGTCCTTATGTGTTTGAGCCCACCGAAGACCGGCGCGGCGTCGGTCAGCATCCGCATCGCGGCTTCGAGACTGTGACCATCGTCTATGACGGCGAAGTCTCCCACCGGGATTCGGCCGGCAATGGTGGCACGATCGGGCCCGGCGATGTGCAATGGATGACCGCCGGCGGCGGCATCATTCATGAAGAGTATCATTCGCCGAGCTTTGCCAAGACAGGCGGGCCGTTCCGGATGGTGCAGCTCTGGGTGAACCTGCCTGCAAAGGACAAGATGGCGCCTGCCGGCTATCAGGGGATCGTCTCCGCTGATATTCCGGTCGTCGACCTGCCGGGTCATACCGGCAAGGCGCGGATCATTGCCGGCGAGCTTTACGGCGCGAAGGGGCCGGCACGGACCTTTACGCCTGTGAATGTCTGGGACGTCCGCCTCGATCCGGATGCTGACTTCACCCTGCCCCTTCCTGAGAGCCACACCACGATGCTGGTCGTCCTTAGCGGCCATATCACGGTGAATGGCAGCCAGCAGGTCGGCGAGGCAGAAGTGCTGCTGCTGAGCCGGGAGGGCGCCGGTGCAGCGATCCATGCGGACGGCGCAACGACCCTCCTTGTGCTGACGGGAGAGCCCCTGAACGAGCCGATCGTCGGCCACGGCCCCTTCGTCATGAACACCGAAGCGGAAATCCGCCAGGCCATCGACGACTTCAACAGCGGCAGGTTCGAGCAGATTCCTGCCTGAACGGCCGGCGCCACAAAGAGGCCCCCGGGCGGATAAACCGCCGGGGGCCGCATCTGGTTCAATCGGGCTATCTGCCAGAAAGGTGGGACCGGCGCCGGAAGGTGAACACACCCTCCTCCACTGGCCGGCCCGACATGTCCTCCGGAGTCGTATAAACGCGCACCGTCATCTCATCCTCGCTGAGGCCGAGATGCATGAGGCCCCACACATTGCCTTTCGAGAAAGGATTGGCGAGCCCCGGATTGCCGGCGAGCTGGTGTTCCATGAACTTCCCGTGCAGCGGGCGGTATTTCGATCCTGCTCCGGAGACGAGCGCCGGCAGCGCCGGGCGGCCTGCGACGCCAGCGCTGCGGCAATCATCCGTATACACTTCCATCATGTGATCATCGCCGGAGATGTAGGCGTCTGCATGCTGGCAGACGGCGTCCATGTAGAGGGCGCGCAGCGCGTGCGCCTTTTCGAACTTGCTGCCGCCACCCGACCAGACGGCATGATGGCCGAGCACGATCTTCCATCGCGCGGTCGAGTCCTGCAGGGACTCTGCCAGCCATTCGGCCATGCGCTTCTCGCCGTCGGTCGCCGGCTTGACGAAGTCATCCCACGCCTCCATCTCGCCGGTGCGGACCTCCCGGCCTTCTGCATCGAGATTATCCTTATGTACCGAAGTGCTGGCGAGAAGCATTTCGGTATCAATGACGAAGAGTTCGACAAACCCTTCCATCCCGGCCGGCACGGCGCGGTAGAAAAAGTC
>CAYQRX010000329.1:0-3408 GCA_964419865.1 uncultured Hyphomonas sp. | reverse complement strand
CCCTCATAGCATTGCAGCCGGATCAGGGGCAGTTCCATCCAGCGCGCAAGCGAGGCGGCAAGGTCGGTCTTGCCGACGCCGGCGGGGCCTTCGATCAGAATGGGTTTGCGCAGGCCATGCGCCAGGAACACGGCCGTCGAGATCTGATCCGTCGAGATATAGCCGACCTCGCCGAGCCCGGCGGTGATCGCTGCAATGGAAGTCAGGGGCTCATAGCCGGTCTTGGAACGTTTGGTCATGCGCTAGCGGTAAGTTTTGCATGATTGCATGGCAAGATATGCCCCCACGGCACGAAAAGTGGACAAATCCGGTCATTCCGTCGTTGTATTCCGTTTGCGGCGCTTTGCGGCGCCTATAAGGTGGTGCTCGGGATGCATGTTTTAGGGGAAACGATCATGAGGCCAGGCAGGAGCCGCCAGATCCCGCTGAGCCGGCGCAGGGTGCTTGCGACTGCAGGGGCTGGCGCGCTGTTTGCAGCGTGCGGGCGCGGTGCGCCGGAAGGCGAGTATCATGGTAACAACTTCTCTCACGGGCCCACCAGACTCGGGGTCGCGCCGCCAACGCCAGCAGATACCGCGGCGCCTTTCCGGCTGAAGTTCGCGCCTCATTTCGGCATGTTCGAAGAGTCGGCAGGTGGGGATTTCATCGCGCAGCTTGAATTTGCTGCAGAACAGGGTTTCCGCGCCTGGGAAGACAATTACATGCCGCTGCGCTCGCCGGAAGACCAGCAGCGTCTTGGTGACGCCATGCGGGCGCTCGGAATCGAAATGGGCGTGTTTGTGGCCGGTGACCGGCCCGGCTGGCACCGACCGACGCTGACAACCGGGCTTGAGGAGCATACTGAGACGTTTCTCGAACAGATACAGCGCGGTATTGAAGCGGCCAAGCGGGTCGATGCGACATGGATGACCATTCTGCCGGGCCAGCGGGCGCCGGGTATGCCCAGGTCGCTGCAGAAGGCGCATATCGTCGACAATTTGCGCCGGGCGGCAGATCTTCTGGAGCCGCACGGACTTGTCATGGCGCTGGAACCAATGAATACCGTGGTGGACTTCCCGAATGTGTTCCTTGACCGGATGGCGGACGGCTATCTGATCTGCAAAGCCGTCGACAGCCCCGCCTGCAAACTGCTGTTTGATATCTACCACCATCAGATCATGGACGGGCATATTCTGGCCGAGATGGAATCCCTTTGGGATGAGGTCTGTTATATCCAGATTGCGGACAATCCCGGCCGCAATGAACCGATGTCGGGCGAGATCAACTATACCAATGTCCTGCAGTTCCTGGTGCGGAAGGGCTACACGGGAGTCGTCGGTATGGAGCATGGTGTAGACGGTGAAGGAGCCGAGGGTGAGGCGCAACTGATCGCGCGGTATCGCGCGATGAATGAGGCGCTGGCCGCCGGTTGATCAAATCGCCGGAGACACCTTCGCTCACTCCGCAGCGGCAATCTTTTCCGGCTTGACGGTGCGGAAGGTGGCGTTGGCACGGGCGCAGAGCCGATCGGCAGAATGGATGGTTGCCGTACAGAAGGAAAGCGCGCCGCCGCGCTTCAGAACGCTCGGGCGTATCTCGAGCCATTCGCCCATCCGGGCCGTCGCGAGAAAATCAACTGACAGGCTGACGGTGACCATTGCGCCTGGCGGGTCCGAATAGAGGGCGCAGCTGAGGCCCATCGCATTGTCGGCGAAGGCCGCGATCAGAGCGCCGTGCACGAAGCCGCGCGAATTGGCATGGGCTGGCCCGGCCCGCAGGCCCAGATAGAGCGCGTCACCCTCCCGGCGCGAGAAGATCGGCTCCCAGGGGTCTGTCAGCCCGCTCTTGCGGAAATGCGGCGCAAAGCCGGCCGGTATGCCGTCGGTCATGTCACCTGTCCCCTCATTGCCTGTTAACCGGGGCTGTATATCGTAACCAAGTAGACCGGTCTATATAGCTTCTAGTCAGGAGGGCGCGCATGGCAGCGCAAGGAAAGCACAGGGAGGCGATCCTTTCAGAGGCGGTGCGCCTGTTCCGCCGTCAGGGCTATGCCGCCACCGGTCTCGCCGAAATCCTCGCAGCGAGCGGGGCACCGAAGGGCTCGCTCTATCACTACTTTCCCGGTGGCAAGGCCGAGATCGGGGAAAAGGCCGTTGAACGCGCCGGCAGGACCGTGGAAGTCACGCTGCAACAGCTTGCCGCTCAAACCGACAACGCCGGAGAGTTGGTCGCGCGCTATGCCGGCCTTCTGGCGGGCTGGCTGGAAGCTTCAGACTTTCGCGATGGCAGCCCGCTGACCACGACCATCCTCGAAACTGTCCCCGAAAATGAACCGATCCGCCGGGCCGCCGAGGCCGCGTTCGCCTCCTGGCGGGCGATTATCGAGACCTCGGCGGCGATCGGCGGCATATCCCCCGAAAGGGCAGGGTGCCTCGCTGCGCTGTCCCTGATGATCATAGAAGGCGCGATGATCCAGTGCCGGGTAGAACTTAGCCGGGCGCCCCTCGAAACGGCCGCCACCGAACTTCGCCAGCTGTTCGGCAGTGCCCGCGCCTGAGGCACCTCGCATGATGACGGGCCCCGGCCAAAGAGCTAAGCCGGGCCGATGCCCGTCGCCCGGATTCTCTTCACGCTGCCTTTGCCCGAACCGTTCGATTACACGGTGCCGGAAGGTATGGTGCTGGGGCCGGGGTCGTATGTAGCGGCACCCGTCGGCCCCCATGACCGGCTCGGCATGGTGGTTGAGGTGCTGGGCGATGAGGCGGCCACTGGCCGGAAACTGAAGCCTGTCGCTGCGGTCTATGACGCCCCCCCCATGGGCCAGCCGATGCGGGAGTTTCTGGCCTGGGTCGCCCGCTACACCGTCACCCATCCGGGACAGGTCCTGTCGATGGCGCTGCGGGCGCGTGAAGGTCTGCTGCCGTCTCCGGTCGAGACCCGCTACCGGATGACCGGAAGGGTGCCGGAGCGGATGACGCCGGCGCGCCAGAAAGTGCTCGAACTGTCCCGCACTGTTCCGGACATGGCCCGGAATGACCAGCTTTGGTCGGCTGCGGAGCTTGCGGCGGCGGCAGACGTATCCACCGGCGTCGTCAAAGGGCTTGTTGAGGCCGGGGCGCTGGAGCCTGTGGAAATTGAAACCGACCCGCCCTATCCGCTGCCCGATCCGGACCGGCCAGGCGCCAGTCTCACCGCCGAACAGGCCGAGGCTGCCGCAGCGCTGAAGGCGGCGATAGGCGCTGGCGGCTATTCGGCCTTCCTGCTCGACGGTGTTACCGGGTCGGGCAAGACGGAGGTGTATTTCGAGGCGATCGCGGCAGCACTGAAAGCGGATCCGGAAGCGCAGGTCCTTGTTCTTTTGCCGGAAATTGCTCTGACGCAGGCGATCCTGCAGCGCTTCGAGGCCCGCTTCGGCGCCGCGCCTGCGCC
>CAYQRX010000328.1:0-3412 GCA_964419865.1 uncultured Hyphomonas sp. | reverse complement strand
AGCCGTTTCGTGGTGCCCGGCAGCCAGGGGCACACCTCCTCGGCGCAGAGCGTGACGACATAGTCAAAATCCTCCGCCTTCATCCCGTCCACGGATTTGGAAGTGTGGCCCGTGATGTCGATGCCGATCTCCGCCATCGCCTCGATGGCCAAGGGATTGGGCCTTGTCGGCGCCGAACCGGCGCTGGCGGTCTCCGCCCGATCCCCGAAATGGCGGCGGGCAAGGCCCTCGGCCATCTGGCTCCGGGCGGAGTTCGCCACGCACATGAACAGGATACGCATCAGCTCTGCTCCTTCACGCGCCCGCCGCGGATCGCCGTATCCTCCTGCGGAAACGCCCCGCGCGTCCGGTTGGCAAAGGCCACCAGAGACAGCATCACCGGCACCTCGACCAGTACGCCGACCACGGTTGCCAGCGCGGCCCCGGAATGCAGCCCGAACAGGCTGATCGCCACAGCGACCGCCAGCTCGAAAAAGTTCGAGGTGCCGATCAGCGCACAGGGGGCGGCCACCTTGTGCGGCACGCGCCAGGCCAGGGCGGCGGCATAGGCGATGGCAAAGATGCCATAGGACTGGATCAGGATCGGCACTGCGATCAGCGCGATCACCAGCGGCGAGGCGAGGATCGTCCCGCTCTGGAAGCCGAACAGCAGCACCACGGTCGCCAGAAGTCCGATCACGGACATCGGCTTGATCCTGGCCATGAAGCCGTCCACTGCGCCAAGCCCGCCGCGCTTCATCAGCCAGCGGCGCATCGCGATGCCGGCAATCAGCGGGATCACGACATAGAGCAGCACCGACAGGATCAGCGTTTCCCAGGGCACGAAAATTTCGGTGACGCCCAGCAGCAGCGCCACAATCGGCGCAAAGGCAAACACCATGATCGCATCGTTCACGCTCACCTGAACGAGCGTGTAGCTTGGATCGCCCTTCGTCAGCTGCGACCAGACGAAGACCATCGCCGTGCACGGCGCCGCGCCCAGCAGGATCAGCCCGGCGATATAGCCCTCGGCATCCTCCGGCGGGATCAGGCCCGCGAACACATGCCGGAAAAACAGCACGCCCAGCAGCGCCATCGTGAACGGCTTGATCAGCCAGTTCACAGCAAGCGTGATGATCAGGCCCTTCGGCTTGTCGCCCACCCTCCGCAGGCTGTCGAAATCGACCCCGATCATCATCGGCCAGACCATCGCCCAGATCAGGATGGCGACGGCAAAGTTGACGCTGGCATATTCGAGCGCGGCCAGCGCCTGGAAGGCGCCGGGCACGAGAAGGCCGAGGCTGATCCCTGCAAGAATGCAGAGACCGACCCACACCGACAGATATTTCTCAAAGACCCCCATGACGCGTCAGCCGCAACAGGCTGAAGGCTTCGTCTCTACCTTCGGGGCCGGCATTGCCATGCCGGTCAGGGTCGAGGCCAGCCGGCCATCTGCGACCTCCGGCCCCCCGCCATAGACGGCACTTTCGCCCACCGTATGGAACACCTCCCACGGCACGCCGGCCGGATCGCTCACCCAGCTCTTCTCGGATTTTGCATAGCAGCAGGTCGTCGCGCCTTCTTCCAGCACCGGCGCATCGGCCCGCTTCAGGCGGTCATACACTTCGGCAAGCTCCTCGCCCGTCTCCGCCTGGATGCCGAGATGTTCGACGCCGGTCGCCGCACCGCGCGCGCTGATCGCCAGGTTGACCCGCGGATCGTCCAGCATCCATTTGGCATAGTCGTCCTTGCGCACGGTCGGCTCGGCGGCAAACAGGGTGGAATAGAAATCGACAGACCGCTGAAGGTCTTCGACAGCAATGTGAACATGCAGGCGTTTCATGGGATGTCCTTTCTTCCCGGAATTTCAGGTGCAGTTGCTTGACTGGGCCGCTTCCAGCACCGGCGCGCAGATCTCGCTGCGGCCCTGGCAGCAGTCTTCCATCAGGAAGACGATCAGCCCGCTGATGGCGGCAAAACTGGCGGTGTAGATGATGGAACGGCCGGCCCGTGTGCCTTCGATCAGCCCGGCATTCGACAGGATGGAGAGCTGCGCCGAGAGCGTGTTGGCGGGCACGCCGAGCGCGGTTGCAATTTCGCCCGCCGGCAGCCCGTCATGGCCGGCCTTCACCAGCAGGCGGAACAGGGCAAGGCGGTTTTCTTGGGAGAGCGCAGAGAGTTGCGAGAGAGCCGTTTTCGTTTCCATAATTCCAAGATAGTGGAAATATGGAAACGGTCAAGCCGGCCGGATCATTTTTTCCGGACCAGCCCGTAATTGAAGCTCACCGAAATCCGCGCTTCATCGGTGGCCGACGGCATCACCTCATGGCGCAGCCAGCTTTCCCAGAGGAGGCACTGGCCTTCCAGCGGCGAGACATACACGAACCGGCGCGCCTCTTCCGGTGCATCCTCCACCAGCTGCGGCGCGGCCATCATCAGGCCAAGGCGCGGATCTTCAAACCTGATCCGCCCGGCCCCTTCCGGCACGGCGACATAATAGGTGCCCGAGATGACGCTGCCGGGATGGATATGCCCGGAATGGTGCCCGCCCTCACCGAGGATGTTCACCCACAGCGCATCAAGGGAAAGCGCAAAGCCCGTCAGGTCCCAGTGCTGCGCCTTCGCAAAGGCCGCGGCTGCCTTGTCGAGATGCCGCTTGAGCTCGGCAAATTCCGGAAACCGCTCGGGCAGGTCATCCAGCGAGGCATAGGAGGTGTAGCCGGGATAGCCTTCCGCCTCACACCATTCATTGCCGGCCTCGTCTTCCGCTTCCATCAACCAGGCGCAGCGCGCCAGCCCCTCGCGCAGGGCCGCGTCGCCCAGGCTCAGTTCTTCAAGGGACGTCGCAAACAGGTGTCGCATCGGGGCCTCCGCCCCCGCGCGTTACAGGCTCTTGGCGAGGGCTTCAAGCTGATCCGCCGCCATGCCCCAGCCCTCATGGAAGCCCATCGCCTCATGTTCCTTCATCGCCTCCTCGCTCCAGTGCATGGCGCGGGCGGTGTATTTCGTGCGGCCCTTGCCGCCATCCGCGAACAGGGTCTCGGCGGACATGAAGGCGCGCCCCGAAGGCACCCAGCCGGGATGGAAGGCATCCGTCGTCACGATCCGCTTCATCGGCGCGACGTCGAGATAGACCCCGAGATTCTCGAACCGCTCGCCGTCCGGCCCGTGCATCACGAAGAAGCTCTCCCCGCCGGGCCGCAGGTCCATGCGCACATCGCTCACATACCAGGGCTTCGGGCAGAACCATTGCTCCAGCAGTTTCGGCTCGGTCCAGCAGCGCCACACCTTGTCCACCGGCGCATGGAGAACACGGTCAAGCGTCAGGACATATTTCGGCTCGGCGCGGATCATCGTGTCGGTCATGGATCGTCTCCTCTAGCAGGCTGTTGAAAAAGGGCTCGTTTTAGCCTGCGAAGCATGATTCTCTCTT
>CAYQRX010000327.1:0-3416 GCA_964419865.1 uncultured Hyphomonas sp. | reverse complement strand
CTGTCCGGTCATCTGGACGGCGCTCTACCTGATGAATGCGGTGTCGGGCTGGCTGGTCTGGCAGGCGGCCGGCACAGCTGCGGCGCTGGCGCTCGGGGTCTACGGGCTGAGCCTCGTGATCAATGCCAGCTGGTCGGCGGTGTTCTTCGGCCTGCGGCGGATGGGCTTCGGCCTGGCGATCGTCGTGCTGCTCTGGCTGTCGATCCTTGCGGTGGCGGCGCTGTTCCGGCCATTCAGCGCATTGGCGGGCGCGCTGCAGCTTCCTTATCTTCTCTGGGTGACGCTTGCGGCGGCGCTGAACCTGACCGTGTTGCGGATGAACCGGGGCCGGGCCTGACCCGGCCTGATGCCGCCGGTTATATGACCCGCCGCTGCGCGTCTATGAGAAGCTCCGTGCCCGGACGGCGCAGGCCGTCGATCATGCGCCGCGAGATGCGTTCGTAATGGGAGATGAAGCGGGCGGCCCAGCCGGGGCGGTCTTCCGGCATCGGCTCGCCGCGGGCCTGCCAGAGGCCGGCTTCCTGCTGCAGCCGCCAGCCGAGGACGCAGCCGAAGCCCGGCGGGGAGAGGTGGAAGAAGCTGTCTGCCATGTCCCACAGTGCGCTGTATGGGCCGGCGAGCATGTCTTCCTGATGGCGGCGCCAGTGGCGGCCCGTGTCTTCGGCCTCGACCTTGTTGATCGGCGGGGTGGCGGGGGCTTCCGGGGCGGCCAGGGCGCCCATCAGCCAGCCTTCGATGATGATGGCAGCGGGCCGGCCCTGGAAGGCGGGCCATTCGGATTGCGGGCGGCGGTCATCGGCGAGCTTGTCGAAGGCCGGCAGCAGCGTGGTTGATGATCCGTCTGCTGAGCGCAGCGCGGTGATGGTCTGGCGGAGCAAAGCGAGATCATGCGTGCCGGGCGGGCCGCGCGTGATATAGAGAGGGCTGATCTCGCGGGCGAGGGCTTCGCGGCTAGCGCGGGTGAGGTAGAAATCGTCGATGCTGGCGCCGAGGACGGGCGCGGGCAGGGCGGCGACGGCCTCGGCGAGCGCGGTCGACTTGCCGGAGCCCTGCGGGCCGGAGAGGAAGAGAAGGGGGATGTGGCCGGCCGGGGCATCGGCGATGGCAGCCGCGATCCAGCCGGCGAGGTGGGCGGTGATCTCGCTGCGATAACGGCCTGACATTTGCCCCCCCCGCGCCCGCGCCTAGTCCGTCAGCGGAAGATCAAGCAGCAGGGCCGGGTCGATATAGAAATCGGCGCTGCGGTTGGCGCTGTCCGGATTGCGCCATTTGACGCCCCAGTGGAGGTGCGGCCCGGTGGAGCGGCCGGTATTGCCGGTTTTCGCGATTACCTCGCCGGCGGCGACGGTATCGCCGGGCGAAACGCTGACTTCCGAGAGGTGCATGAAGACCGAGAGAAGCCCGTGGCCATGATCGAGGAAGATGGTGCCGCCTTCATAATAGAGGTCGGGGTCGGCGAGGGTGACGGTGCCGGGGGCGGGGGCGATGACTTCGGTGCCGACGGGGGCGGCCATGTCATAGCCCTGATGGACGGAGAGGGATTCGCAGGCCTCGCCGCTGGTCTTCGAGACGCCGATATATTTCCGCGTCGGGCCGAAGGGCGAGGAGGGCCGCGCGGCGGAGGGCGGGGTGAAACCGTCCAGAGCGCCGGGGCCGTCATGGAAGCGGGCGAAGGCCTCCTGCTTCTTTTCCCAGCTGCGCGCGGCATGGGCCTTCTGGGCGGGGGTGCGCGCATCGATCCGGTCGCAGTCGAAGCCGGGCACGACGCGCAGCTCGTCCTGGCGCGCCGCGATGGTGATGGGGGTCACATGGTCGCCGCGCCGGACCTCGAATTCCAGCGGCATGGTGCGCGGCAGGCCGAACTGGGCGGTGCCGGTCGGCCCGGCGATGAGCTGGACCTCGCCGAACTGGACGAGACTGCCGGGTTCGGCCGGGCAGATGAGGAGGCCGCCCTGTTTCAGCGCGCCGAAACAGTCGCCGGGGGCTGGCGCGGCGGCGACCGTTTCGGGGGCTGGCGCGGGGATCGGCGACGGCTCCGGCTCTGCCGGCAGCGGCGCCTCGGCCAGCACGGGCGGCTCATCGGGGTTTGCGGCCATGGTGCAGCCGCCGAGCAGGAGGGCGCCCATCAGGGCTGGCAGGAACCGCCGGGCAGCGGACAGCCGCATCAGGGCTTCGGCGCCATGCGCTGGGCGGCGGCCTCGGCGTCCCAATAGGCTTCCTGCAGGTCGACGCTCCAATAGCGCAGCGCGCCGAGCGGGATCTGCCGGCCGGTCACGGCGCAGGTCACATGGCTCCCAGGCGAGAGCTGTTCGAAATCATTGTCGCCATAGACGAGGCGGGCTTCGCCGCCTCCGGTTCCGGGTCGTGTCAACATCCCTGCATCTTGCCCCATATTGGCGGTGGAGAAAAGTCGCCCTGTTCACAAGTTTCTGCTTTGTTCACCGGAACAAATGTAGTACAGACGCCTGTGAGATGGCAATCGGGGGCCTTGCCAAACTGGCCCTCATGGTAGACCAAAGGAGACGACTCGTGAGCAAAGCAGTTCTCACTCTCGTGGATAAGGAAACCGGCGTGGACAAGCAAAAGGCCCTCGAAACTGCGCTCAGCAATATTGAGCGGTCCTTCGGCAAGGGCTCGGTCATGCGCCTCGGCGACAAGAAAACCCTTGATATTGAAGCGGTTCCGACCGGCTCTCTGGGGCTCGACATTGCCCTTGGCATCGGCGGCCTGCCGAAAGGCCGGATCATCGAGATTTTCGGGCCGGAAAGCTCGGGCAAGACGACGCTGTCGCTGCATTGCGTGGCCGAGGCGCAGAAGAATGGCGGCGTGTGCGCCTTCATCGACGCCGAACATGCGCTGGACCCGGTCTATGCCGCCAAACTCGGCGTCGATCTGGATGACCTGCTGATTTCGCAGCCGGACACCGGCGAACAGGCGCTCGAGATTGCCGATACGCTGGTGCGGTCCGGCGCGGTGGACCTGCTGGTCATCGATTCGGTGGCCGCCCTGACCCCGCGCGCCGAGATCGAGGGCGAAATGGGCGACCAGCTGCCGGGCCTGCAGGCGCGCCTGATGAGCCAGGCGCTGCGCAAGCTCACGGGGTCGATCTCCAAATCGAAATGCATGGTCATCTTCATCAACCAGATCCGGATGAAGATTGGCGTCATGTTCGGCAATCCGGAGACGACGACCGGCGGTAACGCCTTGAAATTCTACTCTTCTGTGCGTCTCGATATCCGCCGGATCGGCCAGATCAAGGACCGCGACGAGGTCATTGGCAACCAGACCCGCGTCAAGGTGGTCAAGAACAAGGTCGCCCCGCCCTTCCGGCAGGTGGAATTCGACATTCTCTATGGCGAAGGGATTTCCAAGACGGGCGAATTGCTCGATCTTGGGGTCAAGGCGAATGTCGTGGA
>CAYQRX010000326.1:0-3437 GCA_964419865.1 uncultured Hyphomonas sp. | reverse complement strand
ACGCACCGTCAGGTTCTGCGGTGTCTCGACGAACATCTCGACATAGAGGTCGCCGGTCTGGCCATTCGCGCGCACGCTCGGCATGCCCTTGCCGCGCAGGCGCAGCTTGCGGCCGGTCTGCGCGCCTTCAGGAATAGCGACGCGCGCCCGCCCGCCATCAATCGTGGGGATGTCGATGTCGCCGCCGAGCGCGGCTGTCGTCATCGGCACCGGCGCGCGGCAGTAGAGGTTCGGCCCATCGCGCTCGAAGATGTCATGCTCGACCACTTCGACGAAGATGTAGAGATCGCCCTTCGGCCCGCCGGCGCTGCCCGGTTCGCCCTCACCGGAGAGGCGGATGCGCATGCCGCTTTCGACGCCCGCCGGAATCTTGACCTGGAGCTTGCGTTCTTCCTTCACCTGGCCGACGCCGCCGCAGGTCTTGCATGGCTTGCGGATGATCTGGCCGCGCCCCTGACAGATATGACAGGTGCGCTCCATGGTGAAGAAGCCCTGCTGGGCCCGCACGCGGCCATGCCCGCCACAGGTCTCGCAGGTTTCCGGCTTGGTGCCCGGCGCTGCGCCCGTGCCCTCGCAGGGCGAGCAGGCAACAGCATGCGGCACATGAATGGTCTCGTCCTTGCCGTAGAAGGCTTCTTCCAGCGTAATCTCGAGATCATAGCGCAGGTCGGCGCCGCGCTGCGGCCCGCCCCGGCGGCGCCCGCCGGCCGATGCGAATCCGCCGCCGAACACCTGGCTGAACAGATCCTGGAAGATGTCTTCGGGATTGACGCCCTGGCCGAAGGGGCTGCCGCCGCCCGCGCCGTTCTCGAAGGCGGCGTGGCCATAGCGGTCATAGGCGGCGCGTTTCTGCGGATCGGAGAGGACGGCATAGGCTTCGCCGACTTCCTTGAACTTCTCCTCGGCGCTGCAATCGCCTCCGTTCTGGTCCGGGTGATATTTCATCGCGAGCTTGCGATAGGCCGATTTCAATGCCTTTTCGTCGACCCCGCGATCGACGCCCAGCACTTCATAATAGTCGCGCTTGCTCATGATTAGCTGTGCCTGAACTCTGTACCGCCCTGTTGCGGGGACATTTGGGGCCGCTTCCGGCCCCCTGCAAGGGCCGGAAACAGGCTTGTCTCAGACGACTTAGCTAGCGCCTGGCGGGAATACGGTAATACCTTTCTCCACGACCGAGGCGCCGGAGCCGCCAATCTGCTTGACCGCAAGACCCCGCTGCGCGGTGCCATCAAGGCGGAACCGGAAGAGGCCATTAACCCCCATAAAGCCGTTCGGATCAGTGACCGCAGAGTGCGGAACCGAGCCGGAGGCCGACAGATTTACCGCGAGCGCCGCCGCGTCATAGGCTACGGCGGCAAGGTCGGTCGGGGCGCGTCCGTAAATCCGGCCATAGGTGTCCTTGAACCCTTCAAGATTGTCAGGATCGGCCGTGGCAAAGAAGGCGCCCTCCAGCGCTGGCTCGCGCCAGATCGACGGATCATCCCAGATGCTTGTGCCCAGCAGGCGAACCTTGTTGAGATCGACGCCGTTATAGGGAAGCAGGGGCGCGACGGCGAGCAGGCTCACGCCGCGCTCCGGAATCAGAACGCCGACGCGCTCGCGGCTGGCGGCGGTTTCAGCCCTCAATACGCTCGCAATCTGGCGGGCCTGGTCCCCTGCGGCGGCGCCGGCCGGATAGAAGGCGCTGGCGGCGACGCGCCAGCCATTCTTGGCCGCCTCGGCGCGCATCGCTGTCTCGACCTGGCGGCCGTATGCGGTGTCCGGCCCGAGGAAAACGAAAGTGCGTGTGCCGCGGGTGGCAGCATAGCCCATCACCCGGATCACTTCCTCTTCCGGCATCACCGAAGCCAGATAGACCCCGCCACCGGCGACCGAACGGTCATTGGAGAAAGCAATGATCGGAATGGATTTGCGCCGGGCCGCTTCCTTCACGCCGGCGACATTGGCGGCAAATAGCGGGCCGAGGATGATGTCGGCGCCTTCCTTGATCGCTTCGTCGGCGCGCGCTTCGGCTGTCGAGGCGCGCCCGGCCGTATCCTTGGGCAGGATCAGAAAATCGGTGCCGGCCGTCTCGAACAGCGCCAGCTCGATTCCCGCCAGCATGCTCTCGGCTTCGCTGCGGACATTGGCATTGGGATGGCTGAAGGGCAGCAGCACGGCCGCGCGCTTGACGTCCCTGCCATACATGAAGTCCGGCGTCAGGCCGCCATCGCCGCGATGAAACGGCTCGAGCCCGGCCTCCTCATAATCCTCGCCGGGTGCGGGCTGGATCATCTCGCCCGTCACAGGGTCAACGCGCGGCTGGCCGGTGGCGATCGAGACCGGGGGACGGGCCGGCGCGCTGGCGCAGGCGGCCGCCACAAGCAACGTCGCCAGCACGAGGCTTGGCGCCCGCAGTTTCCTGAGCAATGGTGACAGCAATGTCATCTCCTGATCCTTCCGATGCCGGCCCGATTCCCGCCCGCGACGACTCTATGGGCGCCGCCGATGCCGGGCAACAGCCGGTTGCCGTAACTTCCGGCCTGTATGTCGTCTCCACCCCGATCGGCAACCTTCGTGATATTACCCTTCGCGCGCTCGACATACTTGCCGCCGCCGATGAAGTGCTGGCCGAAGATACCCGCGTTGCGGCGAAACTTCTGTCCGCTCATGGGATTAAAGCCCGCCTCAGCCCTTACCATGACCACAATGGGGCGGAACGACGACCGCAGATCCTGGCGCGTCTGGCCGAGGGGGCGCGCATCGCGCTGATCTCGGATGCCGGCACGCCGCTCGTGTCCGATCCGGGCTGGAAGCTGGTGCATGATGCGCTGGAGCAGGGGGTGAAGGTGCATCCCGTGCCCGGCGCGTCGGCGCTTCTGGCCGGCCTCGTCGCCTCCGGCCTGCCGAGCGACCGGTTCATGTTCGCCGGTTTCCTGCCGCCGAAGTCGGGGGCTCGCCGCGCCGCCATCGAAGCGCTGAAACATGTGCCAGCCACGCTCGTCTTCTATGAAAGCGGGCCCCGTCTCGCTGACAGCCTTGCCGATCTCGCCGCGACCCTCGGGGGCGAGCGCGAGGCGGCGGTGGCGCGCGAGCTGACCAAGCTGTTCGAGGAGACGAGGCGTGGCACGCTCGCTTCCCTGGCAGCGCATTATGCCGAGGCCGGCCCCCCGCGCGGCGAGATCGTCATTCTCGCCGGCCCGCCGGAAGAGAAGGCCGCCACCGCCGCCGATCTCGACACCGCGCTGCGCGACGCGCTCGCCTCCATGCCGACAAAAGAAGCTGCCGCCAGTGTTGCCGAGGCGCTCGGCCTGCCGCGCCGCGAAGTCTACCAGCGCGCCCTCCAGCTGAAGGCTGGAAATGAGGGATAAGCTGAAGAAACGCGCCGCCGTGGCGCGGGGGCGCCAGGCCGAGCGCCGCGCAGGTCATCAGCAGGCTGGATCCGCCCGAGGAGA
>CAYQRX010000325.1:0-3476 GCA_964419865.1 uncultured Hyphomonas sp. | reverse complement strand
CGAGCGTCAGGCCGACGAAGACGTATCGGCCCATGGCGTCATAGGTCTGCGGGTAGGTGTTGCCGTTACCCGTGGTGCCGACCGAGGCCGAGAGCGGCGGATCGTCGTCCAGAACGTTGTTCACGCCGAAGCGGAACGCGGCCCAGTCACGAACGGCCCAGGTGCCGGCGACGTCGAAATAGTTCTGCGCGTCCAGCGTCGAGTCGACACGGCCGGTTGCGCCCGTGTCAAGGTCAACGGAGCCGATATGGCGCCAGGTCAGGTTCAGACCAAGGCCGTCATACGGGGTCGCCCAATTGACGCGTGCCCGGTGACGGTATTCCGGGGTCGGCGTTCCGCAGTCATTGCCATACTTGGCAACGCAGTCATACACGAAGGCAGCCTGACCGATCGGGTCAACCTCGAAGCTGTCGAGGATGGTGCCGTTATAGCTCAGGTTCAGCGCGCCAAGCGCGCCGATGTCGAAACCATAGGCGCCGGCAATATCGAAGCCCGAGGTCGAGATGCCTCCGATATTGATGTTCAGGTCTTCAACGAAGCCTTCACCAACCCAGACCTGGCCATTGGCATTCCGGTTGATGCGCTCACAGGCTGCCTGCTCTGCTTCGAGATAGCAGAGCTGCATCGTGATCGACGCACCAACGGTCGAAACCGCCTTGGTGATCTCGATATCGTAATAGTCGACCGACAGGCTGAGGCCTGGAATGAAGGACGGCGTGGCCACAAAGCCGATCGTGAAGGTTTCCGCTTCTTCCGGCTCAAGCGCGGGGTTGCCGCCCTGAAGGAAGTTGTACTGGCCGGCCGGCGAGTTCAAAGCGCCGCTGTTGGCCTGAGCGAGAGAAACCTGCCACGGATTGGTACCGATACAGGCAGAACCGCCGGTGCCGTCATTTGCCGGGTCCGTGAAGTCGCAGAGATCATCGTCAAGGTCGAACAGGTTGAAGCCCTGCGAGGTGAACAGCTCGATGACGTTCGGTGCGCGCACTGCCTGCTGGTAGCTGCCGCGGATACGCAGGTCCGCCGTCGGAGCGTACTCGGCGCCGATTTTCCAGGCATCGGACGAAATACCCGTCGAATAGTCGGAATAGCGGTAAGCGCCGTCGATCTGAAGCAGCTCGATGCCCGGACGCCCGGTGATAAGCGGCAGCTGGAACTCGCCGAACAGATCATATGTGTCGATCGAACCCGAGAGCGGAAGCGTCGGGCCGCCTTGGCCGGCGCCGTCGCCGGTAGCAAAGCTGTTATCGACCGTCTGGGAGATGGCATCACGGCGATACTCCACACCGGCCGCCACTTTCAGGCCGCTGTCAGCGGTCGGAAGCTGGAAGCCATACTCGCCGAGGTCGCCCGTGAGCGATGCGATAACAACGCTCTGCTCGGTGGTACCGTTCTGGAGAAGCGGAACCTGCAGATAGTCGAGCGCCTCCGGCGTCACGCCACCAATCGTGAAGATGTTCCAGGGCACACAGTTCGCATCGGTCCCGTTAAGGACACTGCGGCAGACGGGGTCGCCGCTAACCGGATCGGTAACAACATCCAGTGCCCGGTTGAGGCGGGTAATGGAGAACTCGTTACCATAAGAGCGGCTGAGCGTGACCTGCGAGAACTGGGCCGAGATGTCATACTCGAAAGCAGGAGCCCCCATCAGCGGGCCAGTGATGCCTACGACACCGCGATAGGTCTGGTAACCAAGATTATCCTGTCTGCCGCCACCCTCAACGTTCCGGCGCGCAACATACATGTCGACCGAGTCGCCGGCCGCTATCATTGCGGGACTACAGCCGATCTGGGTCGCTTGGGTGCCCACCAGAAGCGGGTTGTCGCAGTTGATCGTGTTGGTTGCGAAGAAGTTACCAGACGGTGCGATCTGCGAGTTGGACTGATAGTCCATGAACATGAAGTTCGCATAGGCGTTCACAAACGGATTGATTTCATAATCCGCAAAGAAGCCGGCAGAATAACGCTCATCCGGACGCTGGTAGAAGTTCAGCGGGCCGAAATTGTAGAGGTCGGTGGCAGCGTTGAACCCTCGGAAGTTTCCGGTGGCCTGGTCAATCGTGAAGTTGAACGTCGCGAAATCCGTAAAACGCCCGGGGAACGCCGTCGAAGAGCCGCCGCACGTAAATCCCGTTGCGGTCGCCGCGCCGATCGCACATGCCGAGTAGTCGAAATCACGCTGCAGCACGGCATCATTGTTGCGATAACCGACGAAACCGGCCAGGCCGCCGCGGCCGTCATCAGTGCGCACACCGACCATAGCGGTGATCTCTTTCGAGTAGCCGACCGTGACATTGTCCGACGGCAGCTTGAACTGGGCCGGGTTGGTCTGGGCGCGCTGGGCGATCACATCACGCAGGTTGCCGTTCGTGTCGTAATCGTTCTCATGGTTGAAGAAACCATACTGGGCGTCGATCTGAACGCCTTCGAAGTCCTTCTTCATGATGAAGTTGACAACGCCCGAGATGGCGTCCGAACCGTAAACGGCCGAGGCGCCGCCGGTCAGCACGTCAACACGCTCGACCATCTGGCTCGGGATGAGGTTGAGGTCGGCGGCGGTGTCGTTCGGCGAGCCGTAAGGCATCCGCTTGCCGTCGATCAGGACCAGCGTGCGGTCCGAGCCGAGGTTACGCAGCGATACCGTCGCAGTGCCCGAGGCGCCGTTCGAAACGGTGGAGTTCTGGGCGGCAAAGGCCTGCGGCAGCTGGACCACGAGGTCCTCAACGCGGGTCACACCCTGAAGCTTGATATCCTCAGACGAAACCGAGGAAACCGGGCTGGTGGTGACGAGGTTCGGCTGCAGGATGCGCGAGCCGGTGACCGTGATGCGCTGCTGGCGGGCTTCGGCCTCTTCAGGTGCGTCCGTGGTCGCCACGGCTGCATCATCTTCCTGTGCCATAGCCGGCACAGCGGCAGTCGCAACGAACATTGCCCCTGCGATCATCGACGACATCAGAAGACGCGTCTTGAGGTTAACTTCACTCATAAGTGTGCTCTCTCCCATAAGAATACCCGCCAATGGCGAGCGTCCGCCAACCCTCTAGGCGGACAATTGCGGCGAGTTAAGGTAAGCTCCGGCCCGCAAGTCAATCGCCCGGGGACAAATTTGTCATGAAACTGGCAAACTGTGGCTGATACGCCTCACTTAGCGTCACCCGTTGATAAACAGGCCCTTAACCCGTTAACGCCAGGCTGCGGGTTGATAGCGCACAACAAATGCGGGCCACCGGGCACGCCATGCCCGGTGGCCCTCGAAACTGCCCCTGCCCGTAGCCTTTAATCGGCCGCGCCTTCCCGGCACAGGAAGCGGGAGCGGTGGATGTCCTTGGCATTGTCTTCCCAGCCGGTCAGGGTCGGATCGACGAGGTTCTGCGTCACCTGCACCCACATCGGCGTGATCGGATACTCCTCCAGCATCAGGGCTTCGGCCTCGGCGAAGATTTCGGCGCGCCGGCGCAGGTCGAGTTCCTGATTCGACC
>CAYQRX010000324.1:0-3510 GCA_964419865.1 uncultured Hyphomonas sp. | reverse complement strand
CCACAGGCTCCACCAGCGCGGCAATCGAGGCGTCGGCCGGGGTGGCCGGCGCCGTATCAGGCTCCGTCAGCAGGCTGGAAGCGCGCCAGACGCCCAGCGACAGCGCCGTTGTCAGGATGACCAGCGCCGCCAGCCGCAGGGTCCGCCCCTGCCTGTCCTGTCCTGCTGCCTGCAACAACGCCATCAGCCCCTCCGGATGCCTGCAGACTCGCGCAGACCTCTGGAGAGGCTAGAAGCCCTGCCTTAAGGCAGGTTTAACGTGGCTAATACCGGATTAACGCCGGTATTGCTGCAGCCGGGTGGTGCGAAGGCCCTTGGTGCCGTGACGGGCGTACAGGCGTTCCCACGCCTCATACTCCTCATCCGTCAGATTGTAGCGTTCGCATGCCGCCTCGCGCGTCAGCAGGCCGCCGGTGACAGCGGCGACGACCTCGGCCTTGCGGCGGGTCACCCAGCGCGAGATGTTGGGCGATGGCAGGTCGGCCAGGGTGAGTTTCTGGCCATCTGGCCCCTTGACGCTGATGGGGCGTGCGTTCTGCGTTTCCATGTGCATGACCTGTTCCTGGCAATGACACGACTCCGGCTTCTCCGGGGTCTTTGTCCGAACACCCTAAACAGCCCGGTTTAAGGTGAGCCCTACCCCGGAAAGTGAGTTTTCGAGCCCGCGTTAGGAGATGGTTTGGAAAGCTGTTCCGGCCCGGGACACAGGCGGGATTCCTGCCTTTTTGCTGCCCCGAAGGTGACAGGACGGCAAGGATTCGGCGGATACCGGACGGGCATTTTTTCGGCCAGTGACAGGGTGTCAAACGCCCCCGCCCCCCTCACCCCGCGCAGGCGGCCATGAGGGGAAAGTGTTCTCGATCACAGCGGCCCACCCGCGCGGCAGCGGCCCGCTCAGCCCGCAGGCAGCAGCTCGAGCGCGTTATTGTCCAGCACCTGCGCGGTGTGACGGCGGATCATGGTGAGAAACATTTCATCACCCCGCTCGGTCTGTTTCACCAGCATGGCCGCACCGAAGGCGACCGAAATGCCGTAGAAGCTGAACAGGCGATAGTGCGCACAGAGATCATCGAAGGAATAGCCGCTCACCCCCTCCGCCACCAGCCGGTCATGATAGTGGCGCAGCAGCGCCTGCTCGTGTTTCGGGCGTTCCTCGCGGGTCAGGCCAGCGCCGATGAAATACGCGACATCGTTCGCCGGGGCGCCCTTTCCGGCGGTCTGCCAGTCGACCACCACAAGCGGCTTTCTGGCCGTCGCCGGTCCAAACAGCATATTGTCGAGCCGGAAGTCGTTATGCGTGAGGGCGTGCGGGCCGTCGTACTGATCATTGTATTTCGGAAGCGCCGCAGCAAAGGCATCGCCGACCTCGACAATGTCCGCCGTCATGTGGGCGGCGTAGCGTTCCTTGAAACCGCCCCAGAGACCGGCCACCATTTCAGGGCCCAGCGCCGGCGGCGGCGCCGCGGCCGAGCCCTGCAGCCAGTCATGCACATCCAGGACAGGATCGTTCCAGTGGGCGGCGTGCAGAACCGCAGCCGCCTCCAGCGCGCGCCGCGCCTCATCCACGCTGCAGCCCTTCAGCTGGTCACCCTGTTCGGAGGGCGCCATGTCTTCCATGATCAGCGCGAAGCGGTTGGTCTCCTGGTCATAGTCCGTATAAAGCGCATCTGGCGTGATCCGCCCGGCCACCTTCGGAAAGGTCCGGTAGAACATCACCTCGCGCTTGTAATGGTTCAGCAGCTTCGCCGTCATGATGCTGGCTTCGCTGGCCGAAGGAAACTTCCCGACCAGGGATTTCGGCGCACCGGCGCCTGCCCGGGCATAATCGAAGACGAAGCGCACGTTCTCGCCGATCTGCCCGGTGCCGATGGACTTCGCCGTCAGGCCTTTCACCTCGGCATCAATGCCGATTTCCGCAAACAGGGTGTTGAACCAGTCTGGGCCCAGCTCAAGCGGATTCGTGTCCAATCCCGGACGGCTCATGTTTCCTCCACATCATTTTCATTGTTCTTGATTTTCAGAGCGTTCCGCTTCGTCGGCGCGGCTCGGCCGGCGGCCAGCGAAGCGGCGAAACCGGCCGAGGCGGTCCTCGGCGCGGCGCAGGCCCTTGTCGAGCGCCGCCATGGTGCGGGCAAAGTCGCCGCCGGTATCCTTGCGCCAGGCCCGCTCCGTCTCGGCGATGACAAGGGCGATGGCGATGCGCTTCAGGCTCGCCGGTGCGCCGGTATCGTCGTCAAGCCCGGCCGAGGCGAGCGCCCAGGCAGCGCTGGCATGGCGATGCGCCGGCAGGCGCACGACATGAGTGAGCGAGGTCTCGCGGAACTTCATCAGCTCACGGAGGCCAGCGCGATAGGGCTCCATGGCCTCGAACCGCTTCATGATGACATCGAACAGACGTTCGCGGGCCGCGCTGTCATCCGGCACACCTTCGGCCGACATCGCGCGGTCGAAATGGGCATCCATGGCCTCGACGAGGTCTTCCTTGGCCGCGCGCCCGTGAAAATCATTGAGGGTGAGGCCGGCCTTCTCCGCAATCGCCGCCAGCGTGATCTCGGACCAGGGTTTGCCCGCCGCAAGATCGAGGGCCGCGATCAGGCCTTTCTTGATGACGGTCTCGGTGGTGGCCACCCGGGTGATCCTTCTGCCTTGGGTCAGTCCGCCTCCTGCGAAAGCTGCCGGTCGCGGGTGGCAGCGGCGCGCAAGGCCTCTCTGAGCAACCGGGGCATCCCACCCGTCTCCATGAGGATGTCAAGGGCGGCCTGGGTGGTGCCGCCGGGGGAAGTCACGGCGCGGCGCAGCGCTTCGGGGCTGTCACCGCTCTCCGCCATCAGCGCAGCGGCGCCTTCGACCGTACGCCGGGCAAGCGCCTGAGCCAGATCGCGGGGCAGGCCTTCGGCCTCGCCGGCCTCCGCCATCACTTCGGCGAGCAGGAACAGATAGGCCGGGCCCGAGCCGGAGAGCGCAGTGACGGCCGGCATCAGCCGCTCATCGACCGGCCCGTGGACCTCGCCGAGCGGGGCGAGGAGCTTGCGGGCCGCCGAGATGTCGCCCGGTTTCGCGCCCGGCGGCGCGCTGAACACCGTGACGCCCTGCCCGATGGCACCCGGCGTATTCGGCATCGAGCGGATGACGCGCTCCGTGCCGAGGCGGCGGGCAAGCTGGGCAAGGCGGACGCCGGCCATGATCGAGAGCACCAGCGTCTTAGCGCCGGCGAAAGCTTTTGCCTCGTCAGCGATAGCTGCGAACTGCTGGGGTTTGACCGCGATGACGAGCACGCCGCTCTCTAGCGGCGGCGGATTCAGCCGGATGCGGCCGTCGGCTGCGAGAGCCTGCATTTCCGGCGAGGGCGAGGGTTCGACAACCGCGATGTCGCGCTCCGGCCCAGTCAGCCAGCCGCGCAGCAGCGCGCCGCCCATACGGCCGGCCCCGAACAAGGTGAGCGAGGTTGCGCCCGGCATGGGCGTCTCAGGCTTCGCCCTGGGTTTCGAACATCACCGCATCAATAGCCTC
>CAYQRX010000323.1:0-3522 GCA_964419865.1 uncultured Hyphomonas sp. | reverse complement strand
CGCTTCGCCAGCCGCACGGCGGCGCGGCATGCCATTGATCATGTTCGAACGTACGTCGGTGCGGGCGCTCCGCATCGCAGGTACGAAGCCAGCTTCCACGAGGTCCACATCGACTTCGTATCCGCGCTCGGCCCAATACGCATTGATTTTTTCGCGGAGGCGCTTCGCGCCTTCTTCGTCACACCAGTCTTTCACTCTGCTCTCTCCAGGCGGTTTTTTCGTTCTAGAAGTTAAGACAGCTGGTGGCTGTCTGTGCCTGTCCTTCTTAGGTTCATCACGCGGACCTTGCCGGCCCGTCTCGTGTATGTCGGGTAGATGACAATGTTTGCAGATTTTCTCAAGGGCAATTCGAGATAACTTTATCTTAATGCAATCAGATGAACAAGTGTTCATAATGAACAGATATTCATCGGCCAGATATCGTCCGCGCTTTCCGGCGATATTGACCTTTGGACCCAACCGTTTGGCTCCATGCTTCAGCGCAAAGCATGTCCTGCGGTGTCACACTTATTGCGGGCATGGGAACGCACCATCAGCGCCATCCATGCAAAAATGCGGGGCTTCTGCCCGAAGGCATGCGTCCAGAATCATAGCATAAGGGTGTTCCATGAACTGAAAGCAAGCTTGCGATAACAGCTTGACCTCATTGTTCAGCAGGATTAGGCAGCCCGCTCGCGGCCGGGCGATTAGCTCAGTGGTAGAGCACTGCCTTCACACGGCAGGGGTCACAAGTTCGAACCTTGTATCGCCCACCAGTCCCCATCGTCATCTGTCCTTGGGCATGGCGGCGGCCCCGAACCGCAGTATAAGCCGCCCGATGAAAGCCTTTTTCCGGTCCGCGCCCGTTGTTGCTGCAATAGGATGGCTCATCTGGGCCTGGATGGCGCTGGTCGGGCGCACGGTACGCTGGACGATCGAAGGCGAGGCGGAGGCGCGCGCAGAGCTCGCCGCCGCCGGCAATCCCGGTCTTATCGTCGCCTGCTGGCATGAAACGATCCTGCTGATGCCGTCGGGCTGGAACCGCGCCGTGCGCCACTGGCCGGAACGCACGGGCCGCGCCGCCATGATGATCTCGCTATCGCCGGACGGCGAACCGGTCGCACGTGCAGTCCGGCATCTGGACCTGGATGTCGTGCGCGGCTCGGCCGGCAACCGCAAGAAGGCCGCCAAGGACAAGGGCGGCCTGCGCGCGATTGCCGAGGCGGCCGGCCGGCTGCGCGGCGGCGGCTATATCTGCATGACGCCCGACGGCCCGCGCGGCCCCCGCCGCACCGCCAGCCAGGGCGCGGTGACACTGGCCCAGCGCAGCGGCGCGATGATCTTGCCCTATGCCATTTCGACCCGGCCCGCGCCGCGGCTGAAAAGCTGGGACCGGTTCATCATTCCCCTGCCCTTCACCCGCGGCGCCATTGTGTTTGGCGGCCTGATCGAATGTGCGCGCGAGGCCGATCCGGACAGCTTGCAAGCGGCGCTGCAACGCGGCATGGATGAGGCAACACGCCGGGCAGAACTGCTGGCCGGTCACGATGTTCAACCTGCCCTGCCGGAGCCTCAGCCTGAATGACGCCTGCGTTGTTCGCCTACCGGCTTTTTGCCCGATGCGCATCGCCCTTCCTGGGCCTGCTCCTGCGCCAGCGGGCGAAAGCCGGCAAGGAAGACTACCTGCGCCTGCACGAGCGCCGCGCCCGCCGCCTGCCACCGCGCCGGCCGGGACCGCTCGTCTGGCTGCACGGGGCGAGCGTCGGCGAAAGCGGCCTGCTGCTGGAACTGGGCCGGCGGATGCTGGCGGAGCGCCCCGGCCTGCTTCTGGTGTTTACCAGCCAGACGCTGACATCCGCGCGCGTGCTGGGGCCGCTGCTGCCGGACAATGCCATCCACGCCATGGCGCCGCTTGACACGCCGGCGACGGCGCGGCGCTTCATCCAGCATTGGAAACCGGACCTCTGCGTCTTTGCCGAGGGCGAGATCTGGCCGAACCTGATCCACGAGGCCCGCAAAAGCGGCGCGCGCACGGCGCTGGTCAATGCGCGGATGACGCAAAAATCGGCAGAAGGCTGGCATAGGGTGCGCGGCCTGTTCCGCCAGCTGGTCGGCCGGTTCGATGTCGTGCTCGCTGCCGATCTGGATACCGGTCAGCGGCTCGAAGCACTGCTCGGCCGGCCGGTGCGGGCCGCCGGCAATCTCAAATCCGCCCTTCCCCCACCGGCAGCGAATGATGTGGAGATGGCGCGGATCGCCTCAACCTTCATCGCCGGGCGGCGCTGCCTGCTGGCCGCGTCAACTCATCCGGGTGAGGAGGAAATTTTCCTCGATGCCGTTGCCGGGCTTGACGATGTTGCACTCATCCTGGCGCCCCGCCACCCGGAGCGCGGCGAGGAAATCGAAGCCCTCCTGAAAGCGCGCGGGATTCGCCATGCGCGCCGCTCGAAAGGCGTCGCAGCCGACAAGCGCGACCGCGTGCTGCTGGCCGACACGATGGGTGAAATGGGCATCTGGCTGCGCCTGGCCGATGCGGTCTATCTCGGCGGCGGTCATGCGCAGGGCATCGGCGGGCATAATCCGCTGGAACCGATCCGCCTGTCGCGCCCGGTTGCCACCGGCCCGCAGGTCTTCAACTTCGCAGCCATGATGGAGACGCTCGAAGCACGCGGCCTGGTCCATATCGTCAGGGATACCGCAGCGCTCGCGGCGTTCTTTGCCGACACGCCGCCGGTCCCGCACGATGCCGTGTCCGCACTGGCGGCCGAGTCCGACCAGCCAATGCTGGTCACCCTCGGCGCCCTGCTGCCGCTGCTGCCGCGCCCACTGCTCGACACGGCCGACGATATTGGCCGGAGGCGAGAATTGTGAGGGCGCCCTACTTCTGGTCTGCGGGGCTCGATCCGAGATCGCGCGCCGCGGCGCCCCTGACCCGCGCGCTGCTGACACCCCTCTCCCTTCTCTATCTCTGGGGCCTTCACCGGAAACTGGCGCGCGCCGTGCCGGAAGCGGTCGCAATCCCGGTCATCTGCATCGGCAATCTGACGGCTGGCGGCGCGGGCAAGACACCCGTCACTGAAGCCGTCCGTAATCGGATTACATCTGCAGGCCTGCGCGCGGCGAGCCTGTCGCGCGGCCATGGCGGCAAGCTAAGGGGGCCGGTCAAGGTCGACCCGGCGCTGCATGCGGCCGGTGATGTCGGCGACGAACCGCTGCTCCTGGCCGCCAGCGGCGAGGCCTGGATCGGGCGAGACCGGCCGGACGCAGCGCGCGCGATGCTGGCGGCCGGTGTCGAGGCGGTGGTGATGGATGACGGCCATCAGAACCCGTCGCTGAACAAAGACCTGTCCCTGATCGTGATTGATGCCGGCGCGCCGTTCGGCAACGGGCATGTGCTGCCGAAAGGGCCGCTGCGCGAGCGGGTCGCCGATGGCCTCGCCCGCGCCGACGCTGTTATCCTGATGGGGGACGGCCCCGTGCCGGCGGACGTGACCGCCAGCGGCAAGCCGGTGCTGCGCGCGCGGCTCCAGCCCGCCCATCCCC
>CAYQRX010000322.1:0-3530 GCA_964419865.1 uncultured Hyphomonas sp. | reverse complement strand
TGCCCGGCGCTGCGCCTCAGCACCAAAATCGCCACCTTCTTCGTCATTACCTTCCATCGCTGCCAACCGTCCAACCCCGTGAACCCTATGTCAGCTTTAACGGCAAGAATGTCGGATTTAAAGGCAAGATATCATATTTAATGGCAAAGAAGCCCCATTGATTTCGTTGACTTTCGTATCCCGCTTTTAAGGGCTACGCGACAGCAAGGAAGTCGGCGCTGATTTCCCGGTCGGCCTGAAACTGAACTCGGCAGACTTCCAGAAAGACGGCTTCTCGCATGAGGATTCGATGCAGGTCGTCGAATGGCTGAACCACGAAGGTCTTGACCTGCTGGAACTGACCGGCGGCACCTATGAGCATCTGAGCCTGCTGGGCGTGAATGTCGACAATCAGTTCGAGCGTGAGCCGCCGCGTGCCTCGACCGTTGCGCGCGAAGCCTATTTCGCCGTCTATGCGAAAGAGGCCCGGGCGATTGCGAAAATGCCGGTGATGTCGACCGGCGGCTTCCGCTCGCGTGCCTCGATGGAAGGCGCGCTGAACGACGGCACCTGTGATCTGGTCGGCATCGCCCGCCCGCTTTGCACCGATCCCTATACCTCGCAGAAGCTGATCAATGGCGAGATCGACCAGGCGGATATCTACGAGCATAAGACCGCTCTGACCGCTGAGGAGAAAGAGGGGCTCGACGCCGCTGAAGTGCAAACGGCGACGGTTTTGGGGCAACAAGCCTTCTTCTTCATGACGATCTACGACATGGCCGAAGGCCGCGAGCCGCATGTCAACCGTACCCTGCCCGGCGCTCAGGCCGAGCTGATCGCGAGGGAAGATGTGATCACCCGCAATCTGGTCTGAGGCGGCGTCTCGCGCAAATCCCGCAATCCCCCGAGGCAAGTTTAGGCTCAGGACTTCGGTAACGGGGCTGTCCCGGTCAAGCCCTTTTGGGCGTGAGCTTTCACCCGCAGAGGAGCGGACGGGTTGAGGCAATCTTTTTGTCGCCCATCTCGGGCCGGCCTTCGTTTGAGATCACCCCGGGTACATGCTTCGGTCCGTGGTCGGCGCGGCGGCCGCCAACATGATGCTAGTTCAATGCAATTCCGATGTGCCCATCTCATTGGCGTGCTCGATCGGTGTCGGCAATAGTCCGGACCACGGCATCATCGGAACCGCGTCCCTGGGGGGACCTCGAAGGCCTGCCGTGAGGCGGGCGTCCGCTGGGGGTCCGGTTTCTCAGACCATATTCAGAGCCCGTCCATCTGCACGGAAGTCGGCATCCTCGACCCACATGCGATGCAGGATGACACCTGTTGATTTTCACCCAGAACTGATGGGGTGGATACCCCCTCCCGACGGCATCGCGATGTGCCAAGGTGATGTTGGGTAACGTCACGGGAAGGAGGGAATATCCATGGAAGATGTTAGCATCGTCGGGCTGGATCTGGCAAAGCGGGTTTTTCAGGTTCATGGTGCCGCGTTGGATGGGCGCGTTGTTTGTCGCAAGAAGCTGTCTCGAGGTCAGCTCCATGCTTTCTTTGCGCGGCTGCCTCCGTGTATCGTTGCGATGGAAGCCTGTGCGACAGCCCATTTCTGGGCCCGCGAGATCAGCACGCTTGGCCATGAGGTCCGATTGGTGCCGCCCGCATACGTCAAGCCGTTCGTGAAGAGACAAAAGAATGATGCTGCCGACGCCGAAGCCATAGCTGAGGCTGCCAGCCGTCCGACGATGCGGTTTGTCGAACCAAAGACACCCAAACAACAGGCACGAGCGATGGTGTTTCGCACCCGTGATCTGTTTGTGCGCCAGCGGACGCAATCGATCAACGCGCTCCGCGCCCATCTGGCGGAGCATGGGATTGTTGCCCCACAGGGGGTGTGGAACCTGCCAAGCATCCAACGGCTGATCAATGAGCCCGGTAATAATATCGAGCCATTGGTGATCGAGATGTCGCGGCTCTATCTTGCGCAGATCTCGACCTTGTCGGCTCAGATCACCTCACTGGAGGCAGTCTTGAAGAAGGAAGCCGCACAGTCTGATGCGTCATCGCGGATGATGACGATGCCTGGCCTTGGGCCAATCACTGCCATGGCCATCGAAGCCTTTGCCCCCGCGTTGACGGTGTTCCAGAAGAGCCGGGATTTTGCCGCTTGGCTGGGGCTTGTGCCACGCCAACATTCCAGCGGAGGGAAACAGGTCTTGGGGCGCACCTCCAAAATGGGTCAGCGTGATATCAGGCGCCTTTTGATCACGGGTGCTATGTCAGTCATTCGTTGGGCCAGCCGAATGGGCGCAGCCCCGGGATCCTGGCTTCATGCCATGCTGTTGCGCAAGCCTCGCATGGTTGTCGCCATCGCACTCGCCAACAAGATGGCCCGCATCCTTTGGGCGATGGAGACTAGGAATGAAGTCTACAGAGCTCCGCAACTGGCCACCGTCTGACGACGGTCGGACAGCCAGCGGCGGAGCGTCGGCGTGTGAGGAGGTCGCAGGACAGTAAGGATAAAGATCGGTAACAACGGTTCTGGAAACGCATCCGGCTCAGTGGGCTTCGAGCCCGTAGAACTGATCTCGCACCAGAACCGCGCAGCTCCATACCGGCCAGCGGTCATGTGATTGCCGCACAACAGGCCTGATACATGACCGTACCCGATCACACGCCAAACTGTTCAAAATCCGACTTGCACGAATGGGGGTATCCATACATGAGCCGGGAGGGCGCATAATTTTCACCGAGAACTGAGCCATGTGAACCTTTCCCCGAAGCGGCGAGCGGCGGGGGCAACGGAGTGATCCACATGGGACTTTTGAATGTCATTCGTCGGATGTACTTGCGACAGAAGCTGTCGATCCGCGAGATCTCCAGGCGCACAGGTTTGTCGCGCAATACTGTGACCAAGCATCTTGCTGCAGACACGGTGGAGCCGAAGTTCGCGACGCCGGAGCGGCCGAGCAAGCTTGATCCCTTTGCCGAGAAGCTGTCGGGCTGGCTGAAGACGGAGGCGGGGAAGTCGCGCAAGCAGCGGCGGAGCGTCAAGCGGATGCACGCCGATCTCGTGGTGCTCGGCTTCACCGGCTCCTATGGCCGGGTTGCCGCTTTCGCGCGGGAATGGCGGGCAGATCGGCACAAGGAACAGCAGACCACGGGGCGCGGGACCTTCGTTCCGCTGTCGTTCCGGCCGGGTGAAGCCTTCCAGTTCGACTGGAGCGAGGATTTCGCGGTTCTGGGCGGCGAGCGCACGAAGCTGCAGATGGCGCATATCAAGCTGGCGCATAGCCGGGCCTTTCTGCTGCGGGCTTATCCCTTGCAGACCCACGAGATGCTGTTCGATGCTCACTGGCATGCGTTCCGGGTCTTCGGCGGCGTGCCGGGTCGCGGGATCTACGACAATATGCGCACGGCGGTGGATCGTGTCGGCCGCGGGAAAGAGCGGCAGGTCACCAGCGACAGCAGGCTATCCGGGCCCTTCCGGAAGTCCACAGGCTGGCTGGCCAGATAGACCTTCACACCCGACGGCATCATGCCGAGCGCACCGC
>CAYQRX010000321.1:0-3535 GCA_964419865.1 uncultured Hyphomonas sp. | reverse complement strand
TGAGTCTTTAGACGCATTCGGATTCGGAATCCGCACGGGCTTCGCACATCAGGGCTGTTGCGGACCGGCGCGGTCGGGTGTGGTGATATGAACGGGACAGAGCGCAGGCACAACAGCGTTGCCGTTGAAAGCAGTGAGCGGGCTGGGCCCCCGCGGCTCGAAGCATGGGTTCGACGATACGGGCGCGTCCTTCGGGCATACTTCCAGCGCCGCGCGCCCCACTTCATCGATCCGGAGGACCTCGCGCAGGAGGTCTTCGCCCGTCTCGCGCGGCGGGGGAACCTGACGGACATCAGCGCCGCGGAAGCCTATCTCTTCCAGACGGCCAACAGCGTGCTTGTCGACAGCCTGCGCCGCGCCGAAGTCCGCGGCGGTGAGGCGCACGATGAATTCGAGGAAGAACGTCACGCGACCCAGGATTTTGACCCGGAGCGGGTTCTGATCGGGAAAGAAGCGCTCAACCGTCTTATTGCGGCTCTTTACGAACTCCCGGAACCCGTGCGAAAGGCCTTTGCGCTCTATCACTTTGATGATTGCCGCCATGCCGATATCGCTCGCAGGCTTGGCATCTCGGTAAGTACGGTAGAAAAATACATGGCCAGGGCAAACGCACATCTGCTGACCCGGCTCGATCACGGCAACCGGTCTTGACGGGGCATCATGACGAATATGGCCGCCCCCGATAAAGCCCTGGTCGCCCGCGCAGCAGAATGGGACGCGCGGCTGCGCAGTCCGCACTGCACCGATGAGGAACGCGCCGCGTTCCGGGCATGGTGCGCCGAAGACCCAAACCACCTTGCAACTTTCGAGACGCTTCAGGCTGCGGTCGGCGCCCTGCGCGCTGCAGAATACCGGCCGGAGCTGCGCGCCCTGAGGGACGCGGCGCGCAGCCATCGCGGAGAGATGGGGCGCCGCATCGGCGCAGCGGCCGCAGTTCTGTTTGTCGCCGGACTGATCGCTCTGCCGACCCTGTCGGACCGGTTGAACCGCGAGCACGGCCCACCGGAGTTGGAGGTCGCCGAGGCCGGGACGTCGCTGAAATACGCCACAGCAGTCGGCCAGAGATCCGGGATCACGCTGGAGGACGGCTCGGTCATAACTCTGAACACGGACAGCGCCGTTGACGTCGCTTACGACGAAGCCCGGCGCCAGATCACACTCCTGCGTGGACAGGCATTGTTCGAGGTCGCCAAAGATCCAGAGCGCCCATTCGTGGTCACGGCCGGCGAGCAGCAGGTCATTGCGCTGGGAACGACTTTCGACGTCCGTCTGAACGGCGATGAGGTAGAGGTCACGCTGGTCGAAGGCAGTGTCGAAGTGGCCGGCGCCCAGGCCGGGAGCATAAAAGCGCCGCCTCAGCCGGTTCGTCTCGCCGTGGGCGAGCGCCTGGTCGTGGCCGCGGTCGATGCGCCCCCTCAGGTCACCCGCATTGATACTGAAAAGGCAACCCTTTGGCGCGACGGCTACGTGACTTTTGACGACACATTGCTGACAGATGCCATCCAGGAGATGAACCGGTATTCCACAACGCGCATCGTCGCAGACGATCCCGCACTGGCGGAGCTGAAAGTGAACGGCATGTTCCGGAGCGGTCATCAGACACGCTTTGCCGAGGCGCTGGAGGAATATTTCCCGATCGAGGCACGCCGGGAAGGCAATGTCATCGTGTTGAAAATGTCACAGCCCGGCTAGTTTGTCATCCGCCGTTCATATTTCTGTACGGTTTGAGACGGCCCCTGCGTCGTATTGGTTGGAAGGCCTTCGCCAGCATCGGGAAGGCGCCCGATCAGAAGCGACAGGCAAGAGGGCTGAAATGACGATCAGAACGGACAGGAACAGGCTGAAGCGCGGCGCGATGAGCAGCGCAGCCTTGATAGCCCTGATGGCTGGATCAGCGGCGGCGGAGCCAATTCAGTTTGTGATTGCACCCGGCTCGCTCGGCAAGGCACTGAATGACTTCTCCATGCAGAGCGACCGCGAGATTCTTGTGGCGTCCGAACTTGTCTCCGGCAAGCAGACAATGGGGATCAGCGGCGCTTACGAGCCGGAGGACGCCCTGACAAAACTGCTCTCCGATGCCGGGCTGAGTTATCGGATCACGCCTTCGGATGTGTTCCTGATCGATGCGTCGGTAGATGCGGCGCCCGCCCCACAGGAGGCGGCCGGGCCTTCCGCCGAACCGATCGTCAACTCGTCGGATGCCTCCAGCGTCAATCCGGAACGGCGGGAGCAGACGATCGTTGTTGTGGGCAGCCATATCCAGGGAGCGCGCACGACCGAGGCCCTGCCGGTGACATTGATCGGCGAAGAGCAACTGGCGGCAATCGGCGCCGATTCCGGGGATGATCTCTTCCGCTCAATTCCGCAGATGGGCGATGTAAGCTTCAATAGCAGCTACCTGCCCCAGTCCAGCAATGCCGCGCGCGGTGATGTCGGATCGGTAAATCTGCGCAATCTCGGCATCGGCAATACGCTGGTGTTGCTGAACGGCCGCCGAGTTGTGCAGCATCCGACATCGCGGGCCAACGAAAACCTCGTCCCGGTACTGACATACAATACCAATGCCATCCCGACTGCCGGCGTACGCCGCATCGAGATACTGCGTGACGGCGCCGCAGCGATTTACGGCGCCGACGCGGTGGCCGGGGTTGTAAACACTGTCCTGCGCGAGGTGAATCAGGGCGGTGACATCACGCTGCAATACGGCAAGGCCGAAGGCACCGGGATGGAGCAATTTGACATCAACGGTACCTTCGGCACCGATTTCCTCAATGGGCGCGGAAACATCTCGGCTTTTCTGGGATACACGACCCGCTCGGAACTTTCGAGCACCGATCAGGACTGGACGGCTACTGCCGACCGGCGCAGCTTCTTCGAAGGCACGAATTTCGAAGGCGTCGGTACGCTGGACCGTCGCAGTACGATCAGCCCATGGGGCAACTTTGCAGCGGTCGGGACCGGCACAATCCGCCAGAACGGAACACCGGTCACGACAGCCGCTGGCGCCTTCTCGATTGTTCCGGAGACAAACACTTCCTGCCTTGTTCCGCTGGCGGATGGTGCGTGCCTTCGTTCCGGCACGCGCGCGACCACAGCGGCAGATCGCAACACACGTTATGATTGGAACGCCATCGGCACCTCACTGATGCCGGAAGTGGACCGGATCAACCTGTTCTCCACAGCTCGCTACGACCTCGAGAACGGCATCACGGCTTTCGGGGAGCTTGGCTACTATCAGGCCGAGACGAACGCGCTGCAGGTGTCTTCAACCATGCTTAGCGCAGCGGCGATCTCGGTTCCTGCGTCCAACTACTGGAACCCCTTCGGTCCCGTCACTTTCGAAGACGGTACGCCAAACCCGAACCGCCTGCCCGGCCTCGACATCTCGGCTGAAGGCGCCGCCGTGACGCTGACCAGCTACCGGTTTGACGATTTCGGCCTGTCGCGCGTCAACGTGAAGAATGACCAGTATCGTATCCGCGGCAAGCGCTACACCTTCAAGCTGCGCGAGGGCGTGAAGTTCCACGACGGGACG
>CAYQRX010000320.1:0-3536 GCA_964419865.1 uncultured Hyphomonas sp. | reverse complement strand
GGCCGAGTTTCACCGGCTGGGGGCCGATCAGCCGCTGGAGGATACCGCCTTCATGACCTGCCGCTTCCAGGGCGGCGTGCCCGGCACCCTGCTGGTCTCGCAGGCGGCGGCGGGGGCCAGTTGCGGGCTGCGCATCCGCATCTCGGGGACCGAGGGCACGCTGGAATGGGATCAGGAGAACCCGGAATACCTGCAGCACCGACCCTTCAATGCACCGCATATCCGCATTTCGCGCGGGCATGGCGCAGGGATGCTGTCGGATGCCGCGCGCTTCGTCCACATGCCGCGCGGCCATCCCGAAGCACTCTCGGACGCTTGGGGCAATCTCTACGAGGAATTCGCCATCGCCATCGAGGCCCGCCGCGAAGGGCGCGATCTGCCGGACGGGCTGCTGGCCTATCCGGGGCTGGAGGAGGGCGCAGCGGGCGTTGCCTTCATCCAGGCCGCGATCCGCTCGAATGCCGAAGGCGGGGCGTGGGTATCCTGCGCCTTCAACGCCTGACGGAAGAATACGAGGAGGAGAAACCACATGAAACGACTGATGATCACCACCGCTTTCGCGATGACGGCATTCGGTGCGCAGGCGCAGGAAATCGGCGTCGCGATGGCGCAATTCGACAACAATTTCCTGACCATCCTGCGCCAGGGCATCGAAGAGGCCGGCCGCGCCGAGGGCGTCACCTTGCAATTCGAGGATGCGCAAAACGATGTGCCCCGGCAGTTGAGCCAGATCCAGAATTTCATCTCGTCCGGGGTCGACGCGATCATCGTGGTCGCGGTGGATTCCGATGCGATCACCCAGATGGACAAGATGGCGAACGATGCCGGCGTTCCCATCGTGAATATCAATCGCGAACCGCCGAATGTAGAGAGCCTCGGGCCGCTGGAAGCCTTCGTCGGCTCGCGTGAGATCGATGCGGGCACGATCCAGGCCACCGAGGCTTGCCGCCTCGTCAAGGCAAAGCTCGGCGACGACGAGGCGAAGGGCGTCATCCTGGCGGGCGACCTGTTCATTCAGGCCGGCCGCGTGCGGACCGAGACGGTGCAGGACTTCGTCAAGACGCCCGACTGCGATTTCGTGAAGATCGAGGACATGCAGGTCGCCGACTGGTCGCGCAGCAAGGCGTCGGATCTGGTCTCGAATTGGCTGACCGCCGGGCTGACGCCGGATGTGATCTTTGCCAACAACGACGAAATGGCCATCGGTGCTGCGCAGGCGCTGAAGGCCGCAATGGTCGACCCCGACGATGTCGTCGTGGCCGGCATCGACGCGACGCCGGACGCGCTGATGGCGCTGAAGGCTGGCGACATCGATCTGACCGTCTTCCAGGACGCGGCGGGGCAGGGGCGCAAAGGGTTGGAGGTCGCCGCCGCCATGGCGCGGGGTGAGGAACTGGCAGAGCGCGCCGTCTATATCCCGTTCGAACTTGTGACTCCCGAGAATATCGATGACTACCTGGCGCGCTGAAACCGACTCTCTCGCCATGCGGAGGGATTGCAGATGAGCCTGGCCATTGGCGTGATCGGCGCCGGTGTCATGGGCGGGTTTCATGCCCGCCTTTTCGCCGAGGAGATTTCGGGGGCGCGGCTCGTCGCGGTTTCCGACCCCGATCCGGGCCGGGCAGGCGCATCTGCCTATGGCGCGCAGGTCTTTGCCGAGGGCCTTGAACTGATCGAAAGCGACCTGGTCGAGGCGGTGCTGGTCGCCGCACCTGACGCTGCTCACCACGAATTGGTCATGGCTGCCATACGCCTGGGCAAGCCGGTGCTGTGCGAAAAGCCTCTGGCCTCGACGGTCGCGCAATGCCGCGAGATCGTCAAGGCCGATGCGGACCGCAAGCTGGTCAGCGTCGGCTTCATGCGCCGCTTCGATCCCGCCTATCGCGAAATGAAAGCCGCCTTGGACGCGGGCCGGATCGGCGCGCCCCTGCTGATGCATTGCGTGCATCGCAATCGCGAGGCACCGCGTTGGTTCGACGGCTCGATGATCGTTACCAATGCCATGGTGCATGAGATCGACATCTGCCGCTGGTTGCTGGACACCGAATACACCTCGGCAAGCCTGACGCAGGTTGGCGATGCCGGCGACATGCTGCTGGCCGAATTGCACACGGATCGCGGGGCGGTCGTCTCGGTCGAGATGTTCATGAACGCCGCCTATGGCTACCACGTCCATGCCGAGATCGTCGGCCGCGAGGGGACGGTGGCCATGGCCGAACCGGCGCAGGTGCGATTGCGGCGCGGCGGTGCGATGCAGGCCGGATATTCGCCCGACTGGATCGGGCGCTTTGCCGACAGCTATCGCTTGCAGGATCAGACCTGGGTGCGGGCATGCCGTTCCGGCCGGCCCTGCAAGGACATGGCGACGGCCCGCGATGGTCTTCTGGCGACCGGCTATTGCCAGCAGTTGGTCGAGCATCTGCCAGCAGGCGGGGGGCCGCTGACGCCTCGCATGTAAACATGCGCAAGAGAGCGTTTGTTGCCGTATTACGTATCTGCAATTTTCATTGCAATTGTGTTGCAGAGGGGCTATGGTCAATGTCGAGGCAGGGAATCCCTGCCTCGCGGAGGCCAGGGGCAAGATGCGGGACGTGCATCGCTCACGGTTCTCGGACATGGCGGGAGGTCGTCATCAGGTCGGAATGGATGCGGCGGAACGGTGGTTCCGTAGTCGGCTTGATATTGCCTTGTCGCATCGAGGTTTTGGCTTCGTCCGACACGAGAAGATCGGACGGAGGTAACAGGAGGAGGAAAGACCCACATGATCAAGAAATTCGCGACGGCCACCGCATTCTGTGCGCTGATGGCAGGCACGGTTCAGGCCGAGACCATCGGCGTTGCGATGTCGCTCTTCGACGACAACTACCTGACCGTGCTGCGTCAGAACATCCAGCGCCACGCCGGCGATCTGGGCGTTACCGTGCAGATGGAGGATGCCCAGGGCGACATCGCCCGCCAGCAGTCCCAGATCGAGAATTTCGTCGCCTCGGGCGTGGACGGCATCATCGTGATGCTGGTCGATGCCGATTCCGGCCAGGCCATGTCCCGCATCGCCGACCGGGCGGGCGTGCCGCTGGTCTTCGTCAACATGCTGCCCGCCAACATGGACGAGTTCCCGGAAAAACAGGCCTGGGTTGGCTCGGACGAAGAGCAGGCGGGCGAACTGCAGGCTACCGAGATGTGCAAGCTGATGGGCGGCGAGGGCGATGCGGTCATCCTGATGGGCCAACTTGGCACCACCGGGCAGCGCGGGCGCACCGCGGCGGTCGAACGCGTGCTGCAATCGGATGAATGCAAGGGCATCAACGTGCTCGACTCGCAATCCGCGAACTGGATGCGAACCCCGGCGCTGGACCTGATGACCAACTGGCTGACCTCGGGGATGCAGCCCGAGGCCGTGTTCTCGAACAATGACGAGATGGCGCTTGGTGCGGTTCAGGCGCTCAAGGCATCGGGGATCTCGATGGACGATGTGATCGTCGGCGGCGTCGATGCCACGCAGGACGCGCTGGCGGCGCTGGAGGCGGGGGATCTGG
>CAYQRX010000319.1:1464-3536 GCA_964419865.1 uncultured Hyphomonas sp. | reverse complement strand
GCGATTGATGCGACCGGCGACACGACGGCCGCCGATGCCCTGCCCGGCCGCGGCGTCATGCGCGAAGGCACGGCCAGGGTGTCCGACCGGGTGGAGGTGCGCCTGTCCGGCGCGAGCTTCACGATCACGCCGACCTCCCCGCCCGTCCAGTCGCTCTCGCCGCTGACGGAGAATGTCTGGCGCTGGTCGGTGACGCCGCTGACAGCCGGCGACCATGACCTGACCTTTGAAGTCTTCGCCATCGACGCTGATGAGGTCGTCCCGCTGCGCACCTTCCGCGACACGGTCACAGTGCGCGTCTCCGGCATCAACCGCGCCATCGCCTTCGCCGACCAGGCCAACCCGCTGTTCGTGCTGCTCGGCGGCCTCGGCTCAATCCTCGCCGGCGCCATCGGCGTCGCGCGGTTCTTTTCGAAGAAATAGGTTCGCACCTGCGTTTGTGATAGAAGCCCCTGGCGCGGCCCGCACAAAGGCCGGAAGGGGGATAGGATGACACTGAAAGTTATCAGCGCCGGCTTCGGCCGCACCGGGACACTGTCACTCAAGCTCGCGCTTGAGCAGATCGGTTTTGGTCCCTGCCATCACATGAAGGAAGTCATCGATAACGGGCCGGTCCAGGTCCCGCTCTGGCACGCCGCAGCCGACGGCAAGCCGGACTTCGCTGCCACCTACAAAGACTACAATTCGGCCGTCGACTGGCCCACGGCCGCCTTCTGGAGGGAACTTGCCACAGAATATCCGCACGGGAAGATCATCCTGTCCACACGCTCGGCCGAAAGCTGGTACAGCAGCTTTTCCGAGACAATCCTGCCGACCCTTCTGGCAACAGACAATTGGCCGCCCCAGATTGCTGATTGGCTGAGAATGGTCACAAAAGTCGTGATCGATCGCAGTCTTGGCGGCCGGACCGACCGGGACGGCATCATTGCGGCATTCAATGAGCATGAAGCCGCCGTCAAGGCTGAAATCCCGGCCAGCTGCCTGCTCATCCATCAGGCAAAAGACGGCTGGGGGCCGCTCTGCGACTTCCTCGGCGTTCCGGTTCCGGAAACAGCCTATCCGCGCACCAACAGCAAGGAAGAGTTCTTTGATCTGATGAAGGATGCCGGCACCTAGCAGGTGCTTTTGAACCCGGATCAATAAGACTTCGGCAGACCCAGCACGCGCTCGGCGATGAAGTTCAGGATCATCTCGCGGCTGACCGGCGCGATCCGCGCCAGCATCGCCTCGCGCATCATCCGCTCGACATGGTATTCCTTCGCATAGCCCATGCCGCCATGGGTCAGTACAGCGGTCTCGCAGGCGGTAAAGCCTGCCTCCGTCCCCAGATATTTCGCCGCATTCGCCTCCGCGCCGCACTCCGCACCCGCATCATAGAGCGCCGCCGCCTTGTAGGCGAGCAGTTCGGCCGCCGAAAGCTCCGCCCAGGAACGGGCGAGCGGGTGCTGGATACCCTGGTTCTGCCCGATCGGGCGGCCGAACACGACACGCTCATTGGCATAGCGCGCCGCCCGCTCCAGCGCCGCAAAGCCGAGGCCGACAGACTCCACCGCAAACAGCACGCGCTCGGGGTTCAGCCCCTGCAGCAGGTATTTGAACCCGTCGCCCTCATTGCCGATCAGGTGTTCCTTCGGCACCTCAAGCCCGTCAATGAACAGCGTATTACATTCGACCGCCTTGCGGCCCATCTTCGGGATCGGATCGGCCTGGATGCGGTTCCGGTTGAGGTCGGTATAGAACAGCGACAGGCCGAGATGCGGCTTGGAACACTGGTCCTTCGGCGTGGTGCGCGCGATGATCAGGATCTTGTCCGCACGCTGAGCACCCGTCGTCCATATCTTGCGGCCATTGATGACATAGCCATTATTCGTCCGCTCCGCCTTCGTCTCGAGGCTGGAGGTATCGAGGCCCGAATTCGGCTCGGTCACGGCAAAGCACATCTTCTCTTCGCCGGAGATGATCTTCGGCAGGTTCTCGCGCTTCAGCTCCGGATTGCCGAACTTCTCCAGCGGCTTCGGCCCGAAGATGGGCCGCAAGGCGGTCGAATGTAATACGCTGTTCATTGACGGGCT
>CAYQRX010000319.1:0-1454 GCA_964419865.1 uncultured Hyphomonas sp. | reverse complement strand
AGATGGATCGCCGAGGCCCCGGAATAGCCCGCGCCGGTGCGCGTCACGGTCTGCATCATCAGCGCCGCCTCGGTCAGGCCAAGGCCTGCCCCGCCATACTCCTCGGGAAACGCGATCCCGAGCCAGCCACCCTTCGCCATCGCATCGCAGAACGCCTCCGGCCACTCGCCGGTCTCGTCCGTCTTTGCCCAATAGGCATCGTCGAACGGCTCGAGCGTCTTCGCCACGGCGTCCCGGATGGCCTCATGGTCCTCGGTCATCGGCTGGATGATATGCATCGCTTGTCTCCCTCTGGCGCCGAGACTTAAGGCGCACGCTGGCCCCCGTCCAGCGTCAGCCGGTCGCGGCCGGGCTGCGGCGCGGAGAGAACGTTGCGGCAAGCGCCCCTGCATCATCCCCGAGGACCTGGTCGGCAATGATCCGCGCCGTCACCGGCGCCAGCAGGATGCCGTTGCGGTAATGGCCGGCGGCGACAAACACCCCCTTCGCTGCCGTCTCGCCGATGAAGGGCGCGTGGTCGGGTGTACCGGGACGGATACCCGACCAGCGCTCGGTCACCGGCGCATCGGCAAGGCCGGGGCAGAGCCGCACCGCCTCGGCCCGCAGCGCCTCGATCGCCGCCTCTTCCGGCGCCGCCACGGCGCGGTGCGGCTCCATCGTCGCCCCAATGACGATCTGCTGCCCGCGCGGCACCAGATAGACAGGGCCGGACCTGACCACCCGCCGGGGCGCACCAGGCCCAGCCGCGACCGACAGCATCTGCCCGCCATAGCAATCAATGTCGTCCAGCGCCGCATCCCAGTTGGCGAGGCTGTAAAGACCGGTGCCGTCATCGACCCGGATGACCGCCGTCTCCCATCCCGCCGCCACGACGATCACATCATGACCGTCCAGCACGACGCGGCCGCCCGAGGCTCTCAGCGGCGCCGGACCGGTGACGATCTCAACCCGGTCTGAGGCGGCGAGTGCAGAGGCGAGCGCCGTCACGGTGCGGCGATTGTCGATCCGCGTATCGCTCGCCAGTTCGAGGCCGTAGCTGGCGGCTGCGAACAGCGCCGGTTCGCGCCGCCGCAGCTCGGCGCCGCCAAGCACCTCATGCGCCACGCCCCGGCTCGCCAGAACGCGGGCGATTCCGGCCAGATGGCCTGCCTCCGCCGCATCCCCGGCAACCGCCAGCGCCGGCGCCGGTTCATAGCCCGCCGCCCGGCCCGAGAGCCGTTCGAGATCGGCGGCAAAGGCTGGCCACAGCGCAGCGCTTTCGAGGCAAAGATCGAACAGGCGCGGATGGATGCCCGGTTCCGCGGCCGCCTCGAAAGCCGGGGCAATCATGCCGGCCGCCGCCCAGCTCGCGCCGCGGCCCGGCGGGCGCGTGTCATAGAGCGTCACGCCCGCGCCGCGGCGCAGGGCCAGCTCGAAAGCGATGCTCATGCCGATGATGCCGGCGCCAATGATGG
>CAYQRX010000318.1:0-3553 GCA_964419865.1 uncultured Hyphomonas sp. | reverse complement strand
CCCGATCCCCGCCCGCTCGAGCACGCCGGGACGGAAATTTTCCACCAGAACATCGGCACTTTCGACCAGCTTTTCCAGGACCTCGCGCCCGGGATCGCTCTTCCAGTCGAGCGCGAGGATTCGCTTGTTGCGGGCAAGCGTCTTCCACCAGACGCCGACCCCGTCCTGCGCTTTCGGGCCCAGTTCGCGCATCATGTCGCCTCGGCCGGGGGCTTCGATCTTGATCACCTCGGCACCGAAATCCGAAAGGAGTGCTGCCGCCAGCGGCCCTGCGATCACATGGCCAAGTTCAATGATCCGAATATCGCCGAGCGGCATCGCCATGTCAGCCCTCCCTGGTACTCACGACAGCAAGCATAATCTAACATATGTTAGAGTTGAAGGAGGGAGTCTACGCGAAGGCCGCAAGAAAGTGATGGGGCGAAGCGGGCGAGTCCCGGATCGCCCGTTCGCTCGATAGGTCACCTCGCCGGCTGAATGAAGCCGTGCGGCGGCATTTCGGCCAGGACACCACAAGGCGAAAGCCATCGTCCTCGAAACGCGGACACCGTCTTTGGTCTCCGCATCGTTCGCGGTCGAGAAGGGACACTCCATTATTTCTTCTCGGGCTTTTCTCCCGACATGTGTCCAAGTCCCGGAACAACCGCGGATGCGCCAATGAAGAGCAGACCGGCGATGGCCGATTTGACCAGGTCACCCAACAGAAACGGATAGAAGCCGGCCGTGAGGAGGCGCTCTCCATAGCCGGTGAAGACACCCAGCCATGCGAGCCCGGGAACGTAGATCAGCGCACCTGCGACGACTGCAACTGTGACCGCCCCCGGGATTGTCTTGGAATATCCTTTTCTTGCCAGCCATCCAGCCGCAAAGGCCGATATCGCAAAGCCCGCAAGGTAGCCGCCCGTCGGCCCGGCAACATATGCCAGGCCAGAAGGCGCCGGTGGCGTGCCGGCGAAGACCGGATAGCCTGCCAGCCCCTGCAGGATATAGGCAATGACGATGCCTGAACCACGGACAGGCCCGAGGAACAGGCCAAGCGCGACGACCACCAGGGTCTGCAACGTCATCGGAACTGGATAGAACGGAACTTGCGCCTTCGCAGACGCCGTCAGAATTATCGTACCGGCGATCAGGATGAGCGCCTCGCCGAGCAATGTTGCGCCGATATTCCGTCCCGCAAATACCTTGTTGCTATACATCTTTCTGACTCCTTTCATGATTTTGGCTAGATCTTAGAGAGTTTTCTTGAGAGGTTGGGGTTCACATGCGCTTGGCGACTTCTTCAAGCATCACCTCGGTCGCACCCCCGCCGATCGCCTGCACACGAACGTCGCGCGACATGCGCTCGACCGGGTTTTCGCGCATGTAGCCCATGCCGCCATGGAACTGCACGCAGTCATAGAGCACGCTGTTGGCCAGCTCGCCGCAATAAGCCTTCACCATCGACACTTCGCGCACGCATTCAACGCCAGCCGCGTCGAGCCGCGCGGCGTGATAGACCAGCTGCCGACCCGCCTCGATCCGTGTCAGGCAGTCCGCAAGGCGCTGGCGGACGACCTGCTTGTTCCACAAAACGCCGCCGAAGGCCTTGCGCTGCTTGACATAGTCCACGGTCATGTCCAGCGCGGTCTGCGCCTCGGCGCAGGCCATCGCGCCCAGCACGATGCGCTCGTTCTGGAAGTTCTTCATCACCGCATAAAAGCCGCGGTTCACCTCGCCCAGGACGTTCTCGGCCGGCACGCGGACATCCTCGAAAATCAGTTCGGCCGTGTCCGAACACAGCCAGCCGGTCTTGTTCAGCGCCCGGCCGACCGAAAAGCCCGGTGTGCCCTTTTCGACGGCGAACATGGTGATCCCGCGCGAGCCCTTGGCATCGGGGTCGGTCTTGGCGCCAACAAAATAGAGATCGCCATGCACACCGTTGGTGATGAACATCTTGGTACCGTTCAATACCCAGTCCGACCCATGCTGCACGGCGCGGGTGCGCATCCCCGCAACGTCCGAGCCCGCGCCCGGTTCGGTCACGGCGACGGCGGTGATCGTCTCGCCCGCGGTGATGCCGGGCATCCAGCGCGCCTTCTGCTCGGGTGTGCCGGCGTTCTCCAGATGCGGCGAGGCCATGTCGGTATGCACCAGCACCGTGGCCGAGAACCCGCCGAAGGTGGACCGGCCGACCTCCTCGGCCAGCATCACGCTCGACATGACATCGAGCCCGGCGCCGCCATACTGTTCGTCATAGCGCATGCCGAGAACGCCAAGCGCGCCCATCTGGCGTAGCACCTCGCGCGGAACCATGCCCTTCTCTTCCCAGGCTTCGCCCTTGGGCTTCACCTCGGTCTCGATGAAGCGCCGCAGCTGAGCTCGGATCATCTGGATATCCTCGCCGAACGGGGCGGTGGCCGCGTCGATGGTCTCGTGTCGGGTCATGTCCAGTCCTCCGGATCGAGTCTCACCAGGGGCGCGCCGCCGGCGACCGTGTCGCCCGACGCGCAGTAGATCTCGGCTACCAAGCCCGCGACGGGCGCGGACAGGCCTTGCAAGAGTTTCATCGCTTCGAGCACCACGAGCGTGTCACCCTTGCTCACCCGGTCGCCGAGGGCTACGCGGATCTCGACCACCGCGCCGGGCATGGGGGCGCTGAGCGTGTCGGCACCGCCCACGGCGCCGGAGGCGCGCTGCAGGTGCCGGTCCTCGAGCGTGCGAAGTGGCACCATCGTCATGCCTTCCGGCGCGGAAAGGTGCACCTGCCAGCGGTCGCCCGACCGCAGCACATGGGCCCGGCGGGTGAAGGGCGCGCCGTCCATCCGCCCGGTCAGACGCTGCGCGGTCAGGCGTGCAGCCTCCACGCCAAGGCCGGTGCCGTCGGGCAGTATCACCTTTAGCCGCGCGCCCTGCCCCGCGACCCTGATCGGCGCATCGGCGTCATCGCTCCAGTAGGAGGTCGCGCCCGCCCGCCCCGCAGCCTCTGTCAGCCGCCAGGCGCCGAGGCTCTGCCAGGGCGTGTCCGGCGCGGGCGCAAGATGCAGGTGCAGGGCCAGCGCGGCCAGAGCGCGGGTATTGTCCTCCGGTACGGGGGTGGTCCAGTCGCAGGGGAACATCTCGGCCAGACTGGTGGTATAGTGTGCCACGGCGACGAAGTCGGCATGCGTAATCAGCGCTCGCTGAAACGCCAGGTTCACTCCCACTCCGCCGACCGCAAAGTCATCGAGCGCCGCGACCGACTTGCGGATCGCCTCGTCACGGTCCGCACCGTGGACGATCAACTTGGCAAGCATCGAATCGTAGTGATGTCCCACGATCGATCCTTCTTCCACGCCGCTGTCGAGCCGCACGGTCCCCGGCGGCGCCCAGAGCGTGATCGTCCCGGTTTCGGGGCGGAAATTCTCGGCCGGGTTCTCCGCGGCAAGGCGGACCTCGATGGCGTGGCCGTCAAACGAAACGTCCTCCTGCGCAAACCCCAGCGCCTCGCCACGCGCGATACGCAACTGCCATTCCACCAGGTCGATACCGGTGATGGCCTCGGTCACTGGATGCTCCACCTGAAGGCGGGTGT
>CAYQRX010000317.1:0-3568 GCA_964419865.1 uncultured Hyphomonas sp. | reverse complement strand
ACTCGGTGAAGATGGGCACAGCAACGGAGCCGCCGGCTTCGCCCTCGCCGAGCGACCGGTTGTCGTCAAAGCCGATGCGGATGCCGACGACGAGGTCCGGCGAAAAGCCGACAAAGATCGCGTCGCGATAGGCGTCGGTCGTGCCGGTCTTGCCGCCCAGCGGCTTGCCGACACGCAGCGCCCTGCGCGCAGTGCCGCGCTCGACGACGCCTTCCAGCATATGGGTGATCTGATAAGCGACGATCGGATCGAGAACCTGCGGGCGGGTATCGGGCAGGGCCGGGGGCGGCCCGCCGGTCCAGTCTTCTGCGTCGCAGCCCTCGCAGGGGCGCGTGTCGTGCCGGAAGAGTGTCCGGCCATACCGGTCCTGTACCCGGTCCAGCAGGGTCGGTGTGACGAGGCGCCCGCCATTGACAAAGGCGGCATAGCCGCGCGTCAGGTCGAGCAGCGTGGTGTCGCCGGAGCCGAGCGACATCGCGGCGTAGGGCGGCAGGCGTTCGTAAACGCCAAGGCGCTCGGCAAGATCAGAGACGGCCGGCATGCCGATGTCCTGGCCAACGCGGGCGGTGACCATGTTCAGCGAGCGTTCCAGCGCCACGCGCATCGTCACCATCCCGTAGGACTGGCCGGCCGTGTAGTTCTTCGGCGTCCAGTATTTCTGCGTCGACACATCGAAGGAGACAAACGGCGCGTCCAGCATCCGGCTGGCCGGCGTGTAGCCTTTCTCCAGCGCTGCGGCATAGACGAAGGGCTTGAAGGCCGAGCCCGGCTGGCGCTTCGCCTGGGTGACGCGGTTGAAGCTGGACTTGAAGAAGGAATAGCCGCCCTGCATCGCGAGGATACGACCGGTGTGCGGGTCGATGGCGACAATCGAGCCGTCGACCTCCGGCACCTGGCGCAAAATGGCCTGACCGACGGGTTTCATCACCGGGACGGCCGGGGGAGCATCGTCCTCTGCCTCTGCGTCTGAGCCTTCCGGCCCAGCCGCCGGCGCCGCCGCATCCGAGGTCTCGCGGCGAAACTCGGCGAGCACGACATGACCGGCCTGCAGACCTGCCTTGCCGTCTTCGGCTTTCCAGGTCTGGGCCCATTTCACTTCTTCGGCCGGCAGCCGGATCGTGGCCCCGTCAGTCAGCAACAGGTCCGCCCCGTTGGCCGAAACGGCGGTGACCATGGCCGCTTCCCAGGTTCCATAGCCGCCGGGAAGCTCGACATCCCGCAGCGCGTCTGCGGCGTGTTCATTGACCGGCAGCACCGTCAGTGGCCCGCGCCAGCCATGGCGGCGGTCATAGGCGAGCAGGCCATTCTGGAGGGCCTGCTGGGCAGCCAGCTGAAGGCGGGTGTCGATGGTAGAGCGGATCGAGAGGCCGCCCTGTTCGAGCGTATCTTCGCCATAGCTGCGGATCAGCTCACGGCGCAGCTCCTGAACGAAATAGGTTGTGGCGGCGTATTCCGGGCCGCGCAGGCGGCGCACGGTCGTCAGCGGCTGGGCGCGGGCCTCTTCCATCTCCTCGCGGGTGATATAGCCATCCTCGAGCATCCGGTTCAGCACATAGTTGCGCCGCGCCAGCACGCGTTCGGGATTGGTGTAGGGGTTCACCCGGCCGGGAAATTTCGGCAGCGAGGCAAGGGTTGCGGCCTGGGAGAGATCCAGCTCGGACAGCGACTTGTTGAAATAGTTGAGCGCCGCCGAAGCCACCCCGTATGAGCGCCCGCCGAGATAGATCTCGTTGAGATAGAGTTCGAGGATCTTCTCTTTCGAGAATTCCTTCTCCATACGCTGCGCGACGATCGCTTCCTTGGCCTTGCGTTCAAGGTTCTGGTCCCGCGTCAGCAGCATGTTCTTGGCGACCTGCTGAGTGATCGTCGAGCCGCCTTCCATACCCCCCGAGCCGGTGACCTTGTTCTTGGCCGTATTCACCGCGCCGCGCGTGATGCCGACATAATCGAGGCCATCATGCGTGAAGAAGTTCTTGTCTTCGGCCGCAACGAAGGCCTGGATGACATGCAGAGGGATCGACTCGTAAGGCACGAAGACGCGGTGCTGGTCGGCGAATTCGGCGATCAGGGCACCGTCGCCAGCGTGCACGCGCGAGGTGATCGGCGGTTCGTACTGTTTCAGCTTGGCGACCGACGGCACGTCGCGCCCAAGCGCTGCGAAATAGATCCAGAGCGCGATCAGTCCGAGAATGCCGAGCACCACACCGGCGATTGCCAGCCGGATTCCCCATTTCAGCCACAGCGGAAAGCCCCCTTTTTCCTTATAGGGGTCCGGCCGGCGTTTGGGCTGGAAGGTCGGCGGAGCGTCGTCTGTCATCTGTAAACCTTGCGGCGATTCGTGGGCCTTCGCCCTGTCGGCAACGGCACGCGACGCAGGTCGCACGCCTTTCAGGCCATACTAAGGCGCGCCGGTGGCGGGCAAAAGAGGCCGGTGTCAGATGTCGCGGCGTTCTATTTCGCCATCGTTAATGCGGATTTCCGGCAGCGGGCGCTTTTCCGGCGGCGGCGTGTCAAGACCGGCTTCAAGCTTGCGGCCGATCGCATCGCGCTCGGCTTGCGGGGGGCGGTTGTCGAGCGCGGTCTGCCAGGCCTCGCGCGCTGCGTCCTTATCTCCCTGATGCCAGTAGATGTCACCGAGGTGATCTTCGATTTCCCAGTGACGATGGGGTTTCAGGTCTTCCCGTGCGCCTTCGATGAGCTGCCGCGCCCGGTCGAGATCGCCGAACCGGTAAAGCGCCCAGCCGAAGGAGTCGGCGATATAGGGGTCGTTCTCGGCCAGGAGCATGGCCCGTGCCAGCACGCGGTAGCCTTCATCATACCGGTCCGTCCGGGTGACAAGAAAGTAACCCAGCGAATTCAGCGTATAAGGATCATTGGGACGGGCGAGGCGCTCGGAGCGCAGGATCACAAGCGCGTCATTGATCCGGCCGTCGCGGCCGAGCAATTCGGCGAGGGTCATTCGCCGCTCATGGGTATCGTCGAGCCGGCGCGCCTCCTCAGCGTGATGCACGGCCTGCGGAATATTCCCGAAATGGCTGTAGATGCTGCTGGCAAGCCCGTTGGCGGCGGCGCGCTCGGCGGGATTGCCCGCCTGCTGCATCAGCTCGGGCAGCAGCTCCATTGCCTTGTCACGGTCATTCAGCAGCGCGCTGAGCTGCAGGGCGCCGTAGAGTGTCTGGAGATAGTCGTCTTCGCCCGAAAGTTCGATCGCCTTGGCAATGGCAGCCCGGGCCCTGGCTTCCTCGCCGGCCATGATCAGCGCTTGCGCGGCCGAGATCTGCAGGGCCGGCGTCGGATCGGGCGCCGAAAGCGCCAGATGGGCCGCGCCATCGAACAGGGCCTCCTCGTAGAACGCATTGATGACGCTGTTGCGGATATCGTCATTACCGGGATCAAGAACGAGCGTCGCAAGATCGAACCCGGCGCGTTCGGTGTCAAAGCCGGAAAGGTAACGCCCGCGCAGGGCGGCCTCGATGTAACGCTGGTGCTGGAGGGCGCTGGAAACGTCAGACAGGGATTGGGAGAAACCGGTCACGTAAGTCAGCGGCCGGTTATCGAGATTTTTCCC
>CAYQRX010000316.1:0-3588 GCA_964419865.1 uncultured Hyphomonas sp. | reverse complement strand
CAGAAGCGCAATCCTGATGCGGCAGAGCTGATCCGGGCCAAGGCCGCGCTGATCACCGGACATTTCACCGCCTTGCAGGGCGCGGTAAAGGCGCTCCCGCTTGCCTATGCGAAGGATCTGCAGGACGACAAACGCCTCACTTTCGACGCCTTTGACACGTTCAATCTCTGTGTCCGGGCGATGACCGGCATGATCGAGACCATCAGCTTCCGGCCCGAAATAATGCGGGCGGCGGCGGCGAAAGGGTATTCCACGGCGACCGATCTGGCCGATTGGCTGGTGCGGGCGCTGGGCCTGCCTTTCCGCGACGCGCACCACATCACAGGCCGGATCGTGGCCCGCGCCGAAGCCAAGGGCGTCGATCTTGCCGATCTCCCGCTGAAGGAGATGCAGGCGGTGCATAGTGCGATCACGGCGGATGTGTTCAATGTGCTGAGCGTGGAAGCGTCGGCCGCCTCGCGCACCTCCTATGGCGCAACCAGCCCTGTTCGCGTGGCCGAACAGGTGGCACAGTGGAAACAGAGACTTCGACTGGAGTAGTCCCATGACCCGTATTATTGCCCTTGCCGGCGCTCTCCTCCTGACGGCCAGCCTGTCTGCCTGCGGCTTGACAGGCGATCTTCAACGGCCCGGCCCGCTGATCGGCAACCCGTCCCGCGATGTGCCGCCGGCCGACCTGCCGGAAGGCGAGGACCGCGATCTTCCCGAGCTCCCTCAGCGGCCGCAGGGTCAGAACCAGCCGGCCGACGATGATGAACTGCTCGGCGGGCCGGGAGGTTCGTGATGACAATGCGCCTCGCCCTGCCTGCGCTGTTATCCGCTGCTGTCCTCGCGGCCTGCCAGACTGTTTCTGAACCGGCACCCGAGACGGTTGCCGGCCAGCCCGATCCCGGGCCCGTCGAGTTGCCGGCGCCGCCAGACCCGGAGGAGCCGCGCGTCAATGAGTGGGGCGGGGAAGTGCCCCAGGCGCAGCCTTCCGGCGATGTCGGCGAGGGCGGTCTCGGCGATATTCCGTGATCCGGAGCTGACATGCACCATTTTGACTATGCTGATGGCCGCCTTCGGTGCGAGGGCGTTGATCTTGGCCGCATCGCCGACGAGGTGGGCACGCCGGTCTATGTTTATTCGACGGCCACCCTGGTACGTCATGCGCGGGTCATCGCGGACGCTTTCAGCAGCCAGAAGGTGCTGATTGCCTATTCGGTCAAGGCGAACGGGAATCTCGCCGTGCTGGCAACGCTGGCAGCGGAGGGGTGCGGGGCGGACGTCGTCAGCGGCGGAGAGATGCAGCGCGCGATGAAGGCCGGAATTCCGGCCTCGCGGATTGTCTTTTCCGGCGTCGGGAAGACGGCCGCCGAGATGACGCTGGCCCTTCAGGCCGGTATCCACCAGTTCAATGTCGAGAGCGCGGGTGAATTGCGGCTGCTGTCGAGCGTGGCTGAGGGGCTCGGTCTTGAGGCGCCTGTGGCGCTCAGGGTCAATCCCGATGTGGCAGCCGGGGGGCATCCCAACATCTCCACCGGCAAGTCCGGCGACAAGTTCGGTGTGCCCTGGGGCGAGGCGGAGGCACTGTATGCCGAGGCCGGGCGCCTGCCGGGCATCCGGGTAGTCGGCGTCGACGTCCATATCGGCAGCCAGATCGGCGAGCTTGGCCCGATGCGGGCGGCGTTCGAGAAGGTCGTGGCACTTGCCCTGCGCCTGCGCGGGCAGGGGCATGGCATCACCCGGATCGATGTCGGTGGCGGGCTTGGCATCCCCTATCGCGAAACCGATGCGCCGGCCCCGCCATCGGACTATGCGGCCATGATCGCGGAGGTGACAGGAGGACATGGATTCGAAGTAATCCTCGAGCCGGGCCGGGTGATTTCGGGCAATGCCGGGGTGCTGCTGACAACGGCGCTGTATGAGAAAGAGGCGCCGGACCGGACCTTCCTCATCGTTGATGCCGGCATGAACGACCTCATCCGCCCGGCGCTATATGGCGCCCATCACGACATCCGCCCGCTCGCCGAACCGCCGCAGGGCCATGCCGAAAAAACCTATGACATTGTCGGCCCGATCTGCGAATCCACCGACAAGTTCGCCACCGCGCGGACCCTGCCGAAGGTCGAGGCCGGAGACCGGCTCGCCTTCATGTCTGCAGGCGCCTATGGCGCTGTCCTGTCTTCGGCCTACAATGCCCGTCCATTGGTTCCGGAAGTCCTGGTCAATGGCGACCGTTATGATGTGGTCCGCCGCCGGCCGGATTTCGACGAGATGACGATGCTGGAAGAGGTGCCGGATTGGATCAGGACACGGGCCTGACACTGCTGAAGAGGAAGCTGGCGGGAACGCGCCGCCGGCTGACGCTGCTGGCAATCGGCCGGGCATTCTGGCCGGCCTTCGTCTTTGTCCTCGGATTCCTGGCGGTCGCGTTTGGCGGCGGCTTTGACCGGCTCGAAAAATTTGCCGCCGCTGCAATCATTCCGCCTTTGCTGGTCGGCGCGGCAAGCCTGGCCTGGCTGGGCTGGCGGCGCTACCGCGCACCCTCAGACGCCGAGATTGTCCGTGCTCTGGATGAGCAGTCGGAGCTGCGCCCGGTCAGTTCCCTGTCTGACCGTCCGGCCGATCCGTCCGCCGCGCCCGCAAGTCTCTGGCGGGTCCACCGCGCGCGGCTGGTTTCCGAGCTTGGCAATCTGCGCCTGCCGCGCCTTGGCGCAGAATGGAAGGCGCTCGACCCCTACCGATTGCGGTTTGTCCTGCCGATAACAGTTATTGCGCTCGCCCTGATTGCGGGCGCGGCCGGGCCGGGGCGGCTGATGCGGGCGCTGTCGCCTGATCTTGGGGCGCTTGCAGGCGCTGACCGGATGATCGTCGAGGCCTGGGCGACGCCGCCCGAATATACGGGCCGGGCGCCGATCTTCCTGCGTCCCGACATGCCCGATGTGCGCGTGCCGGCCGGCTCTGAGGTGACGCTGCGGACTCAGGCGCATTCTCCGCCGCGGCTAGTGCTGCGCGGCGACCGGCGCCAGTCTGCCCGTTTCGAGCGCACGCCGGATGGCGCCTACGAGGCGCGGGCACGGATCACCGGCAATACAAGACTGACCGTCCATTGGTGGGGCGAACGGGCACGCTGGAGCTTCGAGACGATTCCCGACGAATTGCCCGCCATCGAATTCGTAACCCTGCCGGAGCCGGGGCCGCGCGACCAGGTGGAGTTCAAATGGAAAGCCAGCGACGACTATGGCATCAACGGCGTGGAACTGGCGATCCGGCTGCGCGATCCGCATCCGGCGGCGCCGGACGCTGAAGACCGCGTGCCGGTACCGTTGCCGGCGACTCTGGGCGCAAAAGAAGCCGAGGCGGCTGCCCGGCTCGACCTGACCCGCCATCGCTGGGCCGGCCTGCCGGTCGATCTCGAACTGGTCGCGATTGACGGCGCCGGGCAGGAGGGCCGCAGCGAGTATGTGCCGTTCATACTGCCGGAGAAGCTGTTCCTCGACCCGCTGGCGCTGGCGGCGCAGGAGGCGCGCGTAACGGTGCTGCGCGAGCCGCGCGATTATGAACCGGTGCCCAGGAATGCAGACGCGCTGAAGCAAGAGGCGATTA
>CAYQRX010000315.1:0-3600 GCA_964419865.1 uncultured Hyphomonas sp. | reverse complement strand
AGGCGTCAGGCAGCAATCCGTGTGCGCACAAATGGTCCGATCAGGCTGGCCGCCAGGAAGGTTTGCGGCGTGTGATAGTTGCGCTTCTCGGTCACGCGCCAGCTGAGGCCGGGATGTTCCTTGCCCATACGGCCAAGGGCTTCGTCAATTCGTTCGGCCAGGCGCACGCCGCCGCGATAGGGGGTGGCCGGCAGCGAGATGGCGAAGACGCCGGGCTGCATCAGGGCTGCGCAATCGGTATCACGGATCTGGCGCAGGATAGTATGGCCCGCCGCTTTCTGAACGTCGCGGGATTTCGCGGCGCCCGGGCCGAGCCTCAATGTCAGAACCGAAAGCGTCTCGGCCTGGTCGCTGGCGGCCTGCATCTGCCGGGGCAGGTGGGCTTCAAAAAAGGTGCGGCTGAACAGGCCGGAGACAATATCGGTCACCTTGAGCACAAGGCCTGGCAGGGGCATCATCGGCGCCCCCGCATGCAGGCGGCGGCACTGGGTTTCGATCATAGTGAGAATGACCGCCTCGGATGCGGAAGGGTCGACGATCTCCGCAGCATGGCTGAGCAGGCCAAGCTGGCGTTCGGTAAAGTCCGTATCGGGACGGGCCGCAACAATAAGCGGCAGGCCGGACAGGCCGTCCTGCCGGACGATCCAGTCATGGATGCCGCCGGGGTCATCCTCGCTGCCGGCTATGTCGATGAGGGCGGCGGCGAAGCGTTTGCTGGTGAGATGCTGGCGAGCCGTCTGCCGGGAGAGCGCAGCGGTCATCTCGACACCGCGCCTGCGCAGGCCGTTCTGCAGCGACAGGAAGAAGGGCGAGCCCTCGCCCAGATAAAGCAGCGCCGGGACGGCATCGACATCGATCGGGGGCAGTTTCGCACCCAGTTCCAGCGTCGTCTCGCGCCGGATGGACGCCTCTCGCTGGCGGCTGGCGCGGCGGGCAAGGGCGGCAAGGCGGCTTTTCAGGATCGCCAGGTCGCGGTCCTGGCGCAGATGGATGGCGCCGTCGATCCGCGGCGCCGGCCGGCCGGACGTGTCCAGCAGGACGATCTGGCGCGGCACGCCGATCATCGCGGCGCGGGCGAGGCGCTCCAGAATGGCGCGCGGGGCGCTTTCGAGGTCGACCAGAAGCGGATCGGGCGCGGAAAAGTCCGGCGCCTCGGCCGCGGGATAGGGGCGCAGGCCGGAGGCCTTGAGGCGCGCAACAATCATCTCCAGACGCGGGCTGGCGGCAGCTACTTCAATCGGCGGATCGTAGAAGGAGAAGTCGAGCATTCCTGGGACGCATGATTGGGGCCGAAATTGCACCGGGCGCGACGCTGCGGCACCCCTTCCTTTTGCGCCTCGCCCCCTTAAGGTTCCGCTAATTCGACCATTACAAACCGAACATCAGGAGACATCTCATGGCTCAGGGACCGCTTGCCGGCGTCAGGATTGTGGAATTTGCGGGCATCGGGCCGGGCCCTTTCTGCGGCATGCTGCTCTCGGACATGGGCGCCGATGTGGTCCGGATCGACCGTCCGGGCGATGGCCGGCCGGGCCGTGCGGCCGATGTGGTCGGGCGCGGGCGCCGGTCCATCGGGCTCAACCTCAAGGACCCGGCGGATGTCGAAGTGGCGCTGAAGCTCCTGGAAAAGGCCGATGGCCTGATCGAAGGCTTCCGCCCCGGCGTGATGGAGCGCAACGGACTCGGCCCGGATGTGGCGCTGAAGCGAAATCCGAAACTGGTCTATGGCCGCATGACCGGCTGGGGCCAGACCGGGGCGCTGTCACACTCGGCGGGCCATGACCTCAACTATATCGCCATCACCGGCGCGCTGCATGCGATGGGCGATGGCAATGGCCGCCCGCGTCCGCCGCTGAACCTTGTCGGCGATTATGGCGGCGGCGCGCTGTATCTCGCGATGGGGCTGCTGGCGGCGATCATCAACGTCAAGAATGGCGGCAAGGGGCAGGTGATCGATGTCGCGATGTCGGACGGAGCTGCCTCGTTGACGGCGATGTTCTGGGGCATGCGCGCGATGGGCGTGTGGACCGATGAGCGCGAGGCGAACCTTCTCGACGGCGGCGCGCATTTCTATGACACTTATGAGACCAAGGACGGCAAATGGGTGTCCATCGGCTCGATCGAGCCGCAATTCTACGCCATTCTGCGCGAGAAAGCGGGCCTGACCGATCCGGCTTTCGATGCGCAGATGGACAAGTCGAAATGGCCGGAGCTGAAGGCGAAGATCATGGCCGTGATGAAGACGAAGACCCAGGCCGAATGGAACGCCATCATGGAAGGCACGGACATCTGCTATGCGCCGGTCCTGTCGATGGCAGATGCCCCGAGCTACAAGCATAATGTGGATCGCGCCACCTTCGTCGAGATCGAAGGCGTCGTTCAGCCGGCCCCGGCGCCGCGCTTCTCCGAGACGCCCGGCGCCATTCAGGGCCGCCCGCCGGGCCTGGGTGAGCACACTGACGCGATCCTGAAAGACTGGGGTGTTTCGCGCGGATGAGCGCACTGCCCGGCACCACAGGACGCCGGCGCATCTATCTGATGCGGCATGGCTTTGTGGACTACACCTCCGCGGCTGTGCGCAAGGCACGCGATCCGAAGGTGGCCACCCTGACGGAGCGGGGTGTCGAGGAGGCAAGGGCGGCGGGGGTTGCGCTGTCGGAGGTGCATTTCGACCTCGCGCTCTGCTCCGGCCTGCCGCGTACGCGCCAAACGGCAGAGATCGTGCTGGCCGAGCACCCCGATGCGCCGCCGCTGGAGGAAGATGCCCGGTTCGGGGAGCTCCGGTCGGGCTCCTATATGGACTTCCATTCGGCCGAACACCTCGCCGCCGTGATGACCTTCACCTTCGAACAGGCGGGCGAGCCGGATGCGGTTTTCCTGCCGGGCGGTGAGCGATTTTCCGATGCGCTGGTGCGAATCAGGGAGGGCGTCGCCGCGCTGCTGGCCCGGCCGGGCTGGGCATCGGCGCTGGTGGTGGCTCACGAAGTCGTGAACCGGATGCTGCTGGCGGATGTGATCGGTGCGCCGCTGGGGGCGAGCGCCGGCTTCGAGCAGGATACGGGCTGTATCAACATTCTCGACTTCGATCTGGTGCCGGCCGAAAGCGGCGAAGGCACGAAGGTCGAGCGCGGGGTCATCAAGGCGGTGAACCTGACGCCGGCCAACTACCTGAAAAACGGGATGAATTTGCGCAGCCTGGAAGCGATCTTCACGCAGCCCTCGGATCAGGGACACGAAGCCTGAGCCGCTGCCTTGCGGTTGGGCCGGGGCGCGGCGCAGACGCCCGGCGCGCGGGTGACCCGTCTGCTCCGGGCCTTGCCTGAATGCCAGACAACGCCGCCCCAAGGCCCATATTCAGACTCATTCCCGTATTAACTGAACCTGTCAGCGCAGAGCCGATCCGGCAGATTGCCAGGGCAAAGCGGTGACGTCCTTCTTGCATACCTTGGCCGGCCTGATTGGCCGGCCATTTTCATCTGGGGAGGGAGCGGACGCTTGTCACTGCCAGCACGAAAAGCCGGACAGGGCGTTGCCCTTCCGGTTTTGAGGGGGCGTAGCGAGCGCAGACATGGCAGGCCGCAAGCTGGGTTGGTGTGAAAC
>CAYQRX010000314.1:0-3608 GCA_964419865.1 uncultured Hyphomonas sp. | reverse complement strand
GTCCATGGCAATCGCCAGCGGTATCAGGATCGACGGGCGGCCGACCACGGCCAGTTCGCTGACCGTTCCGGCGCCGGAACGGGCGATCACAAGATGCGCCGCCGCCAGCTTCTGCGGCATGTCGCTGAAAAAGGGTGCCAGCTCGCAGGCAACCCCGGACCGGCGATACAGGTTGGCGACGGCCTCATACTGCTCCTCGCGCACCTGCTGGACGACCTTTATACGGGCCCGCAGCGGCGCCGGAATATGGTCGGCGATGGCGAGCGGCACGGTTTCCCCGATGATGCGCGAGCCCTGGCTGCCGCCGGTCACCAGAATGGTCAGCTGGCCGTCCGTAGGCGGATAGGGCGCAGCGCTGGCCTCGATGATCGGTGCGCGCACCGGGTTGCCGAGCGGCATATGGGCGGATCCGGGCGGCAGGCGGTCGAGGCGTTCGAAGCCGCTGGCGACCAGCTTCGCGTGCCGGGCGAACTGCCGGTTGACCCGCCCCAGCACCGCATTCTGCTCATGAATGATGATCGGGATACCAAGCCGGCGGGCTGCGGCCAGTGCCGGAAAGGCAGGGTACCCGCCGAAGCCGGCGACCAGCATCGGGCGATGCTGGCGCATCAGTCGCCTTGCCTTGCGAATGCCGGCATTGATCTTCAGCGCCGCGCCGGGCACCGTCCAGGGCTTGCGGAAGTTGGGGCTGGCGGCTTCGACCTCCTCCTTCCACCCGGCCGGGAAATCGCCTGCATAGCGAAGGCCACGCCAGTCCGAGATCAGGGCCGTCTGCCACCCGCGCGCGCGCATCTCGTCGGCAAAGGCGCGCGCCGGGAACATGTGCCCGCCGGTGCCGCCTGCCGCAATGATGACGAGCTTCTCGCCTGATGGATCAACCATACCGTCCCCGGTTCCGCGTGCCTTCTCCCCGGACGAGAGCAAGCGCGAGGCCGAGCGTCAATCCCATACCCATCATCGACGACCCGCCATAGGACACAAATGGCAGTGTCATGCCGGTCGGGGGCAGGACAGCCAGGTTCACCCCGATATTGATGGCCGCCTGAAGGCCGAACAGGGTGAACAGGCCGGCTGCGGCGGTGCGGGCATAGCCGTCCTCAATCCGCGCCGCCGCCCGGAAGCCCCGGATCGTCATCATCGCATAGACAGCCATCAGGGCGACAATGGCGATCAGGCCGAATTCCTCGGCCATCACCGCGAAGATGAAATCGGTATGCGCATCCGGCAGGCGCGCCTTGACGAGCCCCTCCCCCGGCCCGACGCCGAAGAGACCGCCCCGGCTGATTGCTTCGGCCGCGCGGTCGATCTGGAACCGGTCGAGCCCCTCCGGCCTGAAGATCGTGTCGACCCGGCGCTGCACATAGTCGAACAGGGTGTAGAGCGTCGCGGCGAGGACCGCACCGCCGGCGGCGAAGACGGCAATCCAGCGCTTCGGCATGCCGCTGACGAAGAAAGCTGTCAGGAACGCCGCTGTCAGCAGCACCGACTGGCCGACATCCGGCTGCATCAGCAGCAGGCCAAGCGTGGCTGCATAGAACAGGAAGGCGATCAGCGCCCAGGGGCCTTTGGGATAGATCTCGCGCTGCGCCAGCAGCCAGCCGCTGAGCAGGATCAGCGATGGCTTGACCAGCTCGCTCGGCTGCACGGTCATGCCGAAGATCCTCAGCCAGCGCTGGGCGCCGCCGACCTCATGGCCGATCAGCAGGATGGTGACCATCAATGTCAGGCTGGCCATGAAAATCAGCGCCGCCAGCCGGCGGGCCCATTTCCGGTCCAGCAGGCTCACGGCGAAAAGCACGCCGAGACCAGCCGCCGCGAGCGCGGCCTGGCGGTAAACGAAGAAATAGGGGTCCGCCTGCCCATAGCGGGCTGCCGCAGCCGGCCCGGCGGCCAGCGACATGAGAAGGCCAGCGCCCAGCAAAATCACCGCGCCGGCAACCAGCCCCCAGTCCAGCGTGCGGCGCCATTCGGTGAACCAGGATGCATCCGAACGCGGCAGCAGCGGAGCGTTGGCTGTGTGGCTCACGCCGTCACCCTGAGATTTTCCGGCAACAGGTTCCGGATGAGAGTCCGGAAGGCGTCGCCGCGCTGCTCATAGTCCTTGAACTGATCGAAACTCGCACAGGCTGGCGAAAACAGGACGATGGCGCCGGGCTCACCGGCCGCGCGGGCATCGCGGTGCGCAGCCTCAACAGCGCGTTCCAGAGTGCCGCAGGTCTGGCTCGGCACCTTGCCCTGCAGCGTTGCCGCAAACGCGTCTTCTGCCTGGCCGATGAGATAGGCCTTGGTAATGTTCGGGAACAGCGGCGCGAGCGGCGTGATGCCTTCGGACTTGGGGACACCGCCGGCGATCCAGTAGATGTTCTTGAAGGCCCGCAGCGCCTGTTCGGCCGCCTGGGCATTGGTGGCCTTGGAATCATTGATGAAGCGCACGCCAGCGATCTCACCGACAGGCTCCATCCGGTGGGCGAGGCCGGGGAAGGTCTTGAGGCCCGCCATGATCGTCGCCGGATCAAGGCCAAGCGCGCGGCAGGCGGCATAGGCGGCGGCGGCATTCTGATAATTGTGGCGCCCGAACAGGGCCGGACAGTCTTCCAGCTTGCCAACGAATTCGGCCTTGCCGGACTGGTTATCATAGAGGCGGCCATCGACGGCACTGACGCCCTTGCCGAGCGTATAGGTCGACGAGATCTGCACCACGCGCTGCGGGCCATTCGCCGACAGGCCAATGGCAATCGACTGGGTGTAGATGTCGTCGAAACCGATCACCGCGACGTCCTTCGCCGTCTGGTTCTGGAACAGGCGCATCTTGGCGGCCTGGTAGCCGTCCATACCACCATGCCGGTCGAGATGATCCGGGGACAGATTGAGAAAGACGGCGACATCGCAGTGCAGGCTTTTGACGAGGTCGAGCTGGTAGGAGGACATCTCCAGCACATAGATCGCATTGGAATGGAGAGCGGCGAGATCGAGCACGCCAGTGCCGATATTGCCGCCGACGCGGGCATCGCGCCCGGCCTGTTTCAGGATGTGGCCGATCAGCGCCGTGGTGGTCGACTTGCCATTGGTGCCGGTGATGCCGACCACTTTCGGCCGCGCCCGCTCGGGCAGCGCCTGCACGGCGCGGGCGAACAGCTCCATATCCCCGATCACCGGCACGCCGGTCATCTCGGCCATGCGCACCAGGCGGTGCGGCTGCGGGAACTTGTAGGGAATGCCGGGCGAGAGCACGAGCGCGGCAAAGGTCTGCCAGTCGCGCTTGTTGATATCCGACAGGGCGATGCCGGCGGCCTCGGCTTTTGCCCGCGTTTCCTCATTATCGTCCCACGCATGGACGCGCGCGCCGCCGGCCTTCAGGGCTCTGGCTGCGCTGAGACCGGACCGGCCAAGGCCGTATACCGCGACGTCTCTGCCTGCGTATTCGGTAATGGGGATCATGGCCTCTGCGTCACCTCAGCTTGAGTGTGGCAAGGCCCATCAGGGCGAACAGGACGGAGAGGATCCAGAAGCGCACGACGACGCGCGTTTCCGGCCAGTTCTTCTTCTGGAAATGATGGTGCAGCGGCGCCATCAGGAAGATGCGCTGGCCCTCACCGGTCAGGCGTTTG
>CAYQRX010000313.1:0-3611 GCA_964419865.1 uncultured Hyphomonas sp. | reverse complement strand
ACGTCTGCCTGACCGGCCCGCGGCCCCGGCCCAATCAGCGCACGATGCTGAAACGGCGGGTATCGAAGACGCGAAGCACCTGTTTCAACTCGCGGCCCCGGCGCAGCACCTGACCAGCCGACCCGTAGACGGCGTACTGGCCCTGGCGGTTTGCCAGTGCGGGTTCCTTCTCGATCCGCCATGTCGGACTTTCAGCATGCCGCCGGAAGATGGCGAAGATCGCGACATCGCGCTCCATGCCGATGGCATAGTCGCGCGCCTCGCCGGCAATCACCAGGCGGCCATAGACATCGAGAATGGGTTGGAGTTCAGCCTTCTGGAAGGCAACGACCGGATCCGGCGCGGGTTTCCTGTGGAAAGATTCCGTCATGTCGATGTTAATTTTGTCACAGTCGCAGCGCGCGTCCAGTCCCCCTGGCAACTAACGCAGAATTAATCCCCTGGATCGCGTTTTCACCGCATTTCAGCCTTGTCCGCGCCGCAAGCCGCAGCCATCTTGGATTCGTCGGGCGGAGGACGTTGGCAAGCGCCCCGGACCCATCAGCCCCCCCAGCCCCCCGGGGTGATTGCAGAGCCACCGCCCGACACCCTCAACCCCCTGAAAAAACGACGCTTTCTTGCCGATTTTCGGGGCGGTCAGCTGTGCTTCTGTGGTATCCGGTCGAGAATCGGGCGCACGAATCGCCCGGCCGTTCGTCCGAGTCCGGACGCATGCGACAGGCGGCGTTCGATAAAGGAATCAAGGTCTTCCGGAGACGGATTATCTGCCCAGTAGAGCACGATCGCAGGAATCACCGCGGCAAGCAGGCCGCGCTTGGAATAGCGGTTGTAATCCTCAGACGCATCGCCCGCGGCCGTCCAGATCATGTCGGCGACCTTCCAGCTGCGCTGAAGCGCCGGGCCCGCCCCCCAGGGCAGGAAGCCGCGGCTGGCGGCGCGGCGGACCGCGTCCCGATGCGGTTCCAAAGCGCCAAGCCAGGCAAGCACCCCGCGCTTGATCTTGTCCGGCACCCGCAGGGCCGAAAGGTCTTCGGCCGCCAGTGCCGCTCTCGCGTTTGCTTCGGCGTCATCGAAGAAGCCGTCGATGAGATCAAGCACGCCGCGCGGGGCAGCAAGCGCCTGTTCGCCCTCGCTCAGCCCGGCTTTCACGGCCGCTGACGTCGCTGCCGCCTCGCTCCAGCCCTCGAAGACGACCTCCGGCAGCAGCGCGTCCAGCCAGCGCCGGCGCAGCAGGGTTGAAGGTGGTACAGTCATCTGTCGTTTCCTGGCATCAAGGGGCTTGGCCAAAGGCATTTGCCCGTGATATAGGCGCCGCTTCTTGGACCGTCAGGTCTGAACTCAACGAATTTCCGGGCATGGATGCGCCCGACAGAACCCGATGGAGAAGTCCCATAGTACAGATCGTCGTCCGCGATAACAATGTCGAGCAGGCCCTGCGCGCGCTGAAGAAGAAGATGCAGCGCGAAGGCCTGTTCCGGGAAATGAAGGCCCGTCAGCACTTCGAGAAGCCGTCCGAGAAGAAAGCCCGCCAGCGCGCCGAAGCCGTGCGCCGCGCCCGCAAACTCGCCCGCAAGCGCGCCCAGCGCGAAGGTATTGTGTAAGACACTCGGGTTATCTGACCCCTCAAAAAAGCCCCGCCAGAGCAATCTGGCGGGGCTTTTTGTCTATTGCGGCAGCCGCTGAGCCTCGCCCCGACTGTCCCATCGCGGGTCAGTTCACCCCCATGGCCGGCGTTTTCAGGCCTGATCCACCTCTGATTCCCGGCGCCAAGGGAACCCATTGCGGCGTGGCTCGTTCAAAACCCAGTGCCATTCAGAAGACAGGTGCACCATGCCGCGCCCAACTCTTTTTGAGTACCGAGCCTGGCCGGACGAGGGCCAGCCGCATATCGAAACGCTGCACTGCCTGTTCGGGGTGGGTCTGGCCGAGATCCGCACTGATACCTACATCCTCTCACCAGCCCGGCCCCGGTGGGTGATCGTGCTTTACGGCGGCACCGAGATTGAGGTGCTGGAACAGGGCGAAACCGATATGCTGGTGTCGGAGTGGAAAGTGCTCGCGCACTCGGCCTTTCCCCTGCGGCGAAGCATCGTGCGCCTTTTGCAGGAAGCATTTCCGATGGCGCCCCTGTCTCAGCGCATGCGACTGCCCGGAGATGTCATCTCCTGTCTGGAAGGCGAAGCGGAAATCGTCACCGTCTGCAAACGCACCGTCCAGTTCCAGCGCGAGAACTGCGTGGCGGAATTCACCGAGGCCGAAGTTGAAGGATACCGCGCCAACACATTTTCTCTGGCCTCAAAGCGCACCGATACAATCATGGAAGCACTCGGCATGCTGCCACCGCCGCGACTGCCGAACATGGATTACAGCGCCTGGCTGCAGACGGCTCCGCGCGCGGCCCCGGCCATCAAACCTGCAAGACCTTATCGACCCGAGCCGGTCATGCCTGCGGCGCGCCTTGCCTGCTGACGCGAAATCCCGCCCTCACCCCGCCTTCGGCTTCAGGCCTACGGCCCGTTTCAGCATTCCGCCCAGCTCGCCGATGCCGGCGCCGTGCACCGCGCCGGCGCGGTAGACTTTTGTGGCGCCCCAGACCACCAGCAGCGTGACGACCACCATCATCCCCATCTGCGCCATGACCTCCCACATCGGCGGGTCATGCGGCATGCGCAGGATCAGAAGGAAGGGCGTGAAGACCGGGATCCAGGCCGCGATGTCGATGATCGGCGAGCCGGGGTCCTGGAAGGCCACGAAGATTGCGAACATCGGCAGCATAAGGAGGATCATCATCGGGCTGAGAAGCGTCTGCGCTTCCTGGATCGTGTCGCAGAGCGAGCCGAGCGCCATGAAGATCACGCCATAGAGGATGTAGCCGAGCACGAAGCTGACAATGGCCGGAATGACGAGCGCCGGATCGGTCGCCGCGGCAATGAATGGCTGGATCATCTCCATCACGCCGGGGCTCTGGCTTGCCGCGATCAGCGAGCCGACACCCGCGAACAGCGACCATGACAGCATCATCGTCGAGGTGACGGCGAACACGGCCAGCAGCTTGCCCGCGAGCAGCTGCGGCAGCTGTACAGACGTCAGCAGCGTATCGAAAATCTTGTTGGAGCGTTCCTCGATCGTACCCATCAGCAGGTACTGGATGATCGAGAAGATCATCAGCCAGAGAAAATAGGCGAGCGCCGCCGAGACGATGGCTGGCGCGCGGTCAGCGATTGTGACCTGCGCACCGCTTTCCCCCGCCTGTGTGGCATGCAGACGAAAAGCAGGTACCGTCACCGCTGCATTGTCGGCCTGTCTCAGGAAATCCGGCCCGAGCCCGGCGGCGGCCAGCGCTTCGCGCCGGCTGAGATCGCGCATCGCCGTCTCGGCCACGCTGCGCAGCGTATCGACATTGACATCGCCGCTCCAGTATTCGAGCTGGCTGCCATCTTCCGACAGGATGAAGACGGCAAAAAGCGGGCGCTCGCCGGCCGGGCCAGCAACCGTGCGTTCACCGTTCAGCCAGGGGCGCAAGTCCTCCAGCGTCCGGGCCGGGGCCGGCACCTCGAAGAACCTGCGTGAGCCCGCCGTTTCGGCAAGCTGCTCCTCGGCCTCTGCCAGCG
>CAYQRX010000312.1:0-3629 GCA_964419865.1 uncultured Hyphomonas sp. | reverse complement strand
CAGGAGGCGGCAGCTCGACTACCGTCCGCCGGGTTTCCTGGACTTCGCGCAGCTCGGCGATCGGCCGGGCCGCCGGGCGCGGGCGTGCCGGCGGGACCGATGCGCCTGCCTTGTTCGGGTCATAGCCAGCCAGAATGGCCAGGGTCGAATGCGGCCGCACCCCGTCGCGCGCTTTCAGCCGCGCCCGGAACGGGGCATCGGTTTCAGCATCGGTCTTCAAAGGCGCCTGCGACATCGGTCCCATCCTGAGCCTCGGGCTTCGCCATCCTGGCCCGCCCCTTGCGTGAGATTCACTATATCCGGCTCATAAATCGTAAACCATAAAATTCCCTGTAAGGCGCCGCCTTGCCAGCCGGGATGCGGGACTTTAAGGCAACACTTCTCCGTTTCCCCGCCAGAAAGACGACGAAAACCCCATGTCCAAGCCCGTTTCCGCCCCGAAAAAGGTCGTTCTTGCCTATTCCGGCGGCCTCGACACCTCGATCATCCTGAAATGGCTTCAGGTGGAATTCGGCTGCGAAGTCGTCACCTTCACCGCCGATCTCGGCCAGGGCGAGGAGCTGGAACCGGCGCGCAAGAAGGCGCTGGCCGCCGGGGTGAAGCCCGAGAACATCTTCATCGAGGATGTGCGCGAAGAGTTCGTGCGCGATTTCGTCTTCCCGATGTTTCGGGCGAACGCGGTTTATGAGGGCGTCTATCTGCTCGGCACCTCGATTGCCCGGCCGCTGATTGCCAAGCGCCAGATCGAGATTGCCGACATGGTCGGCGCCGATGCCGTCTGCCATGGCGCCACCGGCAAAGGCAATGACCAGGTCCGCTTCGAGCTGGGCTATTATGGCCTGAACCCCGACATCAAGGTGATCGCGCCCTGGCGCGACTGGGCATTCAAATCCCGGACCGACCTTCTGAAGTTTGCCGAAGAACACGGCATCGAGATCGCCAAGGATAAACGCGGCGAAGCGCCCTTCTCAGTGGACGCAAACCTGCTCCACTCTTCCTCCGAGGGCAAGGTGCTGGAAGACCCGGCCCAGCCCGCGCCGGAATTCGTCCATATGCGGACGATCAGCCCGGAAGAGGCACCCGATCAGGCCGAAGTGATCACCATCGGCTTTGAGAAGGGCGACGCCGTTTCGATCAATGGCGAGGCGCTTTCCCCGGCCACGCTGCTGACCAGGCTCAACGAATATGGAAAGAAGCATGGCATCGGCCGGCTCGACCTTCTGGAGAACCGCTTCGTCGGCATGAAGTCGCGCGGCATCTACGAGACGCCCGGTGGCACCATCCTGTGGTACGCGCATCGCGCCATCGAGCAGGTAACACTCGACCGGGGCGCCGCCCACCTCAAGGACGAGCTGATGCCGAAATATGCCGAGCTCATCTACAACGGCTTCTGGTGGAGCCCCGAGCGCGAGATGCTGCAGGCCGCCATCGACCATTCGCAGCGCTTCGTGACCGGCGAAGTGACCATCAAGCTCTATAAGGGACAGGCTTACCTGATCGGCCGCTCGAGCCCCTATTCTCTGTACTCGGAGAAGATCGTGACCTTCGAGGACGATCACGGCGCCTATGACCAGAAAGACGCCGCCGGCTTCATCAAGCTCAACGCCCTGCGCCTGCGCCTGCTGGCCGCGCGCGACCGGAAGTTCGGGAAGAACTGAGGACTTTCCTGCCGCCCGGCTTCTGTTTCGCCTCGGGCTTGCCCCCTATGGCGTGCCCCTGTCCCTCGCGGCTCAAACCATCGGCAGCTGCGGGCTGAGGCGGCCGCCGATCCGGATCGGCTCGATGCGCAGAGCAAGGCCCGTGCGGTCATCGGTTTCGACATAGGTGCCGCAGAGCGTGCCCTCGCCCAGCGCCGGCTGGTAGCGTTCGCCGGGCAGCTGGGTGGTGAAGCGGTATAGCGACATTTCCTTCTGCATACCAATCACCGAGTCATAGTCCCCGCACATGCCGGCATCGGTGTGATAGGCGGTGCCGCCAGTCAGGATCATCGTATCGGCGGTCGGTACGTGCGTGTGGCTCCCGACGACGAGGCTCGCGCGTCCATCGCAATGATGGCCCATCGCCATCTTCTCGCTGGTCGCCTCGCAATGCATGTCGACGATGACGGCATCGGCCACCGTGCCGAGCGGCATCTGGTCCAGCGCGGCATCAGCCGCCGCGAACGGACAGCCGAGCGCCTGGCGCATGAAGACATTACCCTGCAGCTGGATCACGCCGACCCGGCGCCCGTCCGGCAGGGTGTAGAGCTCTGCCCCCTTCCCCGGCGCGCCGGCGCCCGGCGGATAGTTCAGCGGCCGCAGCAGGCGCGGCTCGCGCTCGATATAAGTCAGCGCCTCGCGCTGGTCCCAGGCATGGTCGCCGAGGGTCAGGCAGTCAGCACCGGCGGCAAAGAACTCCTCCGCAATCTGACGGGTCAGGCCGAAACCGCCAGCGGCGTTCTCGCCATTGACCACGGCAAAGTCGAGCTTCAGGCGCGCACGCAGGCCCGGCAGGTGCTCCAGCACCGCCGCCCGGCCGGGCTTTCCGACCACGTCTCCGAAAAAGGCCAGTCTCATCGGCTTAGCCTATGCCCGCATCAGCGCCGCAAGGAAAGAGCGCGGCAGCCGCCGGGCTGCCGCGCTCTGATGATTTTCTGCCCCAGCGGCAGACCTTTACTTGTTGCCGGCCGAGAAGCCGAGCTTTGCCTTGTCGAGCTTGCGCTCGGGGTCGGTCGGATTCTCGGCAGCATCGATAAAGGCTTGCGCGGTCAGCGGCGCCTGCGGCGCAATGCCGATCGTCAGGGTTTTCGGGTCCTGGACGAAGCTCGACAGGGCGCCGGCCAGCTCCTGAACCACCGCCGTGTCGATACCGGTGCCCGACGCGAACATCGGCGCCATTGCCATCATGCCGGAGATCTGGGCCCGCAGCTGGGCCGGGTCCTCACCCGACTGGGCGGCATAGGCGTTGAGCGCGCGGTTGAAGAAACCGCTGTCGGCGAAGGAGAACTCCAGCTGGTGGAAGGCCAGCTTGGAGAGCATGGCCTCGACAACCGCATCCGGATTCGTATCGGCCTCGGCCGAAGCGGCCGCGAGGGCCTTGGTACCTTCATACTTGGCCGCGACGTCGAACTTGAAGCCGTCATCGAGGCGCCAGTAGTTCTTGCCTTTGGGCAGGGTCACGACATCCGCATCCGGATCGTAATGCTGCTCGCCGGCGGCGCTCAGCGTCAGGGTTTCATAGCCGAGGATGGCGAGCGCCCCGGCAAATTGTTCGCCATCGGGATTGTCGCGGGCTGCAACCGTCATCGTGAAGGGATCCGTGGTGATTTTGGTTGCCCGGCCCTGACCGTCGCGGCCGACATAGGAATTGAAGCTCGGCAGGGCGATGGCGGCGCCCACGATGTCAGCCTTCAGCCCCTTAAGCTGCATGGCGTCGAAGCCGGGATTGCCGGGGTCTGCCTGCAGCATGCTGCCAAGCGCGGCCGGGTCGTCCGAATTACCCGCAGCAGCGGCGATCAGGCCGTAATCGAGACCCGAGAGGCCGAAACCGTCAAGCGTGATGGCGACATCGCCGGTGCCGGCTTCACTGAAGTTGAAGACCAGCTTCGAGAGACCCATCTTGCCGGCCTTCTCGGCGTGAAGATCGGAGAT
>CAYQRX010000311.1:0-3647 GCA_964419865.1 uncultured Hyphomonas sp. | reverse complement strand
CTGGCGGTATCCGGCCTCACTCCTCGAAGTCTTCCTCTTCCTCGATGATGTCGGCGTCGTCGTCTTCGGCTTCGATACGCAGCTGCTGCTCGGCCTCGGCGAGGCGTTTGAGAAGGTATTCCTCACACAGCCCGATCAGCTCGTCGCGGCGATCCTGATAGAAATGGTTGGCGCCGGGCACGGTGGCGCGGTCGACCTTCTGGCCCTTCTGAACGCGCACCTTGGTCAGCGCCCGTTCGACATCTTCCGGCGAGGCGATGGCGTCCTTGTCGCCCGCCACGATGAGGCCCGAGGCCGGGCAGGGCGCGAGGAAGGAGAGGTCGTAATGGTTGGCCGGCGGCGAGATGGCGAGAAAGCCGTCGATCTCCGGGCGGCGCATCAAGAGCTGCAGCGTGATCCAGGCGCCGAAGGAATAGCCTGCGCACCAGACATAGCGCGGCGATTCCGAAAGGTTCTCCAGATAGTCGAGCACATAGGCGGCGTCTTCCAGCTCCCCGATGCCCTGGTCATAGGCGCCCTGGCTGCGGCCCACGCCGCGCGAATTGTAGCGCAGGACGCCAAAGCCATGCTTCTCGAACAGCTGGTAGAGCATGATGGTGATCGGGTCCTGCATCGTGCCGCCCGCCTTCGGGTGGGGGTGCAGGATCAGGGCGATCGGCGCGCCCGGTACCGGCGGCTCGGTATAGCGCGCTTCAATACGGCCCTGGGGGCCCGGAATGATGATCTCGGCCATCGCAACCTCGGCGTTTTTTCCACAGAAGGGCGGCTTGATAGGCCAACTCGCCCTGAAAAAGCAAATTTTTCTGCATCCCGTGATGCCGGTGTCGCCTCGCTGTGTCCCGTGATAAGCTGAAACACCGCAGGAGAGGGGGAAGTCAGAAGAAAATCAGGGTCTTGGCGCTTGCCGCCGCGGGCATAACTGTGGCGGCCTGTGCGGGCGCGCCGGTCGCTTTGGCGGAACCGGCGCCGGAGCCGGAGATCGCCGAGGCGGCGAGCGGTCCGCTTGCCTTCCTGTTCGGCGAATGGGTCGGCACGGCGAAGGGTATCGGGCCGGATCAGCAACCGTTTGAACTGATCCAGACCGAGCGCGTCGGGCCGATGCTGGGCGGCGACGTGACGGTGATCGAAGGGCGCGGCTATGGGGCAGGCGGCTCGCTGGATTTCAACGCCTTCGCAGTCGTCTCCCGGAACAATAATACCGGCGAGTGGGAGATGCGCAGCTATAGTGGCGGCCATTCCGGGACGTTCCCGATCGAGCCGACCGAGACCGGCTTCCGCTGGAGCATGCCGGCCGGGCCGGGCGCGCGGATGGTCTATACCGCGACCGTAGTGGGCGGCGTCTGGGACCAGATCGGCGAATATGTACCGGACGGCGGCGAGGCGAGGCAGATATTCGAAATGAATCTCGTCCGGATCGGAGACACGGACTGGCCGGCGGCGGGCTATGTCGCTCCGCCCGCCGAATAGGCTCCGGCGGCGCAGGAACCCCGTGCATTCAGGGCGCTGGCGGCCTATATAGGCGCCATGATCTACGCCGATTACAATGCCACCGCCCCGCTGCGGCCAGAGGCCCGGACGGCCATGCTCGCCGCCCTTGATCTGGGCGCCACAAACCCCTCCTCGGTCCACAAGGCCGGGCGGGCGGCGCGGGCTGTGGTCGAGAAGGCGCGCGGAGAGGTCGGCGCCGCCATCGGCAGCCGGGCCGAAGACATCGTGTTCACCAGCGGGGGCACCGAAGCCCTGGCGCTGGCGATCCAGGGCGCGGTCGCGGCGCTGGACGGAGCCGCGACGCTCATCGTCTCCGCAATCGAGCATGAGGCCGCCAGCAAGGCGGCAGCTTATGCCGGCGCACCGCTGGAGACGGCCTATGTACTGCCAACCGGGCAGGTGGACCTTGATGACCTGAAGGCGCGTCTCGGCGCCTGGGACCGGATGGCCAAGGGCACACCAGTCCTGGTCCTGATGCTGGCCAATAATGAGACGGGCATCCTGCAACCGGTGGCCGAAGCGGCCGCGATTGTCCGCGAAGCGGGCGGGCTGACCGTGTGTGACGGGGTCCAGGGGCTTGGCAAGACGGCGGTCAATGTCGCGCTCCTCGGCGCCGATTATCTTGCGCTCTCGGCTCACAAGATCGGCGGGCCGCAGGGGGTCGGCGCGCTCTGGCACCGGGCCGGCGCCCCGCTGAAGGCGGTGCTGCATGGCGGCGGGCAGGAGCGGGGGCTTCGCTCGGGCACTGAAAATGTTGCCGGAATCGCCGGTTTTGGGGCTGCGGCCACCGCCGCCGTGCAGGGGCTGGCGGAATATGCTAGACTGGCAAAATATCGCGACGCGATGGAAGCGCGCCTGAAGGCCGAGGGCGGCGTCACCGTGATCGGCGAGGGTAGCCCCCGGCTCGCCGGGGTCTCGAACTTCGCCCGGCCGGGTTTCAAGGCCGAGACACAGGTGATGGCGCTCGATCTGGCCGGGGTCTGCGTATCGGCCGGATCGGCCTGTTCGTCCGGCAAGGTGAAAAGATCGCTTGTGCTGATGGCGATGGGCGCAGATGACGCCCTTGCGGAATCGGCGATCCGCACCAGCTTTGGCTGGAACAGCCGCCCGGAAGAGGTCGGCCGCGTCGCCGACGCCTGGCTCGAAGCGGCCCGGAGAACTGTGTTGAAGGAATCCGTGTGATGGAATGCTGCGGCGGAATGGATGAGCATGAGGACGACTGCACCGAGGTGAAGGTGAAGGAAGGCATCGATGCGAAGACGGTCGAGGCGGCCAAGCGTCTCGAGTCCGAACACTATTCTGCCGGTTTCGTCACCGATATTGAAATGGAGATGGCGCCGAAGGGCCTGTCGGAAGAAACGGTGCGCTTCATTTCGGCCAAGAAGAATGAGCCCGCATGGTTGCTCGAATGGCGCCTGGAGGCGTTCCGCCGCTGGGTGACCATGGAAGAACCAACCTGGGCGCGGGTGCATTATCCCAAGATCGACTTCCAGAACTATCATTACTATGCCGCGCCGAAGGCGGGAGCGAAATACAAGTCGCTGGACGAGGTACCGAAGGAAATTCTCGAGACGTATGAGAAGCTCGGCATCCCCCTGCGCGAGGCTGAAGTGTTGCTGGGCGTTGAAGGCGCGGCCGAGACCGCGGCAGCGGCCCGTGAGAAACCGCGTGTGGCGGTGGACGCCGTCTTTGACTCCGTCTCCGTGGCGACGACCTTCCGGGAAGAGCTGAAGAAGGCCGGCGTGATCTTCATGTCGATTTCGGAGGCGGTGCAGGAGCATCCGGAGCTCGTGAAGAAATATCTCGGCTCGGTTGTTCCGACGTCGGACAATTTCTACGCGACGCTCAATTCCGCCGTCTTCTCCGATGGCTCGTTCGTCTACATTCCGAAGGGCGTGCGCTGCCCGATGGAGCTGTCGACCTATTTCCGCATGAATGCCGAGAATACCGGCCAGTTCGAGCGCACGCTGATCATCGCCGGCGAAGGGGCCTATGTCTCCTACCTGGAAGGCTGCACCGCGCCGATGCGGGACGAGAACCAGCTCCACGCCGCCGTGGTGGAACTGGTGGCCCTGGAAGGCGCCACCATCAAATACTCCACCGTGCAGAACTGGTACCCGGGCGACGAGGAAGGCCGGGGCGGCATCTACAACTTCGTC
>CAYQRX010000310.1:0-3687 GCA_964419865.1 uncultured Hyphomonas sp. | reverse complement strand
CGAAATATCACGATTACGACAGCGAAATCAGCGACTTACTTGGAGAATGTGGGCTAAGGGGGGGGGCTCCGCCTCCTGCCCCGCCAAGGGCGCCTCTGGTTCCCGGTTCTCCGGCTTCGCCTGCAGTCGCGATGATCTCCGAGAGGGGCGCCGGTCGCGCCTCATGCACCCGTCTTCCCCCTTGAGGGGGAGATGTCGGCGCAGCCGACAGAGGGGGTGAGCAGCGCCCGCGACGGGGCGCGGTCCTCTCTCCGCGTCTTCTCGAACGAAAGCCCTTTTCCTGGCGCGTTTTGCTTTTATATATTGGTTGAGCTTGGCGGAACTTGCACGGCAGGGGCGGCTGTGCGAATAATCGGTTACTCCGTTGCGTCCCGCTACGTTTTAAGGCCGCAACGGCATAAAAGGGCTCCTGCGGGAGCCCTTGCTATTTCTAGGCCTTGATTGGATTGCGAATGGACCGTTGCGCTGATCTTTGCCCGCCGTATGCACTGAAGCGGTGAAAACGAAGATCGAAGGCAATCCAGATCCGGCATTTTTCAGCGGTTAGCACGCCGGGCGCGCCAAGTTTGTCATGCGCATTGCAACCCGACGATTCATTCGGTTGACGACACATTTTAAAAGAAAGTTCAACGACCTCCTTCACATGGTCACGATGGCGGGGGCACGAAAACCGGTACCACGCGAACCTCAAGAGGAGCGCGGCCAACTGGATCGAAGACAGGAACCTTCACGCATACAACGGTATTGACAGAGGCAAGCGAATACATAAATGTTTGATGCATCACATCCGTTACGCCCGTAGGCGGGCATCTATGCAGAACCCCCGCGCGGCAACGCTCGGGGGTTCTTTATGTTCAAGGTATCGGTCTTGATCGATGGCGGGCATTTGAGAGCGCTTACGAAGGAAGCGAAGCTAACGTACAATCCCGATTACATCGAAAAAGTAGCACATGCAAGTGTGGCGCAAGATGAAACGCTCTTGCGTATCCTTTACTACGATTGCGCGCCCTACGTTGGTAAGGCGAAACTACCTGTTTCAGGCAATGAACATGAATTCACAGGATCCGATGGTTGGCTACGCGAATTAGCCGGTAAGGATCTATTCGCGGTACGTAGGGGAGTACTAAAATTTCGCGGATTCAAGCCCAAGAAAATTCCGATTGCGAGTGAGCCCCTGACTGATGCGCATTTCAAGCCGGACTTTGAGCAGAAGGGAGTGGATATGCGGATTGGACTCGACATCGCCAACCACGCGGCGATGAAGTCAGCAGATCGCATCGTCTTGATTTCCGGTGATACGGATTGTCTGCCAGCGATGAAGCACGCCCGGATCAATGGGCTACAGATCGTTCTGGCAACCCTCCCCAACCACAAAGTCGCCCCTGAACTGCTTTGGCATAGTGATTTCGAACGGCGCGTCGCATGGCCTGCACCATAATTTCAAAGTCAGATACTATCAGCGGGCGTGTCGCAGAGATCTTGTGACCAATTTATCGTCGCCACATTGGGAACACTTGCCGTGAGCCCGCTCAAAGTCTGTTGTCAGGCCGAGTGACCTAGCAATAACATTCACCTGCTGGCGTGGAGATATTTCCGCCAAGCCTGCCAGGCAGTCGTCGCACAACGGCTTGGGTGTGCGGTCTACCAATACGGTATGGATACGCTGCGGGTTGTCCATACGGGTAAGGATAGATCAACCTGATAGAGAATTCGACGACAGTTTCACTGTCGGTCGGGATTCGGCTCCGACGGGGCACTGCAATGACGGTGCCGACTGGACAGACAGAAAATGTTCTCGTAATGTTCTCGCCAGTCCAGAACAGGTGCCGCCATGACGATTGCCCTTCCGCTTCGCTCCCGCCTGCGCGTTTCGCCGTTTCGCAGCCGGCTCGACGACTATCTGGTGTCGCTGGCGCGCGGCGATCTGCTCGGCGCGGCGCGGGCGCATTTCGCCCCCGACATTCGCCTGTTCGACAATGGCGCGCTGGCGGCCGAGGGGGTGGAGGGCGTCCTGCGCAAGCTGCACCCCGTTGCCCGCCGCTTCGCCATGCTGCGCGGCACCATCGACGGGCTGGTCTGCGACCGGGCGGGCGAGACGGCGGAGTTCTCCTGCCGCTTCGACGGGGTCGAGATCGACGGCCGCCTCTTCCGCGAGACGGTGTCCCTCCGCCAGCGCTGGCATCTCGGCCGCATCATCGAGGAAGAGCAGTGGCGCGGACTGGCGGCTTTCGCCCATGCCTCCGCCCATGCCTCATCCGGCAGGCATGCGTCTGCCGCTCCGGGCTCCGGCCTACCGGCGTCGCGGCCCTCTGCCGCCGCCCGCTGCGCGCTCGGCCCGTCCGCCTGCGGGCAGGGGGCTGCCGCCTGATCGGGCGAAGGCGCGCTCTGCAATTGATTTCGGCGCCGGCTGCGGCTTGCGGGGCGAAGGATGCGGATGATATAGCCCGGTCAAGCGGGTGCGGCCCGCCGGCCAGACGGCCGGCCGGGCTTGCCGGCATTGCGGCGGGCTTTCATCGCGGATGAGGCCGGGTTCGCGGTGTCCGCACCCTTCAGGCCCGATCTGTTGGAGAATTCGCATGTCCGTCGATGTCGATACGGTGAAGCGCGTCGCCCATCTGGCGCGGATCAAGGTGACGGATGAAGAGGCCGGCCGGATGACCGGCGAGCTCAACACGATCCTGGCCTTTGTCGAGCAGCTCGACGAGGTGAATGTGGAGGGCGTCGAGCCGATGACCTCCGTCGTCCATCAGCAGATGAAGAAGCGGGCCGATGTCGTCAGCGATGGCGGCTATCCGGAAAAGGTCGTGGCCAACGCCCCGGCCTCTGACGACAATTTCTTCATGGTTCCCAAGGTGGTGGAATAGGCATGTCGGTCCGGGTGGGCATTGAAAGCCCGCTGACCGACGACATGCGGGCGCTGGTCGGCGAGTTGAACGCCGTGCTGATCGAGCTCACACCGCCGGAATTCTGCTTCCACATGAGCGTGGAGGAGATGGCGGGACCGCAGACCACCGTGTTTGTCGCCCGCGATCCGGCCACCGGCGAGGCGCTGGGCTGCGGCGCGCTGTTGCGCCACCCCGACGGGGTCGGCGAGGTCAAGCGCATGTACACCCGGCCGCAGGCGAGGGGGCGCGGCATCGGTCGGGCGATCCTGGAACAGATCGAGGCCTTGGCCGAGACCGAGGGGGTTGCCGAACTGGTGCTTGAGACCGGCGACCGGCATCCTGCTGCCTGGCGGGTGTATGAACGCGGCGGTTTTGTTCGGTGCGGCCCGGTTCTCGACTACCCCGACAGCAGCTATTCCGTCTTCTACCGAAAGGCGCTGACCCGTCGCACTTGACGCGGGCCGCGCGGGGCGCGAGACAGGCTCCCAAGAGAGGGCGCCGAGCGCCGTGCCTCCCAGACCACCAGCGAGATCCAGTCCGAGCGAGACCCCGATGACCGAGCTGACCAAACTGACCCTGGCGGAGGCCCGCGCGCGGCTCGCCGCCCGCGAGATCACCGCGAGCGAGCTGACGACGGCCTATCTTTCGGCCATCGAGGCGGCCAATCCGGCGATCAACGCCTATGTCGCGGTCACCGCCGAGCGGGCGCTGGAGATGGCCAAGCGCTCCGACAAGCGGCTGGCGCGCGGCGAGGGCGGCGCGCTCGAAGGCATCCCGCTCGGCATCAAGGACCTGTTCGCCA
>CAYQRX010000309.1:0-3704 GCA_964419865.1 uncultured Hyphomonas sp. | reverse complement strand
TCGGGCTCTGGCCCGGTGCCGGCCTTGCGCACCATGCCCTGATGCCAGATCTGCGGCGCGATGGCGCCGCCATTGGCGTGAACTTTGGCGACGACGCGCGCCCAGCCGTCGAGGGCGTCAGCCTTGTAGAAGTTGGGGATGTTCGGATCATTGGACGAGCCGCCCCGGCGCACCGTCGTGCCTTCCGTTACCAGGAGGCCGACATCGGCGGCCGCGCGGCGGGCGTAGTAGTCGGCCACATCCTCCCCCGGCACGCCGCCCGGCGATTTCGAGCGCGTCATCGGCGCCATCACGATACGGTTCTTGAGTTCAAGGTTTTTCAGCCGGAAGGGCGTGAACAGGGTCCGGGTCATGGTAGCGTCCTCAACTTTTCCGGACTGGAGTTGGGTCGGGCGGGAAGCTGCGTCAACCATTGACGTGACGGGAACGCCGATGCACGCCTCAAGGGACAGTTTAGGGGGGCTTCGCCATGAAACGCCTGATTGCGCTATGCGGGATGCTGGCCGCCGCGGCCTGCCAGACACCGGGCTATGACTATACCGCGCGGGCCGCCCCGGCCTATGCCGAGGCGCTCAATTATACCGATGTGGCGGTCGGCCGCTTCCGGGGGCCTGCGGGCGATGTTGCCGAGATGGAATTTCAGGCGCTGATCGGCGCGGCAGAACTTGACGGTATCGGCTGGTTCACCACGCTCGATCCGAACCGGCCGCAGGGCATCTATGATGGTGATGTGACGATCACCGGCTTCCGGCGGGAGACGAGCTTCCGGCGCGAGCGGCGCTGCGACAAGCACAGGGGCCTGTTCAATTGCGAGCGCCATGTCGTGATCGAGATGCACTGTCCGAAGGATATTGTGGATGTGTCCGTCCGTGCAACACTGACCGACTATGCCAGCAGCCGGCCGGTGTTTACCTCGGAACATGGCGGCACAACCGAGCGGGAGGACTGTTTTGATGTGGCGGAGTATCCGGACACGGATCAGTCGACCGGCACGTTCGGCGACATCGTGCATGAGAGCCTGAGCCCCTGGGATGCGCCGATCGGCATGGTCGCCGACGCCGTCGCCGCCGCAGTTCCGGCCTTCCGCTATGACATTGCCCCTTACATGACGAGGATGCGGGCAGAGATCGTGCAGAAGCCGCTGGTGCCGGAAGAGCGCGCCGATCCCCGGTTCGAGGCGGCGGTCAAGGCAACGCGGCGCGGCGAGATCATCGGCGCCTGTGCCCAGTGGCAGGAACTGGCAACAAACTATCCGAGAGCGCCGGCGATCCTGCACAATTGGGGCGCCTGCACCGAGGCGCGCGGCGACCTGGAAGGTGCGCATCTTCTGTATGCCGAGGCGGCGGACATCGCGCGCGGGATACCCCTGCTCCGGGACAGGGACGCACGCGCCATCTTCGACTCGCTCGGCCGGGTGTCGCGCGGGCGGCATGAGAACACGCTGATAGACCGGGCGACCGGCGCGCCGGCTTACTGAGAGTTAATTGTCCGGAAGCGTCAGCCCTGAAACAGGCTGATGAGCGGAATACCCGCAGCGCTGGCCTCAGCCGCAATGCCCCAGATCATGCCGGCAGAGAAGGCCGATACGGCAAACGCTGTCTTCTGCAGTACACGCTTGAACATCTGCGTTACTCCCACACTGGCACACCCGTGGGCATTTCAGTGCAAGAGCCGGGCCTGTCAACGCTTTTTTAACCATGCTCGCCGGGATCGCTGCGCCGGTGGCCGTCGGTTAACTTTTTCAGCTTTTCCGTGCGCGCCTCATCCAGCTTCTTCGCGGCTTTCGTGCGGCCGAACTTGGCGCGATTTTCCTTCGCGCGCTGTTCCTTTTCGGCCTTCGCGCGCGCCTTGCGGACCTTGTTGAGATTGACAGGTTCGCTCATGCGGCCGCGCCCTGGCTCGCGAGGCGGGCATCGAGCCGCGCCTTCACCTCCGCCCATTCCCGATCGAGAATGGAGAAGAAGGCGGTGTCGCGCACGAAGCCGTCCGGCAGGGTGCGGTGATTGCGCAGCACACCTTCGAGCGTCGCTCCGAGCTTCAGCACGGCCGCCTTGGAGCGTTCATTGCGATTGTCGATCTGGTATTGCACGCGCCTTGCGCCCCAGGTCTCGAAGGCGTGGGTCATCAGGAGGCGCTTGCAGGCGGGGTTGACGTCCGTGCCCTGCGCTTCGGGCGCATAGCAGGTCATGCCGATCTCGACGCTCTTGTTGATCTCGCTCGGATCGAGATAGCTGGTGATGCCGAGAAAGGCGGGCTCGCCCGGACGCGTCACAGCGAAAGCGATCATGGTGCCGGCGTCTGTCCGCTTGCGGATGGTGTCGATCCAGCCCCCGACCCAGTCGCCGGGGCCGCGAAAGGACCAGAGACGGAAGATTTCCGGGGCACGCTGCGCCAGCGCATAGAGCGCCGCCCCGTCCGTCTCCGGCACAAAGGGCCGCAGACGGACGAGACCGTCTTCCAGCGTCAGCGGGCCGAGGCTCATGCCTTGTGCTGCTCGCGCCACTGTTCCATGGCGAGCGAGATGGCAAAGGTCTCACGATACTTCGGGCTGGAGGCCGGGCGCGGCGGCTTGGCCGCCGTCAGTGCCATGATCTCGGCCAGCTTGTTATGGGCCGCGCCCGACTGGCCGGCACCGATATAGGCGTGCAGCTCGACGAGGGCCGATGAGAGCGGGTCCTGCGCGCGGATGACGAAATAAGGCTCATCCTCGGCGAGCTTTGGCAGCACGTCGAACTGGGAGGGGTTGGACTTCGAGCCGACGGGAGCTTTGGACATGGCTGTGCCTTTCTGGACGCAGGTGATTCTGTTCGTCTCACTCTAGCCGCCCCCTGCCCTGCCGTCAGCCGGGCATAACGCCCCTTCAGACGCCGAAGAACAGACGGTTGATGGCGTTGGCGATGGGGTATTCGTGCGCCAGGCATGAGCCGGCCTGCGCGCCCAGCGCCTTCACCGGAATCGCCGCCAGCTGCTCGGTCGCCAATGCGAAGCGCTGGCCGTTGAGTTCAAGCACGGGGTTCAGCACCGAGGCTATCGGAAAGCGGGCGGCGTCAAACAAGGGCGCCACAACGACCGTTCCCGCTTCAACGATCTTCGGATCGCTGAGAACCAGAACGAGCCGCTCCGGCTGGCTTTTCAGAGCGAAAACGGCGAGCCGGTCCATGCCTCAGAACAGCCGGAGACCGTCGGACCAGAGGCCCTGTTCCTCGACAAGTTTTGCCTTCGCCTCGAGCGCAGCCCGGTTCTCTTCGGCCCATCGGCGCATTTCTTCGGCGCGGGTCTCAAAGCGGATGGCTTCTTCAGCCACGGCAGACATGTTGACGCCGGCGGCTTTGGCCTGGGCGACAAGGGCTTCATCAATCGTGACGCTGACGCGGGTCTTGCGGGTCATGGCGGTCTCCAACCATACACGCACATTATATGCGCATACCGAATGCGCATCAAGTCAGCGCCCGCGTTCGACCTTCACGACCGCGCCTGAGAATCCATCCACCTCAACCACCATCCGCGCCCCATCGCGGTCACGGCCCTCGATCCGCCAGACGCCGCGCTGGGCGCGGACATGGCTGACCTCGCGCACGCCCTGGGCACGCGCAATGTCGACAGCGGTGGCCCGGCTGACCTGAAATCCGGCAAAGGAGCGGTCATCGCCGCGCTGGGCGATGGCCGGGGCGGCCGATGAGGTCGCCAGAATCAGCGCCGCGACG
>CAYQRX010000308.1:0-3710 GCA_964419865.1 uncultured Hyphomonas sp. | reverse complement strand
AAACTTTGCAACAACCATGCCCACGCGACATTGGCTGCGGCGCAACAATTTCGGCTTGCTGCCAAATTGGCCCGCGTTGTCAAACACTTGGGAGCGCTAACGCGCTCATCGCGACGGCCTGAGATGATACAATAGCCATACATAGGCGGTCAGGACTGGCCTGCTTCGGGCCGCCCGGGGCGGCGGCTGAAAGCGAGCCTGCGAGCCGCCAGAGGCGCCGCCTTGCGCGATTGCTTCTGCAGTGCTGAATGGCTAGCCCTGATGGATCATGAAAGCGCTCAATCCCGGCTTTGCCGGCCTCGCCACCACCGTCTTCACCACCATGTCGGCGCTCGCCGCCGAGCATGGCGCGATCAATCTCGGCCAGGGGTTTCCGGATGAGGATGGGCCGGCCGATATCCTTCAGGCGGCCGCCGAGGCGCTGCAGGCCGGGTCGAACCAGTATCCGCCGATGGCCGGCCTGCCGGCGCTGCGCCAGGCGGCGGCCGTGCATGACCAGCGCTTCTACGGCCTTGCCTATGACTGGCGGGACGAGGTTCTGGTCACTTCCGGCGCAACCGAAGCGCTGGCGGCTTCGCTGATGGCGCTCCTGGCGCCGGGCGATGAGGTTGTCCTGTTCGAGCCGCTCTATGACAGCTATCTGCCGATCATCCGCCAGTGCGGGGCGAAGCCCCGTCTCGTCCGTCTGGCGCCGCCGGACTGGTCTGTGCCGGAAAACGCCCTCGCCGCCGCCTTAAGCCCGGCGACCAAGCTCGTCCTCCTCAATTCGCCGATGAACCCGACCGGCAAGCTGTTCGGGGGCGCCGAACTGGAGGCCATCGCGGCGCTCGCCCGGCGGCATGACGCCTACCTGCTCTGCGATGAGGTGTATGAGCATCTGGTCTTTGATGGCGCCCGGCATCAGCCGATCGCGGCGCTGCCGGGCATGCGGGAGCGCACGCTGCGCATCGGATCGGCGGGCAAGACTTTCTCACTGACCGGCTGGAAGGTCGGCTATGTCAGCGGGCCGCGCGAACTGGTGGGGGCTGTGGCCAAGGCCCACCAGTTCCTGACCTTCACGACGCCGCCCAACCTCCAGGCCGCTGTCGCTTATGCGCTCGGCAAGGATGACGCCTATTATGCCGGTCTCGCCGCCGGGCTTGAGGCCAAGAGGGACCGGCTCGCTGCCGGGCTGGCTGAGGCGGGTTTCACCGTGCTGCCCTCGCCGGGTACCTATTTCCTGACCGTGCTGACAGATGGCGCCGGCCCGTCATTCGATACGGATGCAGACTATGCCCGATGGCTGACACTGGAGGCGGGCGTTGCGACCATTCCTTGCAGCGCCTTCTATGCGGGCGAGGCGCCGCCGCAGAGCATGATCCGTTTCTGCTTCTGCAAGAAGGATGAGGTGCTCGACGCCGCGATTGCCCGTTTGAGGGACAGGCTGGCCTGACGTCAGCGCCCGCGCGCCGCCAGCCAGTCGTGCACCGGGCTCGTCAGCCGCTCCGGCAGGGCATCCAGCGCGAACCAGCCCCATCCGCCATGTTTCTCCGGTTCGAGCACGTCAGGTGTGCCCGACACGATGCGCGCCTCATAGACCGGGGCGACCCAGTGGCGCCCGTCGCCGGCATCGATCGTCTCGGCGATACAGGCAAGGCCGGTGAGTTCGATCTCGATGCCGAGTTCTTCCAGGATCTCGCGCCGGGCCGTGTCGGCCGCGCGCTCGCCGAAATCGATCTTGCCGCCGGGCAGGCCCCAGGCGCCGGCTTCGGGCTCCCGCAGCCTTTGGATCAGGAGGAGGCGGCCGTCATCGTTAAGAATGGCTGCGCCGCAGCCGGCTTCGACCGGTCGTGTCCTCGTCATGTCCCGAACTGTCCCGATTTGTCCGCTTCTGTCCCCGCTAGGGCATGCTTGGGTTCGTTTCAAACAGAAAAAAGGCCGCCGCGGGAAGCTCGCGCGGCGGCCATGAAAAGTAAGGGCTTGGAGAGGGGGGAGCCTTACTTCTTAGCTGCGGTGTTGCACTCGGCCAGTTCTTCAGCCGAAAGCTCGGAAACCGTGTTGCGGAAGGCTGTCAAGGCGCCGACTTCCTTGGCGATTTTCTTGCAGACGCGCACGGTCGGCGCCTTGCGCTTCAGGTCGCCGGTGCAGACGGTGTCTTCACAGGTCCAGACGACGCTTTCAGCGATGACACGCTTTTTCGAGACAGGCTCAGCCGTTTCGAAAGTGTAGCTGGCGAATGCGGGGAGGGCGAGACCGGCGAAGGCCATCGCGGCAATTGCAGAACGGAGCATGGGAGGGTGCCTTTGTTCGAGGGTTGGCTGCGTATTTTTTCGGTGGCGGCATTGCTGCCTGATGTTCAAGCTATCGAACGCTGAACGGTTCGTCAAGCGTTCAGCGCGCTGAATTCAGGATTTTGGAGTACGGATCGTTCCATTTGCTGCGGTGCAGCACATTCGGCGGGCGTCATTGCCCCGGCGGCACAAATTGCCGCTCCGGGCGGGCAGGATAAGGTGACGAAACCGCGCGGCAGACGACGAGGGAGAGCGCCATGGATTTCAACATACCCCAGGACATCGCCGACTATCTGGTCGTGCTGGACAAATTTATCGAAGACGAGATCAAGCCGCTCCAGGCCCGGGACGACAATGAGCGCTTCTTCGACCATCGCCGCGAATGGGCGCGGACCGACTTCGAAAATGGCGGCCTGCCGCGCCCGGAATGGGAGCAACTCCTGAAGGAAGCCAAGCGCCGCGCCGACAAGGCCGGCCACCTGCGCTACGCCCTGCCGAAAGAGTTCGGCGGCCAGGACGGCACCAATCTCGGCATGGCCATCATCCGCGAACATTTCGCCCGCAAGGGCCTCGGCCTGCACAATGACCTGCAGAACGAACATTCGATCGTCGGCAACTTCCCGCAGATCCTGATGCTGCGCGACTTTGCCCGCCCCGACCAGAAACACCTCGCCAACGCCGCGCTGGAAGGCAAGTTCATTGCCTGCTTCGGCCTGACCGAGCCGAACCATGGCTCAGATGCGACGCATATGGAAACCCGCGCCGTTCGGCACAAGAAAGACGGCAAGGACGGGTGGCTGATCAATGGCGAGAAAATGTGGATCACCGGCATGCATGTCGCGACCCACATCATGCTGTTCTGCCGCACCAGCGGGAAGGATGGCGACGCAAAGGGCATCACCTGCCTGATCATCCCGGCGCGCGATCCCGGCGTGATCATTGAAGAGTATATGTGGACCTTCAACATGCCGACCGACCATCCGCGCCTGACTATCAAGGATGTCTGGGTGCCGGAAGACGCCGTATTCGGCCCGCCGGAGGGCGGCCTCGCGCTCGCCCAGCATTTCGTGCACGAGAACCGCATCCGCCAGGCGGCGTCCTCCTGCGGCGCGGCGCTCTATTGTATCGAGGAGAGCGTGAAATACGCCCTTGAGCGCAAGCCCTTCGGCAAGGCGCTGGCAACCAACCAGGCGATCCAGTTCCCGCTCGTGGAGCTCGCCACGCAGGCCGAGATGCTCCGTCTGCTGATTTTCAAGACGGCCTGGGAGATGGACCAGATGTCCAAGCCGGAAGTGGCGATCAAACTCTCCGACAAGGTGTCGATGTGTAACTATTATGCCAACCGCCTCGTCTGCGAAGCGGCCGACCGGGCGATGCAGGTCCATGGCGGCATCGGCTATTCGCGCCACAAGCCGTTCGAGCACATCTACCGCCACCACC
>CAYQRX010000307.1:0-3742 GCA_964419865.1 uncultured Hyphomonas sp. | reverse complement strand
CGGTCGAGAAGCGGGTGATGGCGGCGATGGGGCCGAAGTTCTCCTCGGCAAAGACCCTCATGTCGTCGGTAACATTGGTCAGCACCGTCGGCTCGAAGAAGAAGCCGCTGTTCAGATGCGCCGGACGCTTGCCGCCATGCGCGAGCTTGGCCCCGGCGCGGACGGCATCGGCGACGATTTCCTCGATTTCCGCCAGTCGTCCGCCATTGATCAGCGGGCCCATGCCGGTGTCGGGGTCCATCCCGTCGCCCAGCTTGATCTGCGCCGTCCGCGAAACAAATCCGTCCACGAAGGCGTCGTACAGGCTGTCATGCACGAAGATCCGGTCCGGGGTCACGCAGACCTGCCCGCAATTGGCGAACTTGGTCGGCACGGTCAGGTCCAGCGCGACTTCCAGGTCCGCATCGTCATGGATGATCAGCGGCGCGTTGCCGCCAAGCTCCATCGAAACCTTCTTCACCGTATCGGCGGCATCACGGATCATCTGCTGGCCGACACGGGTTGAGCCGGTCAGGCTGACCTTGCGCACCCGGCTGTCCGCCATGATCGGCGCATAGGTTGCGCCGGTCGAGCCGACGACAAGGTTCACCGCCCCATCGGGCAGTCCCGCCGCACGCAGGCAGTCGACCATCACCATCGCCACGCCCGGCGTCTGCGAGGACGGGCGCAGCACCACCGGGCAGCCGGCGGCCAGCGCCGGAGCCAGCTTGCGGGCGGGCAGGGCGGCGGGGAAGTTCCAGGCGGTGAAGGCGCCGACGATCCCCACCGGCTCGCGCGTCACCTCGAAACGGCCGCCGGGGACGCGGCTGTCGACGATGCGGCCATAGATGCGGCGCGCCTCTTCGGCGAACCAGCGGAACTGGTCGCAGGCAAGGCCCCATTCGCGGCCCGCCTGCGCGATGGGCTTGCCGGTCTCGGCCGAGATCATTCGCGCTGCCTCGTCGGCGCGGCGGATCATCTCGTCCGCGGCCCTGTGCAGCGCGTCGGCGCGGCCGAAACCGCCCATCTCACGCAGTTTCGGCAGGGCGCGGGCTGCGGCGTCCAGTGCCGCCTTCGTGTCCTCGACCGTGGCAAGGGCCAACTGGCCCAACGATTTTTCGGTGACCGGAGAGATGACCTCGCCGCTGGCGGTGCCCTGGGTCCAGCTTCCGTCGATGAACAGTCCGAATTGCGAATACATGGCTTATCCGATTTCCCTGGTTGCGACCGTGCGGCCCTCGGCGGCGGAAAGGATCGCGGCCTCGGCCAGCAGCAGTGCCTGCCGGCCGTCCTCGAACCCGACCGGCACCGGCTTGCCTTGCTCGATGGCATCGACGAAGGCGCTGATCTCGGCGGCAAAGGCATCGGCATAACGGTCGATGAAGAAATTCTTCAGCGGCGTGGCGCGGTCGGTGAATTCCGCGCCATAGAGCCGCACATGATCCAGCGCCCGGTTTTCCGAGATCGCCATGCCTGCGCTGCCGAAAGCCTCGACGCGCTGGTCATAGCCATAGACCGCGCGGCGCGAGTTGGTGATGATCGCCTGCTTGCCCGATTCGGTCTTCAGCACCACCGTCACCGTGTCGTAATCGTCGCAACGCTGCATCAGAGACGGGTCGACCAGGCGCGAGCCGGTGGCGGTGACCTCGGTCACCTCCTCGCCCAGGATGAAGCGGGCCATGTCGAAATCATGGATGGTCATGTCGCGGAAGATGCCGCCCGAGGCCTCGATATAGGCGTCAGGTGCCATGCCGGGATCGCGCGAGGTGATGGTGACCTGATGCAACTCGCCGATCTGGCCCGATTCGATGGCCTTCCGGACCCCGGCATGGCCACTGTCGAAGCGGCGCACGAAGCCCAGCATGATCGGCAGGCTGGTGCCGGCAATTTTCGTTGCACAAGCGTTTACCCGATCCAGCGACAAGTCGATGGGTTTCTCGCACAGGATCGCCTTGCCCGCCGCGACCGACTGCTCGATCAGATCGGCATGGGTGGCGGTAGAGCTGGCGATCAGCACCGCATCCACCTCGGCCGGGGCCAGCGCCGCCTCGACCGAATCGAATTGCGGCACGCCCAGTTGGGCTGCGACTTCGGCGGCTGCGGGGGCATGGATGTCATAGACGCCTGCCAGCCGGGCGCGCGGATGGGCGGCAATGTTTTCGGCATGCATGCGGCCGATGCGGCCGGTGCCGAGGACGACGATTCCTGTCATGGGTTCCTCCCGAAATTCGTTTCGCAATATTCATTGCAGAACTATTGCATTGTCAATCATCATTCCGTATCGTCTGAAAAACACCATCCGCAGGAGGAGGCGAGATGCCACGCAAGACCGTGCGCCTGACCATGGCCCAGGCCCTTGTTCGTTACCTTTGCAACCAGTTCACCGAGATCGAGGGCGCGCGTGTCCCGCTGTTCGCGGGCGTCTTCGGCATCTTCGGCCATGGCAACGTGACCTGCCTGTCCGAAGCCTTGGAGCAGGTGCAGGACCAACTGCCGACCTGGCGCGGCCAGAACGAGCAGAGCATGGCACTGGCCGCCATCGGCTTCGCCAAGGCCAAGCGTCGCCGCCAGCTGATGGTCGCCGCGACCTCGATCGGGCCGGGGGCGCTGAACATGGTGACGGCGGCGGGCGTCGCCATGGCGAACCGCCTGCCGGTGCTGCTGATCGCGGGCGACACCTTCGCGAATCGCCTGCCCGATCCGGTGCTGCAGCAGGTCGAGCATTTCGGCGACCCGACCATCACCGCGAACGATGCCTTCAAATCGGTCGTGCGCTATTGGGACCGCATCACGTTGCCCGAGCAGCTGATCCAGTCGCTGCCGCAGGCGGTAGCAACCATGCTGGACCCCGCCGATTGCGGGCCAGCCTTTATCGGGTTGCCGCAGGACACGCAGGAACTGGCCTATGATTATCCCGAGGCCTTCTTCGAGCCGCGCGTCTGGTCGATTCCGCGCCCGCGTCCCGACCGCGATGCAGTCGCGGCGGCGGCCGAACTGCTGAAAACGGCCAAGAAACCGCTGATCATCTCGGGCGGAGGCGTGCGCTATTCGCTGGCCGAGGACGCCCTGGCCGATTTCGCCGCCAGGCGCGGCATCCCGGTGGTCGAGACCATCGCCGGCAAGGGCGCGCTGACCCATGACCACCCGGTCCATGCCGGGCCCATCGGCATCGTCGGCTCGACCTCGGCCAATGCGCTGGCGAAAGAGGCCGACGTGATCCTGGCCATCGGCACCCGGCTGCAGGATTTCACCACCGGCTCCTGGACGGCCTTTGCCGAGGATGCGCGGTTCATCTCGGTCAACGCGGCGCGCGTCGATGCCGTCAAGCATCGGTCGCTGGCGGTGGTCGGCGATGCGCTGGAAACCATCGGCGAGCTGGACGCGGCGCTTGGCGATTACGCGGCCGATGCCGGGCTGATGAAGCGCGCCAAGACCCTGTTCGCCGAATGGAACAAGCTGCTGGACGATCATCAGGCCCCGACCAATGAGCTGGTGCCGTCCTATGCGCAGGTTGTCGGCGTATTGAATAAGGTCGCAGGTCCCAACGACACGCTGATCGCCGCAGCGGGCGGCACGCCGGGCGAGGTGACCAAGGGCTGGCGGGTCAAGAACCCGAACACCTTCGACTGCGAATTCGGCTTTTCCTGCATGGGCTACGAGATCGCCGCCGGCTGGGGCTGCGCCATGGCGCAGGAGGGGCCGGGCGCGCCCGGCGGCACGCCCATCGTCATGCTGGGCGACGGCACCTACATGATGATGAACT
>CAYQRX010000306.1:0-3755 GCA_964419865.1 uncultured Hyphomonas sp. | reverse complement strand
CGGTTGCCAGCGCGCCCGGTTTCGGTCATGTCCGCGCCAGACAAGGCTGCCGGTATATAAACGAGATGCGCGCGCCGAACCTTCAGAAGCAGACCCGGGCCGGGGGGGCCAGGGCGAACCGGCTGGATCAAGTCGGCGACCGCAAGCGTGTGCTACGATTCTGGCAGACCGCGCAGATCGGGAAGTCCGGCGGCCGGCTGGAGTTCATGCAGTTCGGCGCCGACGACCTGCGCCCGCTCGTCTTCCTGACCTCGATCGACTATCCCTGCGCGCCGCCCTGGGGATTCTGCGTCGACGCGGCGAATGAGGGCTTCGGCGTCTACAGCATCCGCCGGCCCGGTTTCGGCGCTTCCGATCCTGTGGCCAGCATCGACCAGCAGGCCGCAGCGGTAGAGGATTTCCTTGAGGCGGCCGGGCTTGAGGATGCCGTGCTGGTCTCCAACGGGTCGGCCAATCCGGTCGGCGTGCGTGTTGCTGTAAGGTCGCGCCGGATCGGCTTCAGCGTGTTCGCCAACTGCGTGTTCAACCGCGATGTGATGAGCGAGTTCCGTCCGGCCTGGTTCGGCAAGCTGCTGGCGCAGACGACCGAGAGCCGCGCCGGTGCGCGCATCTCGCTCGGCGCCATCCGGCAGGCGGGCAGACAGTTTGGCAGCCAGTGGTTCTATCAGACCTGCTTCCAGAAAAGCCCCGGCGATGTCGCCTATGTGAAGGCGCATCCGCGCGAAATGCAGGAGGCCTGGGATGTCGCAACCCGGATCAGCTATGAGACGTTGCAGCAGGAGCTCCTCCCATCGCTGAAGGGCGATCCGTTCCTGCGCGATGGTCTGCTGGCGGACATTCCCGCCATCGCCGTCTCCGGCGCCGAGACGACGGCAAGCTGGAAAGCGGGGTTCGAGGCCGAGGCGCGGCGGCTCTGTGTGCCGGCGGCGTATTTGTCCAGCGGCGATATTCTGGTTGCCTACCAGTCGGCGGCCGAGCTTCTTGACCTCTTGAAAGTCAAGCGCGCGGCCTGACGGCCCGGCTTCGGCCACAGGCGTTAGCAGGATGTTACCGGGCCGGTGTTGCCCGCGTGCCACAGCTGAGCGGGCCCGGCGCCGCAAATTCCTTTCAATTCAACCGCATGGATGACCAAGCCGTTGCTCCGTTAACCAACATTACGAATTGGCGAGGCGGGCGGCTGTTTAGAACCTTGTTAAGCCTGCCGCCGGACGCTCGCGGATGGGCTGAGTGACATACGGGACTTGCGAGAGCGAGAGGTTGGCAATGCTGAAGAAGACTGTGCGCTGGGGCACGGATACGGGGTTCCAGAAAAAGGTTAAACCCTTCGAGGACCGTAATGACCTTTCCGCCCACGGACTGAGAGGGGCGCGGGCGAAGGGCGATCTCGGCCTCAGCCGGGGCCTGACACGCAAGGAGGCGCGGCGCGATGCCGCCGATGGCCTGCCGGTCTCCGAAGCAGCCACGCAGGACCAGTGGAGCGAACGCGAACAGCTGATCGCCGAGCGGGCCGAGGAGGTGCGCCGCGGGCTCACAACCTGGATGTCGTCGACCGCTGCCAGCGTGCGCAACTATATCCAGGACCAGACCCCGATCGACATTCATCCGGACCAGCTGCGCGAGGCGATCAAGGCGGAGGAGCACGAGTTCCGCCATTACGAGCTGGACGATACCGAGGAAGCCAAGACCAGCCATTCGGCCGCGATCATCGAGCTGCAGAGCTTCCGCGAGCGCCATGGCGCGCAGATCGGCGAGCGGACACCGGACATCAAGAAGAATGTCGAGCAGACCATCGCCATCCTCCTGTTCGTGATGCTGGTCGAGGGGGCATTCAACGCGCTCCTGTTCAAGGATGCGCAGGCTTCCGGCCTCCTCGGCGGGCTGATGATCGCGTTTGGCGTCTCGGCGGTGAATGTGCTGTTCGGCGTCATCGCCGGCTTCTTCGGCCTGCGCTATCTCAATCATCCGGCCATGCCGGCGAAGGTTATGGGCGGGGTGATCGCCGGGCTGGTGATCCTGTGCGGCATCTTCCTGAATTTCTTCGTGGCGCATTTCCGCGATGCGGTGGAAGTTGCGCTGTACGAGGCGGAGTCCATCGGGCGCCTTGGCGAGTTCACGATGTTCTCAATCCCGCCGGCCGCGGTCATCCGCGACATGTTCCCGAACATGTTCGGGCTCGACAGCTTTGTCGCACTGGCGCTGCTGATCCTGGGGCTGACGGTCTTCGCCATCGCTGTGTATGAGGGCTATGACCGGATTTCGGACAAGTATCCCGGCTATGGCCGGGTCTGGCGCAAGGAGCGAAAGGCGTATGAGCGACGACAACAGCTGAGGGAAACGCTGCGCACGGATCTTTCGGACTATTTTTCGGCCAGCCGGCTCTGGTTCGAGACGCAGCTGTCGCGCCATGCGCAGGCCAAGCGCGAGATCGAGAAGGCCGTCAACGTTCTCGAGGCGCGCCGCGACATGGCGGTGGCGATTGCGGCGAAAGCGGCGGACCAGGAGCGGGGGCTGAAGGTCGCCTACCGCCAGGCTCACCGACGCCAGCGCAATGCCTGCCGCGACAAGCTCGGCGAACAGGCGGCCTGCCCGGTCTATTTCGACGAAATCCTGACCCCGCAGCTGCCGCCTTTCGATCTGACCAAGGAGCGCACTCAGGCGAACGCCGCGATCAAGGCGATCGAGCAGAATATCACGGCGCTCAATCTGACGCGCGAATGGCTGGAGACCCATATCCAGTATGTGCAGCAGGGGCTCTCTTCGGTCGAGAAGAAAGTGGTCGAGGAGATTGCGAGGGTGCGCGAGGCGCGCGCCGGTAGTGCCGACGTCAAGAAGGCCGGCTGAGGAGACCCGCCATGCCGCGACGCAAGGAAAAAGGCCCCTGGTTCTGGCGCGGAGCGATCGCGCTGATGATGACATCCGTATTCGGATTGTTTGCAGCTGCGGCGATGAATGAGCCACCGCCGGTGGACGGTGCCACCAACTGCCGGCTCGACCGGCTCGACCCGGCGCACACGGTTGTGCTGATCGACCAGTCGGACCCGTTCACGGCGACCGATGTGGACTGGGTGCGCGCGCTCCTCGAGGACGAGGCGCGGCAATTGCCCAAATATGGGCGCATGACGATGATCGTGCCCAGCTCCGCCTCACCCTTCGATCCGAAGACAGTGTTTTCGGCCTGCTCGACCGGCAGCGCGGCCGGGGCCAATCCGATCTTCCAGAACCCGCGCATGATCGAGCAGGCCTGGCGCACGCGTTTCCATGCGCCGATGATGGCGGCGGCCGATGGGGTGCTGATCGACACGGTGGCACCGAGCTCGCCGCTGCTGGAAGCTGTCTATGTCCTCTCCGGGCGCGCGGATTTCCAGAAGCAGGTGCCGGCGCGACGCCTGATCGTTGTTTCGGACCTGATGCAGCATTCGAAGGACTTTTCGATGTACCGTTCGGGTGCGGTGTATGAGCCGTTTGAGGCGTCCGCGCTCAACGCGCGGCGCCCCGGCCTCGGCGGAGTTGAGGTCGTTGCGAGGATCGTTCCGCGGCCAGAATATCCGCTGCCGCTGGAGGAGGTGAAGGCGTTCTGGAAACGCTGGCTGGAAGAGGCGGATGCCGCCGGCTTCAGCTCGGTGACCTGACTTGTATCGCAAAAAATGAGCGACCTGAGACATAGGTGACAGATCGTACCGGACACATGGGTAACACTTTTCGCTTTGGCGGGAGGTTGGGATGCCATGGAAGGACGGAACCAAGATGGATGAGCG
>CAYQRX010000305.1:0-3793 GCA_964419865.1 uncultured Hyphomonas sp. | reverse complement strand
ACGCCGGGGCAGCGCCTTCGCCGGATCGGTCGTGCTTGGCGGGCGCGAACAGCTGATGATCCCTGGCGTTGCAACGGCCAGCGAGGCGATGGCGCGGGCTGAGGAAGGGTTCCCGCGGCTGAAATTGTTTCCGGCGGCCATCGCCGGCGGTGTCCCGGCGCTGAAGGCGCTGGCCGGGCCGCTGCCGCATCTGAAGTTCATGCCGACCGGCGGGATCACGGAAGCTGAGGCCGCCTCCTATCTCGGCCTGGCGAACGTGTTTGCAATCGGCGGCTCGTGGATCGCCAGCCAGGCCGACATCAATGCCGGCAACTGGAACAGGATTACCGAAACAGCACGGCGGCTTCTCGCGGCGGTTTAGCGCTACGTATTCCGAAGGGGTCAGGCGGCGGTTTGCGGCGGCTCCTGGCGACGCAGTTTTCCAAGGACCAGGCGGCCCGCGTTCCGCACCATCCCGAGGGTAAACTTTGGCGTGATAGCGAGCATGGCCAAAGCAAACACGACGGCGCCGACAGCTATTGCGAGCGAGAGAGTGATGGCATCGTGAAGGCTGGTGGGGAGGAGCTGAAGCAGCCCCCAGACGGAGGCGCCCATAAGCAGCGAAGCGACGAGCGCTGATGCGCCTGCGGTGATCTGAGTCCGGATCGAGAACTGTATTTCTCGCGACACCATGCCGGCGACGAGGAGCCAGGCGAGCAGCTTCTGTGCGAGCAGCACGAGCATGACCATTTCCAGGCTGTGCATGGCCGCGAACGGGATGAAGAACACCGTGGCAAACATGCTGATAAGCATTGCGCGCAGGAGCAGGCCGGGCTTGCCGAGGCCTTTGAGCACGCCGGCGCTGAAAACCTCAACCGGCCGGCGGATCGCCGTCAGAAGGGCGATCTGTATGACCAGCACGGCAGGGATCCACTGTTCGCCGAATACAAATGGCACCGCGACCGGCGCAATCGCTATGGCCCCGATCAGCGCGGGGAAAGTGACCATCGAAGCGATCTGAATAGCGCCGCTGATAACCTTGTGCAGTGTCGGGATGTCGTTCCTCACTTTCGCCACCACCGGCAGCGAGACCGTTGCGAAGGGTGCCACCAGGACGAGCATCGCCTGATCCTGTATGCGGGACGCCAGATTGAACATGCCAAGCGCGGCGGGGCCGAGGATCACGCCAATAAAGAATCTGGGAATGTCTGTTTCAGCCACCGCTGTCAGGCGGATACCTATCGCAGAACTGTTGAACCGGATTAGATCCTTTGTCTCCTGCCAGGACGTCTGGACCCCGGGCACCCAGCGCGCGAAAGCTGAAAAGGCAATCATCCGGGTTGTCCGCCGCGCGAGCTCTCCGCCGATAAGTGCCCAGGGGCTCTTGAGCGTTAGCGCCAGCGAAATGGTCACGATTGTTGCGACAAGCACGCCCAGAAGATCCACCGCCGCGATTTCCTTGAATCGCAGATTTCGCTGCAGAAGGGCCGCTGGCACTGTGATCAGCGCCCCGACGAACAGGGCGAGGGCCATAACCCTCAGATAAGGTGTCAGCTCCGGGACGCCGAAACCCTGGGAGATAAGCGGAGCGGTGAAAAATAACCCTGTATAGAACAGAGCAGCGAAAATGATGCCTTGGAGGAAAACTGAATTGAGATGCCCGCGCCGCAGGTCCGGGCGCTGAATCAGGCTCTCCCCAAGACTGTTGCAAGCAATCGTCTCCGGAATAATCAGGGTAAGGAGGACGAGACCAAAGATTCCGAATTCAGCAGGTGTAAGAATCCGCGCGACAACGATCAGAGACAGGAATCCGCCGATCAGGCCGATCCAGTTCCCGATGGCATTCCAGGCTACCGCCTTGCCTGCCATTTTCAGTACATTGTCGCTCATGCGCGAGGGGGTCCGCATCGGGTTTGCAGCGGGGGCGTCATCCGATGGCGCCCCTGCAGTGAAGAGTCAATTCAGGCGACGCCTGGGTTTATTTCGGCGCCCAGGGTGCATTTCCCTTTGTCCACATTTCCTCAAGATAGTTCTTGTCGCGCAGGGTATCCATCGGCTGCCAGAAACCACGATGACGATAGGCGTTCAGCTTGCCATCGCGGACAAGACGCTCGAGCGGCTCGCGCTCCCAGGTCGTGTCCGGGCCGTCGATATAGTCGAACACCTTCGGTTCGCACACAAAGAAGCCGCCATTGATGACATTGCCGTCTTCAGCGGCTTTTTCGCGGAAGGACTTCACATGGCCTGTTCCAGGGTCGAGAGAGAGCCCGCCGAAGCGGCCCGGCTGGACCACAGCGGTCAGTGTTGCGTAGGCCCCGGAAGCTTTGTGTGACTGAATCAATTCGCTGATGTTCACGTCCGACACGCCATCGCCATAGGTCAGGCAGAAGGCCTCATTGCCAACATAAGGCTGGATCGCCTTTATGCGGCCGCCGGTCATCGTATTTATTCCGGTGTCGACGACCGTAACATTCCAGTCTTCCGCCTCGGTCTGGTGGAAGTTCACGGCGCCGGAATTCAGATTGATGGTGAAATCGGACAGCGCGTTGCGATAGTTTAGGAAGTAGTGCTTGATGAACTCCGACTTGTAGCCGGCGCAGATAACGAAATCCCTGAGCCCGTGGGCCGCGTATTGCCGCATGATGTGCCATAGGATCGGGCGCCCGCCAATCTCGACCATCGGCTTTGGACGGATGGTGGTTTCCTCGCTGATGCGCGTGCCGAATCCGCCTGCGAGAAGAACAACTTTCATGGTTACTGATTCCCTGGTCTGGTGGCGTTTGTCTCTCCGGGAGACTTTCGCAGGAGTGATTGCAAGAAGCGAACCGGAATTTCGCCGGCGTCCTGTCAGGCGAACTTTTCGAGAGCCAGCGCTCCGACACCCAGCCGGCCGGAGGCCATCAGCCTGCCCCTGCCCAGCGCTTCCCGGACACGCCAGCGTAGACCGCGTCCGAGATGGCGGCATATTTCCCTACCGTGTGGCCCCGTCTGCCGGATGCCTCGCAGCGTCTTTAATATTTCGGGGTCGTGGAACAACTCCTCGCAACCGTACTTTGAGGAGAAGGCTCGCCTCAAAATAGCGATTTCGCGCTGCCCGACCGGTGCGCTACCGAGATGCGAAGCGGCACGAAAATCGGCGATGGCCAGAGTCCACAATTTCTTGCGTCCGAAGATTACGCCGCGCTGGATCAGCGCCTGGCGTTCATCTTCATCGGATTTGATCGCCTGGTCCTTTGGCAGATACTCGCCGAGCGCCATATCCGCATGGAGTGCGGTGAAGATCTTCTGATCAAAAGCCATCCAGCTGCTGTCACGCTCGCTGGCGCTGATCTGGTTGCGGGCGAGGCCGCGAGGCCCCGGGTGCTGGCGTTGCAGAAAGACGACATCCTGAGTGGACGCGCATGTGGCCAGTCGGGCGAGCCGGATAAGGTGTTCGTAGTCCTGTGAGCGGATCAGGCTGGTGTCGAAGGGGCCGGCCCGTTCGTAAAGGCTGCGGCGAACCAGCATGCCGGGCTGGTGGACGAAGAAATCCTCAAGTGTGGCAATCAGGAAGTCTTCAGGCGAGCACTCTGTCCAGTATCCGGTATCGAGCAGGGTCCGCCCGCGGGTGGGGTGATCTTCAAACCGTATATGGCGGCCATAAACGAAGCCTGCCTCGGGATTCGCCTCAATCAGGGCCGTCAGCCTGGCCAGCGCCTCCGGCACGACGAGGTCGTCATCATCGACAATCCACACGAGCGGGCGGCTTACCAAGGCGAGCGCCTGGTTCAGGGAGTCGGCTTTGCCCCTGTTTTCGGTTTTCCGGATGTAGCGA
>CAYQRX010000304.1:0-3801 GCA_964419865.1 uncultured Hyphomonas sp. | reverse complement strand
GTCATTACGGCCAACGCGTTAGCGCCGCCTTGTCAATGGCAGGGCGGCGCTTGGCATGTCGCTGCTGCATGCGTTTCCGCTACGGTCGGGCGCCGCTGATTTGAGAAATCAGTCCGGTTCTGACCGGGATTTGAAGCAAAAAGGCCTGGTGCTGCATCGTGGCCTCTTCATTCTCGGGCACTTGCGTGTTTGTCTGAGATAAACGGAAAACACCCGAGGAAACCGATGCCGTCAGACCTGCTGCCCCCGAACTGGCCCGCTTTATCAATTGCCCAGGCCAATGCCGCCCTCGCCGGGCCCGGCTCGCCAGTGGAGCTGGAAGACGCCGTCATCCGAGGCGTCGCGATGAAAGTCTACAAGAACGCGCCGCCGAACATCCCGGTCATCCTTGACCTCGCCGCTCAGCAGTTTCCAGAGCATACCTATCTCGTCTACCAGAACGAGCGCGTAACGTTTCGCGCGCTGCAGCTGGCGGTACGCAAGCTCGCAGCAGAAATGCGCACGCGGTATGGCGTCCAGAAGGGCGATCGCGTGGCCGTCATCATGCGCAACTATCCGCAATGGCCGCTGGCCTTCTATGCGGCGCTGAGCATCGGGGCGATCGCTACACCCATGAACTCCTGGTGGACATCGGAGGAGCTTCAATACGGCCTGTCCTTTGCCGGAGTGAAACTCGCGGTCATGGACCTTCAAATCTATGAGCGCATTCGCGACAATCTCGACGAACTCCCGGATCTCAAGAACATTCTGATTGCCCGGGACTCGGCTGAGGAGATCGCTGATCCACGCGTTGCGTCGCTGGATGGGATCGTTGGGGACCCGAACAGCTGGATACGGCTGCCGGATGCCGGCCCGGCCGGTATCGAGATTGTCCCAGATGACGATGCGACGATCATGTACACGTCCGGGACCACCGGAAAGCCCAAGGGCGCGCTGGCGACCCATCGGGCGGTCATCTCGAACATGTTCAACTCGATGACCTGCCAGGCGCGGATGTATCTGCGCAAGGGGGAGCCCGTGCCCGCGCCCGATCCCAGCGCGATGCGCGCGACATTGCTGTCGATACCCTTCTTCCACGCGACCGGTGCCTTCGCGATCCTCGTCCCATCAGCCCTGCGCGGGGACAAGATCGTCGCGATGTACAAATGGGATGCCGGCGAAGCCCTCCCAATCATCGAGGCGGAGCAGATTACGACCATCGGCGGTGTGCCTGCCATTGCCTGGCAGCTTCTGGAACATCCGGACAGGGATCAATATGATCTCTCAACCATCGCAGTCATTTCCTATGGCGGCGCGCCGTCGGCGCCAGAACTCGTCTCAACGATCAAGAAACGGTTTCCCGATGCGGCGCCCGGCAATGGCTGGGGTATGACCGAGACCTGCGCAACCGTAACGCTGAATATCGGCGAGGACTATGTAAACCGCCCGTCCAGCGCCGGTGCGCCGCCGCTGGCCGTGGAGCTGAAGATCTGCGATCCGGACGGGAAGGAGCTTGCCCCCGGCGAGGTCGGCGAACTCTGGTGCAAGAGCCCGTCAAACTGCCACCTTTACTGGAATCGGCCTGACGCAACCGCAGAGACTTTCCGCGACGGGTGGGTCGTTACGGGCGATCTCGCCCGGATTGATGAGGAGGGCTTCCTCTATCTCGTCGACCGCGCAAAGGACATGCTGATCCGGGGCGGCGAGAATATCTACTGCATCGAGGTGGAGAATGCGCTGTATGATCATCCGTCGGTCATGGATGCGGCTGTTGTTGGTATTCCGCACAAGGTGCTTGGCGAGGAAGTGGGCGCAGTAGTTCAGCTCAAGCCTGGCAAGTCAGCCACCGAAGCTGAGCTGCGCGCGCATGTCGCCGGGCAGCTTGCCGCGTTCAAGGTGCCCGTCGAGATTCAGTTCCAGACAGAACCGCTGCCGCGCAACGCCAATGGCAAGATCCTGAAGGCAGACCTGCGCCAGCGCTTCACTGCGAGGGCATAAGCGGATGGCAGTTTCGAAACGGCTTGTCGGCGACCGCGAGGTCCATCCGATCGGTCTCGGTTGCATGAACATCACCCATGCCTATGGCCCGCCCATGGACGAGGATGCTGCGCGCCGCCTGTTGCAGCGTGCGTTGGATCTCGGCTGCGACTTCCTGGACACCGCGACGATCTACGGGGCAGGGCGTAGCGAAGAGCTGATCGGGGAAGCGCTCAGTCACCGCCGCAGTGAGTATTTCCTCGCCAGCAAATGCGTGCTGACCATCCGCGATGGCCAGCGGGTTATTGACGCGCGGCCGGAAACGATCAAAAGCGCCTGCGAGGCCAGTTTGAAACGTCTTAAGACGGACGTTATCGACCTTTACTATCTCCACCGTCCGGACCCGAAGGTTCCGGTGGAGGATTCAATGGGCGCGCTGGCCCAGCTGGTCGCCGAAGGCAAGATCCGCTTCGCGGGGTTATCCGAAATGGGACAGGAACAGCTGCGCCGCGCGCATGCGGTGCACCCTGTCGCTGCGTTGCAGTCGGAATACTCGCTCTGGGTGCGCAATCCGGAGATCGCGGTATTGGATGCCTGCGCCGAACTCGGCACAGCCCTCGTTGCCTTCTCACCGGTCGGGCGCGGCTTCCTTGCTGATCCGCCGGCTGATCCGGCCAGCTTCCACGCCTCCGACATGCGCCGCGGCTTCTTCCCGCGCTTTTCGCCGGAGAGCTATCCGGCCAATCTGGCGCTGCTGGATGAGGCCCGCGCTGTTGCCCGCGAGGCGGGCTGCAGCGTCTCCCAACTGGCACTCGCCTGGACGCTGGCGAAGGGCAAGCATGTAATCCCGATACCGGGGACGACGAAGCTTTCGCACCTGGAAGAGAACCACGCCGCTGCCAGCGTCACGCTGACACCAGCGCAGGTCGCGCGCCTCGACGCACACTTTGCGCCGGAGCGCGCGGCGGGGCCTCGCTATACGCCGGCCGCGCAGGCGGGGGTTACAACCGAAATGTTCGACTTCGAGAAGGCCTATCATGGCGGATAAACCGCCGGTAGCGCTGGAGGCGCGCGGAGGCGGCGGTGACGGCCGGCGCTATTCGCCCTCTGCCGCGCGTAACCGCGAGCCGATCCTCAGCGTGCTGAAACCGCGCCTGCCGCAGCCAGCCCGCCTGCTCGAGATCGCCTCCGGTACCGGCGAGCATGGCGCCTTCCTCACTGCGGAGATGGAAGGCCTCGACTGGACCTATTCGGATATCGACCCGGAAAGCCTCACCAGCCAGCGGGCCTGGCAGGCGGTCGACAAAACCGGGCGGCTACATGGACCGCTGGTCATCGATGCGACCACGGATGATTGGAGGGAGGCCGAACAACTGCAACGCTGGGACGCTGTCTTCAGCGCCAATATGATCCATATCGCGCCCTTCGTCGCCGCCGAGGGGCTGATCGCCGGGGCAGGGCGGCTGTTGCGGCCAGGCGGACTATTGATCCTCTATGGGCCATTCGCGCGCGGCGGCGAGATAGCGCCATCGAATGCCGCCTTCAGCGAGAATCTGAAATCCCGCAATCCGTCCTGGGGCGTGCGCGATCTTGACCGCCAGATTGTCCCGCTCGCCCGCGCTGCCGGGTTTGTTCTGCATGACATCGCCGAAATGCCTGCGAACAATCTGACGGTTTTCTTTCGCAGGCAGACGGCATAAAGCCCGCCTATTCCTTGCCGCCCCCAAAACGCTCTGCCCATTCGGCGACCTGGGCGTCTTCGATCTTCTGGAACAGCACATCCGGCGGCTGGATGATGTGGCCGTGCGGGATGGCGTCGAGCAGCGCTGCAAACCCGTCCGGGCG
>CAYQRX010000303.1:0-3805 GCA_964419865.1 uncultured Hyphomonas sp. | reverse complement strand
GGAGATCAGGATCGAGTCCTCGAAGTTGTAGCCGTTCCACGGCATGAACGCGACGAGCACGTTGCGGCCGAGGGCCAGTTCGCCGAGGTCCGTAGACGGACCATCCGCGATGATATCGCTCTTCTCGACCACATCGCCGACCTTCACGATCGGACGCTGGTTGATGCACGAATTCTGGTTCGAGCGGCGGAACTTGGCGAGGCGGTAGATATCCACGCCCGATTTCGAGCCTTCTAGGTCTTCTGTCGCGCGCACAACGATACGCATCGCATCGACCTGTTCGACCACCCCTGCCCGGCGGGCCACGATGGCGGCGCGGCTGTCGCGCGCCACGACCGCTTCCATACCGGTGCCGACAAACGGCGCTTCGGACTGAACCAGCGGCACCGCCTGGCGCTGCATGTTCGATCCCATCAGCGCGCGGTTGGCGTCGTCATTCTCAAGGAAGGGAATGAGCGAGGCCGCCACCGAGACGACCTGCTTGGGCGAGACGTCCATATACTGGACCTCTTCCTTCGCCACCATGGTCGCCTCGCCGGCGACCCGGGCGTTGACGAACTCGTTCACAAGCTCGCCCTTCGCGTTCACCGTCGCATTGGCCTGGGCGATCGAATAGATGCTCTCTTCCATTGCGGAGAGGTACACGACATCTTCGGTCAGCTTGCCGTTCTTCACGCGCCGGTAGGGGCTTTCGATGAAGCCGTACTTGTTGACGCGGGCATGGGTCGCAAGGCTGTTGATCAGACCGATGTTCGGACCTTCCGGCGTCTCGATGGGGCAGATACGGCCATAATGCGTCGGGTGCACGTCGCGCACTTCGAAGCCGGCTCGCTCACGCGTAAGGCCGCCCGGGCCAAGGGCCGAGAGACGGCGCTTGTGGGTGATTTCCGACAGCGGGTTGGTCTGGTCCATGAACTGCGACAGCTGGGAGGAGCCGAAGAATTCGCGCACCGCCGCAACCACCGGCTTCGCATTGATCAGGTCGTGCGGCATCACGGTGTCGATATCGACCGCGCCCATACGTTCCTTGATCGCGCGCTCCATACGCACGAGACCGATGCGGTAATTGTTCTCCATCAGCTCGCCGACCGAGCGCACCCGGCGGTTGCCGAGATTGTCGATATCGTCGACTTCGCCCTTGCCGTCCTTCAGGTCGAGGATGACCTTCATCACGCCGATGATGTCGTCATTGCGCAGCGTGCGCATGTCGTCCGGGGCGGACTCATACTCGCGCACGGCCACCGACAGGCGCATGTTCATCTTCACCCGGCCAACGGCCGAGAGATCATAGCGCTCGGAATCGAAGAAGAGCTGGCCGAACAGGGCCTCGGCAGCTTCCTGCGTCGGCGGCTCACCGGGGCGCATGACGCGGTAGATGTCCGAGAGCGCCTCGAAGCGCGTCTCGTTCTTGTCGGCCTTCAGCGTGTTGCGCAGCCACGGGCCACGCCCGCCGGCATCGATATCCAGCACTTCGATTGCGTCGATGCCGAACTCGCGCATCTCGGCGATCGTCGCCTCTTCCAGCGCATCACCGGCCTCGCCGAAGATTTCGCCGGTTTCCATATTGACGACATCGCGCGCCAGGAACTTGCCGATCAGCGCCTCTGACGGCACGCGAATCTCGTCGGTCCCGCCTTCCGCGATACGCTTCGCTTTCAGCGCCGTGATTTTCTTACCGGCCTCGGCCACAGCCTTGCCGGTCTTGGCATCGACCAGGTCGAAGTCCGGCTTTACGCCCTTCCAGGCATCGGCGCGGAAGCCCGTGACCCAGCCCTTCTTGTCGAGCCGGTAGATCGAGCGGGTATAGAACAGGTCGAGGATCTGCTCGGTATCATAGCCGAGCGCATAAAGCATCGTCGTCGCCGGCAGCTTGCGCTTGCGGTCGATGCGGATGTTCAGGATGTCCTTGGCATCGAACTCGAAGTCGAGCCAGGAGCCGCGATAGGGAATGATCCGGGCGGCAAAGAGCAGCTTGCCGGAAGCATGCGTCTTGCCTTTGTCATGGTCGAAGAACACGCCCGGCGAGCGGTGCAGCTGCGAGACGATCACACGCTCGGTGCCATTGACAACGAACGTCCCCTTCTCGGTCATCAGCGGGATGTCGCCGAGATAGCATTCCTGCTCTTTCACTTCCTTGACCGAGCGGGCGCCGGTGTCCTCATCGACATCGAACACGACAAGCTGGAGGCGCACTTTCAGCGGAGCCTGGAAGGTCAGGTCACGCTGCATGCACTCCTCGACATCGAACTTCGGCTGCTCGAACTCGTAGGAGACATATTCGAGGGTCGCGCGCTCGGAGAAATCCGTGATCGGGAAGACCGACTTGAAGACACCGCCGAGACCATCATCCGTGCGCTTTTCGCGCGGCGTGTTCATCTGCAGGAAGGCTTCGTAGGACTCGCGCTGGACCTCGATCAGGTTTGGCATTTCGATGGCTTCGGGAATGCGGCCGAAGTTTTTGCGGATACGTTTCTTTTCCGTGAAGGAGAGTGCCATCCCAGGTTCCCAGTCTATCGGCCGGCCCGCATGCGCGCGGGGCAGCCTGTGTTTAGAACGCGAGTACGCGGCGATCCCCAACGGAGACCGCCGCGCAATTCCTTGAACGGGGAACGCCTCGCGCGAACGCCCCCCGGATACAAAGCCGCCGGGCTTACTTCAGCTCGACCTTGGCGCCTGCAGCTTCGAACTTCTTCTTCAGCTCTTCAGCGTCTGCCTTGGCAACGCCTTCCTTCACGGTCTTCGGAGCGCCTTCGACGAGGTCTTTGGCTTCCTTCAGGCCGAGCGACGGAACGACTTCGCGGACGAGCTTGATGACTTCGATTTTCTTCGCACCGGCATCGGTGAGAACGACGTCGAACTCAGTCTTCTCTTCAGCAGCAGCGGCCGGAGCGGCGCCGCCAGCGACGGCGGCGACAGCCACCGGAGCAGCAGCCGAAACGCCCCACTTTTCTTCGAGCATTTTTGCGAGTTCAGCGGCTTCCAGAACGGTCAGAGCCGAGAGATCTTCGACAATCTTTTCAAGATTTGCCATGGTTTTCATTCCTGTTTGGTTCGGTGGTTAGGGTCTTGGTGTTGCGAAAACGGGTGCCTTATGCCGCGTCTTTCGACGCATAGGCGGACACCACGCGGGCAAGTTGCGACGCCGGAGCCTGGATGACGCCTGCGACTTTCGTCGCCGGAGCCTGAATGAGCCCGATGAGCTTGCCACGCAGTTGGTCAAGCGACGGCAGTTTCGCGAGGGCTTCGACGCCGGAGGCATCGAGGACCTGCTCACCCATCACGGCACCGATGATGACAAGTTTCGAATTTTCCTTCGAGAACTCGTCAGCCGCTTTCGCAGCCGCCACCGGGTCCGGCGAGTAGGCGATGGCAACCGGGCCCTGGAAGAGCTCCTGCGCCTTGTCGCCGCCGACACCGCCAAGGGCGATCTTCGCCAGGCGGTTCTTGACCACTTTGAAGTGCGCGCCGTCCTTGCGGAGCATACCACGCAGCTTCGTCATTTCCGCCACGGTAAGACCGGTATAATGGGTCACGATGACCACGCCCGACTCCTCGAACACCCCTTTCAGGGTCTCGAGAGCCGCGCTTTTTCCAGCTTTATCCATTGCGGGTCTCCATTGAGGCGCCCGGACCATCCGGCCGCCCTGGTGATCGCCTTCACCCCTTGCGGGAGATCCAGCGCCTGCCCAGGGATTGGCCTGCCCGGCTTGCATTTCCCAGAAAATTCCGGAAAATTCCGAACCGTTTCAACGCCTCACCCCGTCTGCACAGGTGGCCCTGGGGCCCTTCGCATCCCGGTAAAGGG
>CAYQRX010000302.1:0-3855 GCA_964419865.1 uncultured Hyphomonas sp. | reverse complement strand
GCCATGACGGGCAACGAGCGCCCGACCAAGATCGAAGGCCAGCGCCTGCCGATCTTCGGCGGAAAGCTCGGCGGGCAGAGCCACAACGAATTCGCGGGCGACCGTCGAATTCTTGCGGCGCTCTGCCGCTTCGGCAGCGTTCCAGAGTCGGGCGCGATCAGCCGCCCACTCGGGAGCATCAGCCGGAGCAAACAAGGCCGAAGCCTCGACACCACCCTTTCGGGTGTAGTCGTGGATTTCGCCGGTTTGCTCATCAACGATTCTTTCACCGGCACGGTAAGCCCCGGCGGCGGTCGCAGACCTGCCAGCCGAACGGCTTACGGTATTGACTTGAAGGTGAAAGATCGCCATGGCCCCGTATTCTAGCCGTCCGCAGGACCGCACGCAAAGTCCCGCAGGGACTTTGCATAGGTGCGCCCTTCATGACTCGCTACGCTCGGGCCGGGAAGCCTTTGCCCCACTGGTGCGCCCTTGCCGCTGCCGGTAGAATGCTCCTTCAGGATCAACTATTTACCCGGAAAACAGGCATGGCGACAAGTCACGATGAACGCATCCAGAAGCTGCAAAAACAGCTTGAGCAGGCCAAGGCAGCAAAGCGCAAGGCAGACGCACGCAAGAAGGCCCAAGAGAGCAAGAAAGCACGGGCCGAAGATACCCGCCGTAAGGTGCTGGTCGGTGCTACGGTTCTTGCGCTGATGGACTCCAACCAGTGGACAGGCCCGAACATCACGGAAATGCTCGCCAAGCACCTGACCAGAAACAGCGATCGCGCACTTTTCGGCCTGTACCCGATCACGGAAGAAGTGCTTGTGCCACCATCTGGACTTCAGGACGCCAAGACATGACAGACCGCAAGACCGAAGAAGCCGTGAAGTTCGCCCGCGCATCGCTCGCCCTCGATGGCCTGACACCCTCGCCAGAGGCAGAGGCCAAGGTCCGCGCCCAACTGGACACCTACCGGGGCGAGACATACCGGGCGGCGTCCGGGCAGTGGGCATGGGTGATCTACCAGAACGACGAGGACTACTGCCGGGGCGCCGGCTACCCGGACGAGGAAGAGGCAGAGCAGGCACTGTGCGAAGCACTCATGGCCTGCGGCTGCTTCCTGCCGGACGACCACGACGATGGCGCGGAGCCGCCCGCCCACTTCCGAAGCTGAAGAAGGACGCCGCCACAAGGGCGGCTACCGCTGCCACCAGCCGCGAGGAGTGACAGGGGCAGGCAAACACCTGGTCACGCGGGGCCAGCCAGCGCAAGCGCAGGCGCTGCGGCCACGCCCGGCCCTGCCGGGCTACAGCGGGCGTTCCCCCCGCTACCCCCCTGACCCATGCGGAAACGGCCCAAAACGGGCTACAGCGCGTTTTTTACCTCTACCCGACCCTACCCCCCCGACTTTAGGCCGCTCGCGGCCTGTAGGCCCGCTAGGGCCGTGGCAATGGGCATCCCTGCACCTCTGCCGCTTGCCGCGTGGCGCAGCGCCCGCACTCCCCTGACCCTTTTCCGCGCTGAAGGCAGCACGGTAGGCCCGCATGGGCCGTCCTGCCAGCTCGGAGGCGAAGCCGGAAGGCTGGCCGGGGTCGTTCACGTGCCCCGCAAGCGGGGCTGTTGAAAGGGCTGTTTGCCCACAGCGTCACGCATGCGCGCACGTTTTTTTGTAAAACCCTTTGTAAATACCTTTGTAGGGGAACTTGTAACAGCCCGGAAAGCCAGTGTTGGCGCGGGTTTCAGCCGTTTTGAGAAATGCGAAAGGTGAGAGATTCCGAGCGAAAGGTGAAACTTTCCGAGCAAGAGGTGAGAGATTCCGAGCAGAGTCCACAAGGTGAGATGTATTTTTTATCTCACCTTTTCCATGTATGATGACTGCAATCCATCTCACTTTTCGCCAAAGGTGAGCACATCCGAGCACTGTCCACAGAGGGAAGCATGGTCGTCCGCAACAGTCCGAAGAAGGTTGAAGATGCGCTTGTCATTCGCCACCAGCAAGAGTCGGAGCCACTGGCAGAGGGAGAGGTCGGCGGTAGCGTCACCATGTCCCGCGCACTGGCGCAGAGTGCCCACGGCCTGACCCTGAACGAAGCCCGCGTGATGATGCTTGCCACCCGCTGCATTGACCCGCGAAAGTCTCCCTACGCCTATGCCCGCGACGGGTACGTGAAAGTGCGCGTCACGGCTGACGAGTTCGCCCAGATGGCAGAGATGGCGGGCGAGGATGGCCGCACGCCCACTGCGGCATACGAGGGGCTGAAAGCAGCATGTGACAAGCTCTTTGACCGTCGGGCCACATGGCGCGAGGGCAAGAAAATCATCAAACTGGCGTGGGTCTGGAAAGCCACCTACCACGAGGGCGAGGGCTGGGCAGAGGTCTGTTTCTCCCCTGACATGACCACCCACCTTTTCATGCTCGGCAGCAAGTTTGTGCGCTACCGGCTGGAGATGGCCAGAGGGCTGCGCAGCACCTACAGCGTGAACCTGCTACGCCTGCTGATGACGCAGAAAGACACCGGCTTTCTGGCGATCACGCTGGACGACTTCAAACACGCCATGGAAGTGCCAGTGAGCTACCGCTATGCAGACATCAAGCGGTACGCCATCCTGCCGCCCATCAAGGAACTGGGCGAGAAGGCCGATCTTCTGGTGCAGTTCACGGAGGTGAAGAAGGGGCGCAGCGTGAACAGCCTGCGCTTCTCCTTCGTGCCCGACCCGCAGGGCCGGCTGGACGTGTGACGGTTGAGGGGCGCTTTGTCGATGTTGCGTCGCGCTTATCCGTTGTTGCGTCGCGCCTGCATCGGGGTTGCGTTCCGCTTTATCGGGGTTGCGTCGCCTATCGGCTTAGCTGGTTGCTCTGCTCGATGTTCTGCCTGCGCTCGTCCATCAAGCCGCTCAGTTCCCTCATGGTTTTCGGGTCTTGGAGCAGCTTTTGCAGCCTGATTTCCCGGACTTCCTTCGGCTCGCTGTTGTACTTATCGACCACCCGGCGCAGTAGCTCCGGCGTGTTCTCTGCCCAGTTCTCGCTACGGTCGCTGTAGCCGTTGGCGCGAACGGCACGCTTCGCGGCCAGCGCCTTGAACTCCCGTTCCACCAGCCCGGCACTCTTGCCCTGGCTGCGCTGCTGTTGGCGCTCATCCTTCTGGCGTTCCAGCGCCCGCCGGTGCAATTCCTCGATCTCGATGCGCCGCGGAGATAGCTCGACATTCGCCCGAACCTCGGCGGAGTGCCACGCCTCGCGGCTCTCCTTGTGCGCCTGTGTTTCTGCCTGCTCCAGCACCTTCACGCGGTCGCCTGCCGCTATCCATGCGTCGTTCAGTTCCCGCAATCGCCCCGACTTCAGGCCATGATCGTGCAGCCATGTCCGGATCGGGTTGGCCTTACGCCATGCCTGTGCCTCTCGCCACGCCTTCTGCTCCTTGGCTTGGGCTACCTTCTGCTGCTCCTGCACCTGCTGGAACCGCTGCCGTGTCGCCTGAACCTGTGGATCTTGCGCGGCCAGTTGCTCCGTACTCGGCAGCTTCTCCCGCATGCGGGCCACCTCTGCCAGCAAGCGGCGGCTATCCATGGCCTCCAGCCTCTTGGCCTCGGCCTGCCGCTTCTGCTCGGCCAACTCGTGCGCGGCGGCCTCAATCGCCTGGTCAAGCATGGCCTGAACTTTCGCCAGGTCAACTGCGGCGGCCGCCGCCTCCCGCTTCGCCTGGTCAAACTGGCCCGCCTGCTCGGCCTGCCGGTCGGCCACGTCCGACTGTCGGCCCTTGCGCAGCATGTCCGTCACGGCGGGGCCGTTGTGGGTGGTCGGCATCCGCTCGATGCCCTGTTCCTCCAGCGTCCGGTGGTCGATCCGTTCGGCGCGTCCGGCACGCTCCA
>CAYQRX010000301.1:0-3896 GCA_964419865.1 uncultured Hyphomonas sp. | reverse complement strand
GCCGCTCAGGCCGCAGGCCTTTCGCAGAACGACCTCGCGAAGATGGGCGGGGCGGCGCTGCCGCCGGGCGGCCTGCCCGGGCTTAGCGGCTCCGGCCTGCCGGGCCTCGGCGGCGGCTCGCTTCCCGGACTGCCAGGAGGGACCAAGAAGAAATGAGCAATCCCGATCACACCCTTGCCCTGTTCCAGCTTAACCAGCTGCGCGGCTCCATCGACAATCTCGATGCGATCCTGATTCATACGCTGGCTGAGCGTTTCAAGCTGACCCAGGAAGTCGGCAAGCTGAAGGCGCTGCACAATATGCCGCCCGCGGACAAATCCCGCGAGGCCCAGCAGATCGAGCGCCTGCGCCATCTCGCCAACGAATCCGGGCTCGATCCGGCCTTTGCCGAGAAGTTCCTCAATTTCATCGTGGCGGAAGTCATCCGCCATCATGAGCAGATCCGCGGCCTTGAGGCCGAGTAAAAACCCCCCGAGAGACAAGACTTACAGGAGAACCCAAGATGTCACTCAAAATCCGGCTGGCCCGTGGCGGCTCGAAGAAACGCCCCTTCTATTCGATCGTCGTGGCTGACGCCCGCGCGCCGCGCGATGGCCGCTTCATCGAGAAGATCGGCACCTATGATCCGCGCCTCGCCAAGGACTCCGGCGAGCGTGTGAAGGTCGACGCGGCCAAGGCGGCCGACTGGATCCGGAAAGGCGCCCAGCCGACCGACCGTGTTGCCCGCTTCCTGTCGCAGATCGAGGTTGACGGCAAACCGGTGGCCACTTGGACCGCCGGCAACAATCCCAAGAAAGGCGAGCCCGGCAAGAAGGCCCAGGAGCGCGCGAAGGAGCGCGCCGACAAGGCCGCCGCCCTCGCGGCTGCCGCCGAGGCCCCGGCTGAAGCCCCGGCCGAGGAAGCCAGCGAAGGCTGAGCCCCAGGCAGACTGTCTCCTGAGAAGACCGGTGTTCGATGCGGAGCGCCGGTCTTTTCTTTTCAACGTCTTGCTGCCTGAATGGTCGCCAACGCGCGCATGACACAGTGTTCAGATAAAGCGTGCGAGGAGTGCGGGCAGGACAAAAGGAGTAGCCCTATGCTGACCCATGCCAAGACACGGCCGCTGGCCCGCATGTTTCTCGCCGCAAGCCTGACCTTGGCCGCCTTCGCGCCGGCCGCCCTTGCCCAGCGCGGCGGGGGCCGGGGCCCGGACACCCCGTCCGGCCCGCCGAGCATCATTCTTTACTCGGAGACCAATCTGCGCGGCCAATCCGTTGAACTCACGACCGACCATCCGAACTTCAATGTCATCCGCTTCAACGACCGGGCCCGCAGCGTCGAGGTGCGCGGCGGTGTCTGGCTGCTCTGTGAGGACGGAAATTATCGCGGGCGCTGTGAATATGTCGATCGCACGGTGCGTAATCTCGGCGAGCTGAACCTCTCGGGCAGCATCTCGTCGGCCAGGGTCGCGCCCTATGACAAGGGCCCGCGCAGCTATGACATCGCCTTCTTTGCCGACGGCAATTTCGGCGGGCCATTCCTCGGCTTCAATGAGGGGGAGGCGAACTTCTCCAAATTCCGGTTCAACGACACCGCCAGCTCGATCATGGTCAATCGCGGCACATGGCTGGTCTGTGAGCATGCGGACTATCGCGGACAGTGCGAGCTTCTGGATGCCTCGATCAGCGATCTCGGCCGGATCGGGCTCAATGACAAGATCACCTCCTTCCGCCGCTATGATGTGCGCCGCGAGGGGCCCTGGCGCCGGCCGGTGCCACCGATCCCGGGCGGTCCGGGCCGCGACATACGGGGCGGGTTCGAGGGTGAGCAATCTGTGTTCTTCCCGGCCCCGACTTACAATGGCCGCCGGATCAATGACGGAACGGGCGCCGCCACGCGCTTCTGTCAGGACAAGGGCTTCCGCGAAGCGGTCTATAAAGCACCGGGCCCTATTCTCTCGGACGTCTTATGCCGCTAATGGGCGGCGGATGAGCGACAAGACACAAGATCGGCTGATACCCATGGGCGTCCTGAAGGGCGCCCATGGCGTTCGTGGCGAGGTGCGGGTGAAAAGCTTCACCGCTGAGCCCGAAGCCCTGTTCACCTATGGCCCCTTGACCGACGAGGCGGGAGCCGTCCTGCTGACACCGGTTTCGGCCCGGGCTGGCAACGAGCATTTTATCGTTCGCCCGAAGGAAAACCGCCAGAAGGAAGAGTGGGACGCGCTGCGCGGCTGCCTGCTGCATGTGCCGCGCGCCGCTCTTCCGGAAGCCGATGAGGACGAGTTCTATATCGAGGATCTCATCGGTATGGCCGTCTATACGATTGGCGAGGCGCCGGAGGGGCGCGTCCGAGCCGTCCAGAATTACGGCGCCGATGACCTGCTCGAAATCGAGATCCCTGGCGCGCCGGCCACCGTCTATGTGCCCTTCACCCGCGCCGACGTGCCGGTGATCGACATCAAGGCCCGGCGTATTGTCATCCCTGAACTCTCCCTCTGGGCGAATCCGGATGACGCGGGCTGAGCGCTAACCCCTCGAATATGAACAGAACTTGTTGCGGACCGTTCAGGTGGGCCGTGTCATTCTGACAGCGTAATGGACGAAAGGAGCCCTCATGCGGGTCTCGTTCCGGCGCTTTGCGCTTGCCCTCTCGCTGCCGGCCGTGACGGCGCTGCCAGCCCTGGCCGACGAATATTACTATGATGACGGCCAGCCGCCGGCTGCCATCGCGCTTTTCAGCGGGCAGGGTTTCACCGGCGACGTTCGTGAGGCCTTCGATCCCTTCGCCTCGATGCACGACATGGCGTTCAATGACCGGGCCCGATCGGTGGCGGTCCTCGCCGGCCAGTGGGAGCTTTGCGAACATCACAATTTCACCGGGCGCTGCGTGTTCATCCGCGAAGACGTTCCCGATCTCGGCTGGTTCGGCCTGAATAACCAGGTCTCCTCGATCCGTCCGATCTTCGAATATACCGAGGCCCAGCACGGCCTCATGTTCTCCCGCGATGACTATGGCTACATCCGCTACGCCCATAATGAGAGCTATGGGCATGGCAGCTGGAACTATGGCTATGCCAGTTCGGTGCGCATCAGCGTGCAGCACTATGGCTATTCGCCGGACTATTGGCGGTTTGGCTATTATGATCCGCGCTGGGGCTACGACCCCTACGGGTTTGCCTGGAGCCCGTTCGGCGGGCCGCGTTATGTTTCCTACATTTACCGCGTCCATCCGCGGCCGGTGATCATCAACAACTACTGGAAGAAGAACTGGTCATCGAACCACAAACACTGGCATCGCCGGGGCCATCGCGATGACTGGCGGCGCAGCGTCGACTGGCGCGGTGGACATGACGGGCGCGGGCGCGGTGGTTACGATCGCGGCGGCCGGGACGGAAACTGGCGGCGCGACGATCGCGGACGTGGCGACGGGCGTGATGGGGGCCGCGACCGCAACTGGAGAGACGGAAACCGCAGCGGCCAGGACTCAGCCCGCCGCACGGATGATCGCGACCGCGCCTGGAGCCCTGGTGACCGGACACGCCGCGGCGGAGATGGTCCGCGCACAGACGGGCGCGGCCCGTCCCGCACCGACAGCGCATCCATCCCGACCGATCCCCGGCGCGGCAGCGGAAACTGGCAGGGCAGCCGCAGCGGCGATCCGTCGGCTCGCGGCGGTCCCAGAGGTGATGGCCAGCGGCGCGGCGGCGCAGACCGTCCGGGCGGCAGCGATACGCCTGCCTCAACACCGCGGGCCATCACCTCGCCGGCGCCTCGTTCTCCGGCTCCGGTTGTAGGGTCCGGACAGATAAGAGACCGGATGGACCGCGGTGAGCGTCTGCGCAGCGATGGCGGCCGGCGCGGCGGGGACGCCCTTCTCGGCGCGCCCGGCCGTACGCCATCTGCTGCCAGCATACC
>CAYQRX010000300.1:0-3932 GCA_964419865.1 uncultured Hyphomonas sp. | reverse complement strand
CGACAAGGCCGCCTTTCTCGACTTCGTCGTCGAGATCGTTCGCCGCAATGATCCCGGCTTCAAGATCCTGCCGCGACGATGGGTCGTCGAACGCACCTTCGGATGGCTCACCCGATACCGACGCCTGGTGCGGGACTATGAAGCCCGCATCGACGTCTCCGAAGCCATGATCTACGCCGCTATGGCAAGCCTAATCGTCAGGCGTATCAAACACTGAACGTTTCCAAACGGACTCTGAGACCTCGCGGTAATGGGGTTAGTGAAGATTGTGAATTGAACAGGCTGGGTTTCGGCACGCCTCTTCTATCATTGGGGCGAGTCGGCCCCCTCCGCCGACTTCGATGTCGCGATCGGGTCAGATCCGTCGAGGCGTTTCCGCCCGTGGCCGGACCAGCAAGGCGGCAGCAGTCCAGAAGCCAAGGCGCAGGATCATTGCGCCCAGCGTTCTCATCTCCCATGCGCCGCCCAGCAGGATATGCACGACAAAATAACCAAACAGCATCAGCAACACTCCAGCCAATGCACGGGCGAGGATCAGCCCGCTGCGCCGTGCCATGAGGATGGCTCCTCCGGCGAGAACATAGAAAAATCCCGACAGAAAATTGACCCACAACACGAGCGGCACGAAGTCGCCGGCCGCTGCACGTGCGGGGCCGCGACCGAAGAGGACGCTACCCCCTCCGCGACGGTGGCGAGTCCGAAGGCGATGGCGATGCCGCCGAAAATCCAGTTGCGCATCATGTTTCATATCCTTCTGCCCGGTAGTTTTCCTCCGCGATCCTCTTGCGCGTTCAGTTTTGCACCTGCAGCACCATGCCGTCGGAGTTGCGAAACCGCCCGCCGCCGAGATCCTCGAAACTATGGCATGAGGTCCCGGGATTTGGTCCGCCCGTCACGGTCATGCACAGCCGGTCGCCATCGCGTTGCCAACTGCCCGTTCCGGAAAAGAATGGGGCGCGGATCGTGACCGCGCCGCCGACATCATAACGCAATTGGACCCTCATCCCCATGCGCCGCCCGACAAGTTCCTTGCCGACGATCCGCTCGGTGATCTCGGTAGCGCTCATGACGTCGGCCAGCGCAGGGTGTGCCGCAACCGACAGGCTTAGAGCGGCGACCATAGTGAGGGCGCGTGGTGTGGCGTGACGCTGTGAGGATGCTGATTCGGCCGCGCTCTCACACTTGGCTTGCTTTGGCATGTCTCATCTATCCCAAGAATCAAGTATGCTATTACTTTTCACGCTGTATCATGCAATTCTCGAGTGGGAAAGGTTCACCTTATCGGCCTTTTTTATTGACCCCATGCCGACGTGGCCCTAGGAAGTAATCACATACTTAAATCGATCTCGCTTGTCGAAGGAACCAGCATGCGCGCAAAATATCTGCCCGCCGAGCAGCGCCGCGCCGAGGCGGTCGAGGCGGTTGTGGAACTGGCTGCACACGCCAATCCGGAAACCATCACCACCACCGAGGTCGCCGCGCATATGCGCCTGACGCAAGGGGCGCTGTTCAAGCATTTCCCGAACAAGGACGCGCTATGGTCGGGAGTGATGGAGTGGGTGGCCGACCGCCTGCTCGCGCGCATCGACCGACTGGCGGGTGCGCAGGCCGAGCCTGTGGCTGCGCTCAAGTCGATGTTTCTGGGGCATATCGACTTCATCGCCGAACATCCCGGCGTGCCGCGGATGATCTTCGGTCAGCTCCAGCGCGAGAGTGATACGGCGCCGAAAAAGATGGCACGCGTGCTGCTTGAAAACTATGCCACGCGGCTACATCGGATTCTGTCGGCAGGCGTCGCCGAGGGCGCGCTGAGCCGGGATCTGGATGTCGAGGCCGCGGCCACGCTTTATCTGGGTATGATCCAGGGCCTTGTGGTGCAGCTTTTGCTGCATGGCGATGTGGCCAGGATGCGCGCCGATGCATCGCGGGTTTTCGCCATCTATTGCACGGGCGTTTTAGGTGGCCCGGAACTGGCCCGCCCCCCCGGTGACGTCGGGGACCACAAGGAGGTGAGGCCATGACCCGCCGCGTTTCCACGATCATTCTTGCCTTTGTACTGGCCGGACTGATGGGCTTTGGCGCCTGGACGGTGCTTCTTAAGCGCTCGGACCTGCCGCCGGACGGGTTTTCGCGCGGCAATGGCCGCATCGAGGCCGACCTGATCGACATTTCGCCGCGACTGGCGGGGCGGATTGCGGAGATCCGCGTGCGCGAGGGCAACCGGGTCGGCAAGGGCGACGTGCTTGCGGTGATGGATACGGCCGAGTTGCGTGCACAACTGGCCCGCGCCGAGGCGGCTGTGGAAAGCGCGCAGGCCGCTGTCGGCGTGGCAACGGCCCAGGCTGAAGAGGCCGAGGCGCGTCTCGCGCTGGCGAAAAGCGAACTGACTCGGACAGAGTTGCTCGCCAGCCGTGATATTACCTCACAAGCCAATCTGGACATCAAACGCACCGAGGTAAGCGTAGCTGAGGCTGGGCTCGCGGCGGCGCGGGCAACGCTTCAGGCGAGGGAGCGCGGGGTTGATGCCGAGGCCGCCGCCCGCGACGAGATCGCGACCCGGATCGCCGATGCCACGCTGCATGCCGAGGCCGCGGGACGGGTGCTTTACCGGCTGGGTCAGCCGGGCGAGATCATCGGCTCCGGCGGCAAGATCCTCACGCTCGCTAGTCTCGAAGATGTCTATATGGAGTTTTTCCTGCCTGCCTCTGACGCACCACGGGTGGTGATCGGTGACGAGGCGCGGATCGTGGCCGATATCATGCCGGATCGCGCGATGCCGGCTCAGGTGATGTTCGTCTCGCCGCAAGCCCAGTTCACCCCCAGACAGGTCGAGACCCTGACCGAGCGCGAAAGCCTGATGTTTCGTATCCGGGTGCGCGTGCCGCCGGCATTGGTCGAGGCGCGCATGGATCAGGTCAAGACCGGCGTACGCGGCGTGGTATGGGTGCGGCTGGCGGATGCGGATGGTCGTCTGCCTGATTGGCCCGAGGGCTTGACACCGTCGTTGATCGACCTGCCCACTACAGCCGGCGCAGACACGCCATGACCACGCCCGAACCCGTTGCGCGGCTGGAGGGCGTCACGCATCGCTACGGCAAGGTGCTGGCACTTGAGGATGTCTCGCTTGACCTGCCCGCCGGGCGAATGGTCGGGCTGATCGGCCCCGACGGGGTCGGCAAATCGACGCTGATGGGGCTGGTTGCCGGTGCCAAGCGTATGCAGGCAGGCGGCATCACCTGCCTTGGCGGCGACATGGGCAGCACGCGCCATCGCAATGAGGTAGGCAACCGGCTGGCCTTCATGCCGCAGGGGCTGGGCAAGAATCTCTACCATGACCTTTCCGTGCGCGAGAACCTGGAATTCTTCGGCAAGCTGTTTGGATTGGGGCGGGCTGATCGTTCAGCGAGGATCGCGCGGCTGACGCGGGCGACCGGGCTGTTTCCTTTCCTCGACCGTCCCGCAGGAAAGCTTTCGGGGGGGATGAAGCAGAAGACCGGGCTGTGCGCGGCACTGATCCATGACCCTGATTTCCTGCTGCTTGACGAGCCGACAACCGGCGTCGATCCGCTGTCGCGCCGCCAGTTCTGGGATCTGATCGACGCCATTCGCAGGGACCGTCCGCAAATGAGCGTGCTGGTCTCGACCGCCTATATGGAGGAAGCGGCGCTGTTCGATCACCTGGTGGCGATGAACGACGGTCATGTTCTGGCAGAAGGCTCGCCGCAGGCGCTGATGGAGCGGACCGGCACCGGATCGGTTGGGGATGCCTATGTCAGCCTGCTGCGGCGCACGGGCGGGGCGGATGACGGCGCAGCAGATACGTCGGTGATTTCGCCCGCGGCACCCTCTCCCTCACCGGATGGAGACATCGCTATCAAGGCGCGCGGCCTGACCCGGCGCATTCTGGCGGTGATGGTCGGCGTGCGCCATGT
>CAYQRX010000299.1:0-3939 GCA_964419865.1 uncultured Hyphomonas sp. | reverse complement strand
CCAGGAAAAGGGATACTCCGGGTTCAGACTGATAGCCTGGTCTAGCGTTGTCGCGGCTTCGGCGAGCTTGCCCATCATGAACAGGGCAACGCTTCTCTGAAATGTCGAGAAGTAGCGCAGGGCCGAGTTCGGTGACAACTGCTCGAACCGGGACAGATGAAAGGCCGCCTTTTCGGGGCGGCCGTTGCGCATGAGCACGCGGCCGAGATAGAGATGGCCAATGGGGCCGCAGGGGTTCAGCTCAACGGCGCGCTCGGCATATGGCAGGGCCTCTTCGCAGCGCCCGATCATCGACAAAGCCGTCGCGGCGCGCGCGAGAACGTCCGGCCGGTCGCGCCCCAGTTTCAAGGCCAGGTCGATCTCACGCGCCGCTTCTTCGGCCAGCGCCTTGTCGAGTCCCCCGCAGACCTCAAATTTGCCAGCCAGTGCATTGGCGAGCGCGGCATGCGCCTCGGCATATCCGGGGTCGATCCGAAGCGCGCGCCGGGCTTCCGTGATCGCAAAGTCTAGATTATCGGAATTGATGCTCGAATAGGCGGACACTGACCGCACCACCGCCTCCCAAGCCGTCAGGTCTGATGACTTTCGCAGCGCGCGTTCAGTTTCTGTACGGAGTATTTCGCTGGTGAGGGCCCCTGACACCTGTAGGACAAACTCCTCGCTCGGAGCGGGTTCGCCGGCCCAGCCTGTTTCAAACTTTCGCGCAAAGACCACAACGTCATCGCTGTCCACGATTCGCAGGGATGCCTGCATATGCCCCGCGGCCGGGCGGAGGCTGCCGGAAAGGCGGTATCCTCCTTTCTGGGCCGGGCCCGCCAGGCGGACAACAAAGTCCCGGCACAGAGTCAGGGCAATGACAATTTCATCAAACAGTATCGTGGCAAAGCTGCCCGTGGTCTCATCCTCTGTCAGGATCGAGAAGGGTTCCACGTCGACGATGACCGGGGACGTCTGTGCGTGGCCCGGCGGGCTCGCCGGCGCCGCCATCACCGGATGCGCAGCCCCCTCATCCGGCAGAAGCCTGTAACCGACGCGGGGGATGGTCGCGATCTCGAAGCTGCCCCGGTCGCGGGCAAGCCGCCGCAGCCTTCCGATACAGCGCTGGATCGCGTCCTCGCTCACAGCGAGACCGTTCCAGCAACGCGTGACAAGTTCATCACGTGTCACGACTTCTGACGCGCGCGCTGACAGCGCGACGAGAACCTGCATGACGCGAGGCTCCAGGATCTCTGCCCAGTCCGCGCCGCTGACCTCGCGAAGCGACGGCGCGATGGTCAGCGGGCCAATCCGGAATCTCGGCGTGCTGGCGAGATCGATCGGCGAGATCGTCTCAGAGCGATCTGGAGGCATCATCGGAATATCATCGGCACATCATCGGGCGTTGGTCCTGTCGCAGGATCGAGGGCTGGCGCATTCCTGAACATGTCGCTTGTCCCGGCTCGTTCAGGACGCGGCGCCGTCAACTCTACTCCGGGAGCCCGCCATGCGGAAGCTGAAACAATTGATCGAGATGGTCGTAGCCGTCCTGTCGGCGGGTGTCTGTGTCGTGCAGACCCTCGAGGTCCTGCCGGTCCAGCCCGATTTCCGGCCGGAGCAGGCGCCGCTGATCGTCCAGTTCACGGACTGAGCGCCAACCCTTCATCATCTTCAAAAGGATATGCCCGTGACTTTCCTCATCCTGTGCTTCGCCGCAATGTTCCTGGCGTTCGCCCTTCTCGACACGCTCGCGCCCGCCCGCCAGCTCACACCATCGCCGCGATGGCGACTTCGCGGCATTCTCGCCTTTGCGGCCTATGTAGGCGTGGCCTTCACAGCGCCGCTGGCCTGGGACGGCGTGCTCGGAGCCTTCACGCTGTTTGATGCGTCCGGCCTTCCAGTCTGGGTGCAGATTGCGCTCGGCTTCACGCTGCTGCAGTTCGGCGTCTATGCCTGGCACCGGACGATGCATTCGCTGACGCCTTTGTGGCGTGTGTTCCACCAGATGCATCACAGCGCCGAACGCGTCGATATCTGGGGCGCCTTCTGGTTTCATCCGCTTGATGTTGCCGGCTTTGCCTTTGTTGGCAGCCTTGCCCTTGTCGGCGGCATCGGTCTGGAACCGGTTGCCGCGGTCAGCGTCAGCCTTCTGGCTGCGTTCTGTGCGATGTTCCAGCATGCGAACCTCAGAACACCGCGCTGGCTTGGCTATTTCATTACGCGTCCGGAGAGCCACGCGCTGCACCATGGCCGGAATGTGCATGCCTTCAATTATGGCGATGTGCCGTGGTTTGACATCCTGTTCGGCACGTTCCGCAATCCCGCGCGGGCGCCGGAAGAGGCAGGTTTCCATGACGGTGCCTCGCTTCGCCTGTTTGAAATGCTGACCTTTCAGGATATCAGCAGGCCGAAACGCAGGGCAGATGCATCACTTCCTGCCGAATAGGCGGCGCGTGGTAGCAGCCTGAATCCGAATCACACAGGCGTCCACGGATCTTCCGTGGACGTCTCTGTTTTTGAGTTGCCGCCCGCCGCCTCGTCTTCGATCCCGAGGTGCTTTGCGATGGCGTAGAGCGCTTCCTTCACGCCTTCTCCGGTGACACCCGACAGGAGGAGCGGTTTGCCTTTGTAGGCCTTCTTCAGCAGCCTGGCCTGTTCCTTGACGAGTTCGGGCGTCAGCGCGTCGATCTTGTTGAGCGCGACAATCTCCGGCCGCTCGGCGAGCGCGGGATCGTAGGCCTCCAGTTCGGCGCGGATGGTGCGATAGGCCGCGGCCGGATCGTCCTGCGTAATGTCGATCAGGTGCAGCAGCACCTTGCAGCGCTCGACATGGCCGAGGAAGCGGTGGCCGAGCCCGGCGCCTTCGGCCGCGCCTTCGATCAGGCCCGGAATATCGGCGAGGACAAAGCGCGTCGACGGGCCGAGATCGACCACGCCGAGGCCGGGGTGAAGCGTTGTGAACGGATAATCCGCAATCTTCGGGTTGGCCGCCGTCGCCACCGACAGGAAGGTCGATTTGCCGGCATTCGGCAGGCCGACAAGGCCCGCATCGGCAATCAGCTTGAGGCGCAGCCAGATCCAGCGCTCCTCGCCTTCCTCGCCGGGATTGGAGCGGCGCGGGGACTGGTTGGTGGAGGATTTGAAACGCAGATTGCCCCAGCCGCCATTTCCGCCGGCCGCCAGCAGCACGCGCTGGCCGACCTCGGTGAGGTCGGCGATCATCGTTTCCTGGTCTTCCTCATAGACCTGCGTGCCGACGGGAACCTTGAGGGTCACATCCTCGCCGCGTGCGCCTGTGCGCTGCTTGCCCATGCCGTGGCCACCGCGCTTGGCCTTGAAATGCTGCTGGTAGCGGAAGTCGATCAGCGTGTTGAGGCCTTCGACCGCTTCGATCCAGACATCGCCGCCGCGCCCGCCATCGCCGCCATCGGGGCCGCCATATTCGATGAATTTCTCGCGCCGGAACGAGACACAGCCCGCCCCGCCGCTGCCGGAGCGGATATAAACCTTGGCCTGATCGAGGAACTTCATTTGGGGCTCATGCCGCAGAATGGGGTTTTGGGGAAGGGGTGGAGGGGCGTGCGGTGTCGAACCCCTCTCCCCGCATGCGCGGAGAAGGGGCTCTGCCCAGTCACGCAATCCGCGCCATCATGAAATGATCGGCCGCTTCGCCGCGTCCCTTGGAGAACATCGGCGCGCGTCCGCAGGGCAGGAAGCCGAGCTTGCGCAGGACTTTGCCGGAGGCCGGATTATCGGCGAAATAGCCCGACACCAGCGCAGCCGCCGCGCGCGTATTCTCCAGCCAGCGGATCAGCCCGGCCCCGGCCTCGGTGCAGAAGCCGCGCCCCCAGGCCTGCGGCATCAGCCAGTAGCCGATCTCGAAGGGAAGCTCGCGGCTGGCGCGGGTTGCCGAAATGAGGCCGGCCGGCTCGCCGCCGTCCGGTGCAATCACGAAATAATGGC
>CAYQRX010000298.1:0-3940 GCA_964419865.1 uncultured Hyphomonas sp. | reverse complement strand
CTCGGCCGCGCCGCGCGGAGTGGCGGCAGGGCGTTCGCCGCCCGCCACCGCATCGACCGCGACCGCGCGGGCGCCGGAAAGGATGATCGGGTTGATGTCAAGCTCGGCGATGTCCTCGTTCAGCAGCATGCCCTCCGGCCCGCCCACCGCCATCAGGCAGCGGACCAGCGCGACACGGCCGACCGCATCCTCGGCCGCGAAGGGGGCCGGGAAGGCCGCATCGATCATCGACCGGGCCTCCGTCTCCGTCAGCGGCGCCAGCGCGGCAACAGGCTTACCGCGTTGCTCTACCCCGCTGCCGCCGGCGCCGAACAGCACTACCGGCCCGTAATCCGGATCGATCCGCCCGCCGATGAAGACTTCAAGCCCCGCCGACACCATTTCCTCGACCAGCACGCCGTCGATGCGCGCCGAAGGGTACGAGGCCCTGCAGGCGTCCATGATCGACCGCCAGGCATCCGCCGCCCCTTCCGCCGTGACCGACAGGCGGACACCGCCAGCATCGACCTTGTGGACGATATCGGCCGAGACGACCTTCAGCGCGCAGGGCGCGCCGATCCGCGCGACGATGGCATGCGCCTCCTCCGGCGAGGCCGCCAGTTCCGGCAGCGTGGTCTCGATCCCGTAGCGCGCCAGAAGTTCCTTGGATTCGATTTCGGTTTTCATCTCGTTCCTGAATATTGTTCCGTGAAGCGCAGCCGTGCCCGATGGCGGCAGCCGCCGTTTCAACCCGTTTATATTTGCCCGTGCGGATCACTCGACCGTCAGCATCCGCTCCAGCCCTTCCCGATCCGCCAGCGCCTCATCGCGCGTGTAGCTGCGGCTGATCTGGCCGTTCTCGACAATGTGGAAGGCATCCCCGACCGAAAGCGCCAGCGGGATGCTCTGTTCGACCAGGATGACCCCGATGCCGCGCTTGCGCGCCTCTTCGATGGATTGGGCGATGGCGCCGACATAGCTGGGCGACAGGCCCTCGGTCGGCTCGTCCAGCATCATGTAGGCCGGGTTGGCCAGCATGGCGCGGGCCACGACCAGCATCTGCTGCTCGCCGCCGCTCATCGTGCCGGCCTTCTGGCCCATCCGCTCGCCCAGGCGGGGAAAGATCTCGACCGCCTCGGCAATGGTGAAGTCCTGCCCCGATCCGGTCGGCCGGCGCGCGACTTCCAGGTTTTCCTCGACCGTCAGATTGGCAAAGACCTTGCGATCCTCGGGCACCAGCGTCACCCCCATCTGGGCGCGGCGAAAGGTCGGGCCGGTCACTTCCCGGCCGTTCAGGGTGATCCGGCCCTCGGTCCGGTCAACCAGCCCCATGGTGGCGCGCAGCGTCGTGGTCTTGCCCATGCCGTTCAGGCCCAGAAGGCAGGTCACCGAAGCGGCCGGCACGTCGAAGCTGAGCCCGTGCAGGATCTGGCTGACGCCATAGAAAGCCGACAGGTTGTCGTAGCGAAGCACGGCGTTCATTCCGCGAAACTCCCATGCAGATAGGCTTGACGGACGGCCTCGTTGCCGCGGATTTCCTCGGGCGGGGCATCGGCGATGACGGTGCCGTGCTGCATGACGGTGATCCGGTCGGACAGCCGCATGATCATGCCCACGTCATGCTCGACCACGATGATGGTCAGGCCCATGGTATCGCGCAGCAGGGTGATCAGCGAGGCGATGGTCTCGCGGTCGCCGCGCGACATGCCGGCCAGTGGTTCGTCCATCAGGATCAGCCGCGGCTTCAGCGCAAGGCCGATGGCGATGTCCAGCGCGCGCTGATAGCCATGCGCCAGCATTCCGGCCTTCGCATCCTCGCGCCCGCGCAGCCCGACGCTGGCAAGGATACCCCGCGCCTCGTCGGCGTCCTCGTCCTCGTGCTGGTGCGACTGCCATAGCGCGGCAGAGCGCCCTTCGCGCGACCGGATCGCCAGCATGACGTTCTCCAGCACCGGCAGGTCCATGAAGATGCTGGTGCGCTGGAACGTGCGGGCAACCCCGCCGCGCGCCAGCCGCTCGGGCGGCCAGCCGGTGATGTCCTGCCCTTCGAACAGGACGGTGCCGGACATGGGACGGATCGAGCCGGTGATGAGGTTGAACAACGTGGTCTTGCCCGCGCCATTCGGCCCGATGATCGAGTGGATCGATCCCCGCTGCACCCGCAGGTTCACCCCGTTCACCGCCTTCAACCCACCGAAATGCTTGGTCAGTTCACTGACTTCCAGGATGATCATTGCGCGGTCCTCCGTCCCGACTTACGGGCCGACAGGCGTTCGGCGATCCGCGCCGCGCCACCGAACAGCCCGCCCGGCGCGACGATGACGATCAGCACGAAAAGCGCGCCGAAATAGATCAGCCAGGCATCGGTAAAGGTGCTGACGTAATGTTCGGCCAGCGTGAAGACCACCGCACCGATCACCGGGCCGAAGATGGTGCCGACGCCGCCGAGGACGACATACATCAGCACCTTGCCCGACTCGAGCCAGTGCAGCAGATCGGGCGAGGTAGCACCGTTGAACAGCACGAACAAAACACCGGCAAGAGAGGCGAGCCCGGCCGAGATAACATAGGACATCAGCTTCAGCTTGTTGACGTTCATGCCGATGAAGCGTGCCCGCTCACCGTTCTCACGGATGGCCAGCCAGGCCCGGCCGAGCGGCGAGCGGCGCAGATGCAACGCCCCCGCCAGCGCTAGCAGCAGCGCAACCAGCAGAATTGCATACCAGGTGGTCGGGCTGACGATCTGCATCCCGAGGAACGTGGCCATGGGAATGCCGTGCAGCCCGTCCTCGCCCCCGGTGATGTCGGAGAAGACGAAGACGATGGCAAACATGATCTGGCTGAGCGCAAGGGTCAGGATGGCGAAGGTCTTGCCGATCTGGCGCACCAGAACCGCCCCGATGACCCCGGCAACCAGGACCGTGGCTGCCAGCGTCAGCAGGCTCAGCACGACAATGTCGGAACTGGCGCTTTTCGACAGCAGCCCCGCGACGTATGAGCCGAAGCCGAACCAGGCGGCATGTCCGAAAGACAGCAATCCGGTATTGCCGGTCAGCATGTCTAGGCTGAGCGCGAGGATTGCCGCGATCAGGGCATGCGATGCCAGCATCAGCAGAAACGGCTGGCCCGCACTCGCAAAAGGCAGGACGATGCCGGCCAGCGCGACGATGGCCAAGCCGATCAGCCCGCCCCGGCTGCGCGTGCGGCGCTCTGATAGGGTTGCTCCGGTCATTCCGTTCTCCCTTCGCCGAAAAATCCGCGCGGCCAGTTGATCAGCATCGCCATGACCATGATGAACAGCAGCATCAGCGCCAACTGGCCGCCGAAATAGCCCTCGCCGAAGACAAGGATCAGGCCGACGACGTAGGCGGCGACCACCGCCCCACGCAAGCTGCCGAGACCACCGAGAATGACCGTCATGAAGGCCAGGATCAGGATCTTGTCGCCGACCACCGCATGGGCGGTGAAGATCGGCGCGGCCGCGACTCCGGACGCAGCGGCCAGTGCTGCGCTGACCCCCACGACCGAGTGCATCAGCCGCTCGCGGTCGATGCCGATACATGCGCCCATTTCGGGGTCGTCGTTGGCGGCGCGCACGCGCAAGCCCCATTTCGAGTTCTTCAGGAACAGGATCAGCGCAACCGTCAGTGCCACCGCCAAGATCGAGACGAAGATGCGGTAGGCCGGCAGGCTGATGCCACCCATCGAGATCACGCCGCCCAAGACCTGGGGGATGGGCATGATCTGGACATTGCGACCGCCAAGTTCATAGAGAATCCCGGTGATGAGCAGCGCCAGGCCGAAGGTCAGAAGCAGGCTGTCCACCATCGGACGATCGCGGATCCGGGCAAGGATCGCCCAGTCGATCAGCACGCCGATCAGTCCCACCCCCACCGGCGCGACGACCAGCGCGAGGCCGAACGGAACGCCAGATGCGACCAGCCAGACGCCGGCCATGGCT
>CAYQRX010000297.1:0-3947 GCA_964419865.1 uncultured Hyphomonas sp. | reverse complement strand
CCGGCGTGTGCGCAAAGCCTGATCAACCAGCTTGACCAATGCGATTAGAGAACTTTTCAGGGGGCAGACCACATCCGCCTGATGTCAACCGGGACCGACCGGGACGATCGCCGGGCAATTGCGACGCGCGGCCGCCGCTGGCGTTCCGGTCCCGCTTGCGGAAGGAACCGGCGTCGGCAAGGAGATGCCGCCCGCTACCTTCACGCAAGCCCTATCGCCTGCGAAAGGCAATCAGGAAAGCACTGAAACATCCATGTTTCCGGCTTCTTGTTCGCCCCACGCCCGGCGTTCATCGGCGGCGTTCTTTCCTGCGATGCGTCCGAATATCAGGGCGCTTCCGACGAATGTTCCCGACATATAACCCGTTCCGTGGAATCCCCCGGTGATCTCGCCTGCAGCGTAAAGCCCGGGGATGACATCGCCGTTTTTGCGCAGCACCTGCATGTTGCGGTTGACGCGCAGGCCGCCGTTGAAGTGAGTTGTGCCCGGCTTGAGTACCGTCGCGAAAAAAGGACTCTTCTCGATCCGCCGCAAGGCGCCGGCCGAGCCCACGAGATTGCCGCGCCCGAAATCCGGATCATATCCGTTGTCGACGTAGCGGTTATAGCCTGCCACGGTCTCGACCAGGGCGGCAGCGTCCATCCCGCACACCGCGCTGAGCCTGGCAGCGAGTTGCTCCATCGTGGATGCGGAGTGTTCCTGGCACTGGCCAAGGATCGAGGACAGGCGCCAGTTCAAATAATCGGCGCGAATCTCGCTGTCGTAGACTTGGATCATCAACTGCCCGGTCTGACGAACCCCGGCCCAGGAGAGGTCGAGATAGACGTCCGACTCCCTGCAAAACCGCTTCCCTTCCTTGTTGACCAGGATGGCGCCTTTGTAATTCACCAGCGAGGCGCCGCCGCTGACGGGATCGACCGGCCCGGTGGGGGCGATGCCGACTTCCAGATAGGAGGTGGCCGCCTCGACGCCCAGTCCCAGCTTGAGACCGTCGCCCAACGAACCCTTGCCCGTAATGGGCAGGAATTTGGCGGCTTCCTCGCGCCCGTATCGTTTGATGAGATCCGGATTCCGGGTAAAGCCCCCGGTCGCCAGCACGACAGCCTTGCGGGCATGAAAGCTCTGCTGCCCTGAAGCGGTTTGTGCGACCACCCCCACGATTCGTCCGGCAGCGTTCATCACCAGCGCCGTCGCCCTGGTGGAAGCACGGAACTCCACCTGACGGCGGACGGCAGCCTGTTGGAGCTTGCCGATGATCTCTGCGCCGCCGCCGATACCGCCGGGTTCATGGGCCCATGGCTGGCTCATATGGGCGAACTGCATCGTGCCGACAAATTCGACACCCAGCTCCTGGAGGCGACGATAGGTGTCGGCAGCGCTGTCCACATATACGCGCGACAGTTCAAAATGGCTGTCGTGATGGTGAGCCTCATCGAGATCCTCAAGCAGCGCCTCCCTGCGGCCAGAGACCAGTTCGGTCTCGCAAAGCGAGACGTAGCCGCCCGATAGCCTGGTAGATCCGCCAAGTTCCGGCTGCCCCTCCAGAACGACGGTGCGGACATCCATCTCCGCCGCTTCTATCGCAGCGAGCATTCCGGCGCCGCCGCTGCCTAGAACGACGACATCGGCCTCATATGTCCAGCTATCCGGCTCGGGAACGGGCTGACCGGATATGTCTCGAGTATCATGCATGGTCGTTCTGCCTCGGTCATCGTGATACAGTGTTCGGACGTGGCTCTTTCCAAAGGGTGTCCTTCATCGCCGACCCGGTCGATATCCCGCCGATGCGCCCGCTTCCTTTCACGGCGTCTCCTCGCGGGGCAAGTCGATGCCCCGCGCCCGCACAGCCTTCGTCGCGAAGCGCATGGTTTGCTCGAAGGCGCCGTCAAACGGGCGCGCTGTCGCGATGTCCGATATCCGGGAGATGTGCGCAGCGATGGTCTCCGGTGTACGGTCGGCCTCAGGCAGGTAGACACCTTCCGTCTCGAGGATGTGCGTGACCGCATACACACCGCCGCCTGCCCCCATGATCATCCGCGCGGGGGCGTCCTCGCCGACAAGATAGAGCACCGCCGGCGTGACGGTCTCCGGCGCCAGCACAGCGGCGATCTGTTCGGGGATCAGGCCTTCGGTCATCTGCGTGGCCGCGGTCGGCAGCAGCGTGTTGACACGGATGTCGTATTTCGCTCCCTCGATGTGGAGGACGTTCATCAACCCGATCATGCCCGCCTTGGCCGCGCCGTAATTCGCCTGGCCGAAATTGCCGTAGATTCCCGAAGCCGAGGAGGTGAACAGGATACGCCCGTAGCGGCGTTCGCGCATGTGGTTCCACACCGCGCGGGCGCAGTTGTAGCTGCCGGTCAGGTGAACCTTCAGCACGATATCGAAGTCGGCGGGCTCCAGCTTGCCGAAGCTCCTGTCCCGCAGGATGCCGGCATTGTTGACAAGGATGTCCACTGCCTCCCAGCGGGCACGCACCGCATCGACCATCCGCGTTACCGCAGCGTAGTCGGCCACGTCTGCCGCCAGGCCGATTGCTTCGCCTCCCGCAGCCGCGATTTCGCCGGCGACGGCGCGGGCCGCAGCCTCGGAAACGTCCGTTACCGCCACCTTCGCGCCGGCCTTCGCAAGCCCGAGCGCGTGACTCCTGCCAAGGCCCGCGCCGGCTCCTGTAACTATCGCAACCCGTCCCTTGAAGCTGCTCATCATATATCTCCAGTCAAATATCAGGTCCTGAAAGCTGCAACGACCTCCTCGAGATATCCCGGAGGGCGGGACGCCACCCATCGATCGATTCCGTCCGCGCCGGGCGACAGGCTCAGTATCTCGCGTGCTGTGAGAAAGTTGAGGTGGGCGCGCGCTTCGCCATGGGCGAAGGACATGGCGGTCTGGTCGAGGTCACGGCTGAACAGCGCCGGCAGCATCTCGATCACCGAGCGCGGCGCCATCGCGCAGGCATCGAGAATGGCCCGGCAGCGCGCCACATGATGGCCGACGAGATCGTTGCAGCGCGCGGCAAGGTCGCGGAACGGCAGTTCGTGACCCGGCGCGACAAGTACGTCGGCGGGGAATTCCGCGCCGAGGCGCCGTGCCGCCGCAAGGAAGGCGCCCAGCGTATCCGCATCGATGTTCGACGGCTCGACCCCGACATGCGGCGTGATGCGTGCGAGCACCTGATCGGCGGAGAAATAGACGCCGGCATCGGCACAATGGAGCGTCAGCTGGTTTTCGGCATGGCCGTCGGTGAGCAGCGCGCGGAAATCGCGACCTCCGATCGACACCACGTCGCCCTCGTCGACGAGTGCCATCTCCTGCGGCAGCGGCGTCACGAAGTCCTCGTAGCCGGTGGCGTAGGAGCCGATGGTGCGGGCGAGCTCGGGATCCATACCACCGCGGATGTAGAAGGCGGCCCACTCCGCCTCCGCCGGCGGCACGGCGAGCAGCCGGCGGGTGGTGTCGCGACAGGTCCGCGTGGTGAGGAGCGCCGCCCCATACCGCGCGCAAATCCAGCCCGCAAGACCGACATGGTCGGGGTGGAAATGGGTAACGACGACGCGCGACAGCCGCGAGCCGGCGAGCGGCCCCGACAGCAGCGCCTCCCACGCGCCGGTGCACAGCGGGTGGCTGGCCCCGGTGTCGATGACGGTCCAGCCGCCCTCGTCCTCGATCAGATAGACGTTGACATGGTCGAGCCGGAAGGGAAGCGGCAGGCGCGCCCACAGCATCCCTTCGGCGATCTCGACCGCCTCGCCGTGCCGGGGCGGCCCATCGAACGGAAAGCGGATGCGACGGGCCGCCATGCGCTCAGTTCACCTCGAACAGGCCGGCCGCGCCCATGCCGCCGCCGACGCACATGGTGACGACGACATAGCGCGCGCCGCGCCGCTTGCCCTCGATCAGCGCATGGCCGGTCATGCGCGCGCCCGACATGCCGTAGGGATGGCCAA
>CAYQRX010000296.1:0-3956 GCA_964419865.1 uncultured Hyphomonas sp. | reverse complement strand
TGTTGACGACGCCGTCGAGGTGGCGATACCGGCATCCGCGGGCGGCACATCCGCAGCCATCACTTTGCCCGCAACGACATGATAGGTCAGAATCCGGGTCAACTGCTCGCGGTTGTCCGGCAGCAGCAGGCTATCGAGTGTGCCATCCGGCAGCGCAGCAAAGGCTGCATTGGTCGGCGCGAAGACGGTATAGGGGCCGGGGCTGGCTAAAGTCGCAGTGAGACCGGCCGCGTCGAGCGCTGCCACGAGGGTTGAAAAGTCCGGATTGGCCGCCGCGATGTCCACGATGGTCTCGGCGGCTGCCGGCTCCGGCATCTCGGCTTCGAGGGCGGCGACAACCTCTTCGACCGGAGGCGGGGTCACCGCAGGCGTCGGCTCGTCGGCCGCGGGGGCGCAGGCACCGAGCGCAAGGGCGCAGGCCGCTGCAGCAAATACTGTTGATCTCATAAGAGCTGTCCTTCCTGATCTGGCGCCTCAGGAGTAGGGAGCGCGAGGCGCGGGCCGTAAGATGGCGCGATGGCCCTTACCGGCCAGTCTGAAGTCTGCTCTTTTTCCGGGGCAATTTCATGGCAGAGGCGGCTTCAGCTCATCCACCTGAGGACGCGCGGCTGAATCGGATTGGCGAAATCACGTTCCTCGCTGCGGGCATTTGTCCATTCACGCTTGAGGGTCTGGTACCATTTCGCCTGCACGTCGATATCGTCGATCCAGAGCATCGCTTTCTGATGCGCCATACCCTCATTCTGCAGGTCCACCATGCGCCCGTCCTGGGCGAGGAAGGTCCTGCCCATCCGCTTGGCCACCGGGATCGCAAGGTTCAGAAGCGGGGCGCCGGTCCACCAGGTGAACTGGGTAATGCGGGTGCGTTTCGGCGCCTCCGGGGTCAGGCAGGTCAGCGTCAGAAGGCGCGCGGCGTTGTTGGAAATGATCTCCCAGCGATAGCCGGGAAGCTGAAAGCGGATCTCGGTCATCACATCGCCGCCGAATACCCAGCGATACAGCTTGGAATTGGACGATGGCGCATGCCGGTCGATCGCCCAGCCCCGTTCGGTCGGCACGAAGGGTTTCTCCTTCAGCTTCAGTCCCGCAGAGGGTGGGCGCCACCACCATTGATTATGCACGAAGGGCACATGCGCCGGGTCCATCAGCCCGACGACGGCATCGTCCATATGGGCACTGAAAAGATCGTGGATGACGAATTTGGGCCTGTCGGGCAGCCGCCCGAAATCCGGCGGCGGCACGGCCGGCTCGCTGCCCGTCCGCGGATCATGCGCGACATAGAGATATACTGCCCCGTTCGCCTCATGCACCGGATAGCGGCGTACTTTCACCTTCGCCGGGTCATAAGGGCTGTCTTCGGTCAGGCTCGGCATGAGCCGGCAACCACCATCCGTGCCGAACCGCCAGCCATGATAGGGGCATTGCAGCGTCCATTCCCCACCCGTTTCCACCTGTTGTCCGGCCGACAGAGGCACCAGCCGGTGCGGGCAGATGTCCCGCAGTGCGAAGGCCTCACCCGCAGGCGTCCGCCCGATCACGACCGGCTCGCCGAGCATCATGACCCGCTTTTGCTGACCCGCCTTCAGCTCGGACGAAGGCGCCGCCAGATACCAGCTGTCCGTCAGAAAGCCGTCTGCCGTGATGCCGGTCTTCGGCGGGGCATTCTGGGTGTCAGCCAAGGCCGCTCACTCCGCAGCCGTCACGGTGACGGTCAGCTCATATGTGCCCTCTGGCGGCTCATCGGTCTCCCAGGGGCGGCCTTCCATGAGACGAACGATCCCGGTCCCTTCAGAGCGGGCCTCAAGGTCAAAGCTCATGAAATGATTGCCGCCCGTGAAGCCCGGCAGGTTCTGATAGGCCGGGTCCGTCGGACGGGTGTTCTCGGCGACGAGGTTCAGAAAATCCGGCTTTTCCACGATCTGCCAGACATAGCCGGCTGTCGGCACCGTAAGGAGTTCAACACGCAATACCTCGCCAGCCGACAAGCTGACGGACCCACCATTCTTGTCGGCGCCGGCATATATCACGCCTTCTTCGGCCTTGGCCTGCGCCTCCGCAGCCGCCGCAGCGGCTTCTTCAGCCGATGGCATGTCCGGCATTTCAAACTCTTCCACGCTGACCTCCTCGCCTGCCATAGGTCCCACCGGCGGCGGCTCGACCTTTCCGTCGACATCCCCATCAGCCGGTGCGCAGGCTGCCAGCCCGGCAGCGGCCAGGCCAATCAAGATCGCTCTGAACCCGTAACGCATCGCAAACTCCTGCCTGCTGTTTTGCATTATCGCTAGTTTTGCCGCCGGGCGAAAGCAACAGGACAGATGACCGACCGGTTCGCGGCGAATCGGCCGGCCTGCCGCGCCAGCCCACTTTCCCAGCCCTCTGCAGCCAGCTATATGCCGCCCATGACACCCCGCGACCGAATCCGTAATTTTTCCATCATCGCCCATATCGACCATGGGAAATCGACCCTTGCTGACCGGCTGATCCAGGCCTGTGGCGGCCTCTCAGACCGTGAGATGAGCGAACAGGTGCTCGACTCGATGGACATCGAGAAGGAGCGCGGCATCACTATCAAGGCCCAAACCGTGCGCCTGAAATACACCGCCAAAGATGGTGAAGACTACGTCCTGAACCTTATGGACACGCCCGGACACGTCGACTTTGCCTATGAAGTCTCCCGCTGCCTCGCTGCCTGCGAAGGTTCGCTGCTGGTGGTGGATGCCTCCCAGGGCGTGGAAGCCCAGACGCTCGCCAACGTCTACCAAGCCATCGACCAGAACCACGAAATCGTTCCGGTCCTCAACAAGATCGACCTGCCGGCGGCCGATGTCGACCGGGTCAAGGAGCAGATCGAGGACATCATCGGCCTTGACGCCTCCGACGCGGTCCAGATTTCAGCCAAGACTGGCCTCGGCATTCCAGATGTCCTCGAAGCCATCGTCACCCGCCTGCCCCCGCCGAAATCCGGCGATCCTGCCGCCCCGCTGAAAGCCGCCCTCGTGGACGCCTATTACGACCCCTATCTCGGCGTTGTCGTCATCGTGCGGGTGCATGACGGCGTTCTGAAAAAGAAACAGCAGGTCCGCATGATGCGCACCGGCGGCGTCTACGAGATCGACAAGGTCGGCACCTTCAACCCCAAGCTCACCGAAACCGATGCCCTCGGCCCCGGCGAAGTCGGCTATTTTGTCGCCTCGATCAAGGAAGTCGGCGACTGCTCCATCGGCGACACGATCACCGAAGACAAACGACCGACAGACAAGGCCCTGCCCGGCTACAAGGACGTGCAGCCGGTCGTCTTCTGCGGCCTCTTCCCGATGGATGCCGGCGACTTCGACGACCTGCGCGCCGCGATGGGCAAGCTGCGCCTCAACGACGCCTCCTTCACCTGGGAGATGGAAACCTCCGCCGCGCTCGGCATGGGCTTCCGCTGCGGCTTCCTCGGCCTGCTCCACCTCGAGATCATCCAGGAGCGGCTCTCCCGCGAGTTCGACCTCGATCTGATCGCGACGGCGCCGAGCGTGGTCTATCAGCTCTCCATGACCGACGGCACCGAGATCGAGTTGCACAACCCCGCCGACATGCCGGACGTGGTGCGCATCTCCGAAATCCGCGAGCCGTGGATTGCCGCGACCATCTACACGCCCGACGAATATCTCGGCTCGATCCTCAAACTCTGCCAGGACCGCCGCGGCATTCAGACCGAGCTATCGTATGTGGGCGGACGAGCCTGCGTGAAATACGAACTGCCCCTCAACGAGGTGGTGTTCGACTTTTACGACCGGCTGAAATCCATCTCGCGCGGCTATGCGAGCTTTGACTATACCCTCATCGGCCACCGCGCGGAGAATCTCGTCAAGCTGCAGATCCTCGTCAACGAGGAACCCGTCGACGCCCTCGCCATGCTCGTCCACCGCGACCGCGCCGAGAGCCGGGGCCGCCAGATGTGCGAGCGGCTG
>CAYQRX010000295.1:0-3968 GCA_964419865.1 uncultured Hyphomonas sp. | reverse complement strand
CTGCGCCTGCGGCATCGGGGCGGAAAGCTCTACGCCTTCGGCGGCGAATTCTTCAATGATGGCGGCGGGGTCTACCCCGAAACCTGGGTCTATGACCCGGCCAGCGATGCCTGGGACGCGATTGCCCCCATGCCCCACCCCCGCCACGGCCTCGGCGCGGTGGCGCTGGATGGCGCCATCCATGTCATCGGCGGCGCCCTGAAAGTCGGCGGCAACGAGACGAGCGCGATTGTGGAGATTTACCGGCCGTGAGCCCTATTCGGCCGGCAGCGCCCCGATCGCCCGCAGCGCGCGTTCCACGGCGGGGCGGCGTTTGGGGGCGTCGCGGAGGCCGGCGGGCATGTCCATGTTGAGGGCGAAGGCGTAGGTGCCGGGGGCCTCGCCGCCGGTCTGTTCGAGCCAGCCGACCAGCCAGCCGATATCCATCTCGCCCGGCACGCTCTTCCAGCCGGTCTTGCCGTAAAGCGTCCAGCCTTCGCCCTGCGCGAGCATCATCAGCGGCACGGCCGTCTCATAGGTCTTCGCCGAGAGCGGCAGGGTGCGCCGGGCGAGGCGGGCAAGGAATTCGACCTGTTCGGTCGCCGAAATCGCCAGCGGGCCTTCCAGCCAGTAGCGGTCGATAACCTCCGGCCCGCCGATATCGCCATTGCCATAGTGGAAGGCAGCCAAGCCCTCGGTGAGCCGCGCCGCCCCGATGCGGGGCACGACGATCTGGTAGATCCACACCGTCGAGCGCCGGAAAGCATCGGCGAAGGTCTGGTCCTCATTCCAGGTCTCGACAAAGCGCACCTCGCCGTCCCAGTCGAAGCGCTCCTCCGGGCCGGTGACGGCGCCGGTCTCCAGCGCCAGCAGCGTATGGGGAATTTTCGAGGTCGAGGCCGGTGTGAAGCGTTCGCGGATGCGCGCCCCGCCGCTGGCCCAGACTTTTTCATCCTCCAGCCGGTAGATCACCAGCGCCGAGGCCGCCGGGCTGACGCCTTCTTCCATCAGCGCCTGTTCAAGCGGATTGACCGCCGGCGCCGGCACGCAGCAGACCGGCGTTGCGCAGGCCGACAGGACCAGCCCGGCCAGCCCCATCAGGCCAGCGATCAGACCCCGTCGCGGACTCAGGCCGGCAGCCGCCATGAACGCACCCTAGAAGGGGATCTCGTCGTCGAGATCCTGGCTGAAGCTCTCTTTCGGCCCGCTCGGCTGCTGGCGCCCACCGCCGCCGGAATAGCCCATCTCGCGCCCTCCGCCAGCGCCTTCGCCGCGCCCGTCGAGCATAACCAGCGTCGCATCGAAGCCCTGCAGCACGACCTCGGTCGTGTAGCGGTCATTGCCGTCCTTGTCCTGCCATTTGCGGGTCTGAAGCTTGCCCTCGAGATAGACCTTGGAGCCTTTCTTCAGATAATTCTGCGCGACCCGGATCAGGCCTTCGGAGAAGATCGCCACCGAATGCCATTCGGTCTTTTCCTTGCGCTCGCCGGTGGCCTTGTCGCGCCAGGTTTCCGAGGTTGCGATGCGCAGATTGCACACCTGGCCGCCATTCTGGAACTGGCGCACTTCCGGGTCTGCCCCGAGATTGCCGACCAGGATCACCTTGTTGACTGAACCCGCCATGAGGGCCTCCGCGCTGAAATTCTGTTTCGAGTCCGATTCGAGTTGTTCTACTCTGCAATGCGCCCCGTGTCGCCTGCCGGGACCGAATTCCACCGCCCCGCCGCGCGCCTAAAAGCAGCTTGCAAAGAAGTTCACATTTTGTTCTTGTCGTCAAGCCGGACTCAAACCACACATATGCACCGTTCGATCCTTTTCTCCTTCCAGACCTGCTGAGCGACCCATCCCCCATGGCCGAATCCCCCTTCATCCGCGTGCGCGGCGCCAAGGAACACAATCTCAAGAATATCGACGTGGACATTCCGCGCGGCCAGCTTGTGGTGATGACCGGCCTGTCGGGCTCGGGCAAATCCTCGCTCGCCTTCGACACGATCTATGCCGAGGGGCAGCGGCGCTATGTCGAGTCGCTGTCGGCCTATGCGCGCCAGTTCCTGGAGCTGATGCAGAAACCGGATGTGGAGAGCATCGAGGGTCTCTCCCCGGCCATCTCCATCGAACAGAAGACGACCAGCCGTAACCCGCGCTCGACGGTCGGCACGGTCACAGAGATCTATGACTATATGCGCCTGCTCTGGGCGCGCGCAGGCGTTCCCTATTCGCCGGCCACCGGCCTGCCGATCGAAAGCCAGACGGTCAGCCAGATGGTCGACCGGACGATGGAACTGGAAGAGGGCACACGGCTTTACCTGCTCGCCCCGATCGTCCGGGGGCGGAAGGGCGAGTTCCGCAAGGAATTTGCCGAGCTGCTCAAGAATGGGTTTCAGCGCGTCAAGGTGAACGGCGCCTTCCATGAGCTGGAAGACCCGCCGAAGCTCGACAAGAAATTCAAGCATGACATCGATGTTGTGGTCGACCGGATCGTCGTGCGCGCCGGGATGGAACAGCGCCTGGCGGAGAGTTTCGAGACGGCGCTCGGCCTCGCCCAGGGCATCGCGGTCGCCGAGTATGCCGACATCGCGCCCGGCGAGACCGAGCCGAAACGCATCACCTTCAGCGCCAATTTCGCCTGTCCGGTTTCCGGCTTTTCTATTCCGGAGATCGAGCCGCGCCTTTTCTCCTTCAACAATCCCTTCGGCGCCTGCCCGACCTGTGACGGCCTCGGCGAGCAACTGAAGATCGACCCGGCGCTGGTTGTTCCGGACAAGGATCTTGACCTCCTGAACGGCGCGATTGCGCCCTGGGCAAAATCCACCTCGCCCTATCAGACGCAGACCCTGCAGGCGCTCTCCACGCATTACCGCTTCGATCTCGGCAAGCCCTGGAACAGGCTGCCGGAAAAGGTCCAGGACATCATCCTCTACGGCACGGGGGACGAGGAAATCCAGTTCGTCTATGATGACGGGATGCGCAGCTACAAGGTCAAGAAGACCTTCGAGGGCGTGATCCCCAATCTCGACCGGCGCTACCGCGAGACGGACTCGGCCTGGGTGCGCGAGGAAATCGGCAAGTTCCAGTCGGCCGCGCCCTGCCCGGATTGCGGCGGCAAGCGCCTGAAGCCGCAGGCGCTGGCCGTGAAGATCGCCGGGCTGGATATTTCCGAGGCCGGAGAATTCTCGATCCGCAAGGCGGGCGACTGGTTCGCCGGCGTGCATAAATCGCTGACGAAACAACAGAACGAGATCGCCGGCCGCATCCTGAAGGAGATCAACGACCGGCTGATCTTCCTCAATGATGTCGGCCTCGAATACCTGACGCTGAACCGCGCCTCGGGCACGCTCTCAGGCGGGGAAAGCCAGCGCATCCGGCTTGCCAGCCAGATCGGCTCGGGCCTCACCGGCGTGCTCTATGTGCTGGACGAGCCTTCCATCGGCCTCCACCAGCGCGACAATGAACGCCTGCTCGAGACGCTGAAACGCCTGCGCGATCTCGGCAACTCGGTCATCGTGGTGGAGCATGACGAGGACGCGATCCTGACCGCCGACCATGTCATCGATATGGGCCCGGCCGCCGGCGTGCATGGCGGCGAGATCATCGCTTCGGGCACGCCGGAAGACGTGATCGCCAATCCGAAAAGTCTGACGGCGGATTATCTCAACGGCACGCGCGAGATTGCGGTGCCGAAGCGGCGCCCCGTGGTCAAGGGCTCGCGCCGCGTGACGCTGAAGGGGGCGACCGGCAACAACCTGAAAAATGTCACCGCCTCGATCCCGCTGGCAACCTTTACCGCGATCACCGGCGTCTCGGGCGGCGGCAAGTCCACGCTTGTGATCGAGACGCTCTACAAGGCCCTTGCCCGCAAGCTGAACGGTGCCTCGGATGCGCCTGCGCCCTATGAAAGCATCGAAGGGCTGCAGCATCTCGACAAGGTCATCGACATAGACCAGTCGCCGATCGGGCGCACGCCGCGCTCCAACCCGGCGACCTATACC